>URBB01000108.1 GCA_900545835.1 uncultured Collinsella sp. | reverse complement strand
TGAGGCCCTTGCCGCCAGCGGTCTTTTCGGGCGTCACACGGTTAACATCGTCGATGATCAGCTTGTCGAGCTGATAGCGCGTATCAATCGACGGGTTCATGGTAACGGTCAGAATCATGTTGAACTCCTGTTCCGGGGCGGCATGACCCGCCCCAAACATACGATAACTCGTTAAAGGATCTCGATCTCAAAACCGCGGGTGACGGTCTCTCCCGGCTTGGCCACCAGGCAGCCACGCTTGTGCTCCAGGATATCGTCCTCGTCGGAGCAGGTGGACAGACCACCCCACGGTTCAACAGCCACAAAGTCGCCCTCGGGCTTGCTCCACACAATCAGGTACGGCATATCGGGGAACGTCAGGCGCACGCCCTTGTCCTCGGTTTTCTTGGTCAGCGTAACCACGCGGCTCTCGAGCACGTCGAAGATGGTCTCCGCGAAGTCAAAGAGTTCATGGGTAAGCGGCAGGTTCTGGCCGATCATGGGGTTCTTGCTGCGATGCTCAACATCAATCAGGCCCGTCGAGGGAACGGCAGTGCAGAGGTCGGTGGCCTCACGCTGCTCAAAACGAAGCTCGTAGTCGTCATAGGACTCGCCCTCGTCGAGCGGGCACTTAAAGCCGGGGTGACCGCCCACAAAGAACGGCATGTCCTCGGTGCCCTCATTGGTCACCTCGTACGACACGGCCACCTTTTCCGAATCGATCGTGTAACGAGCAACGATCTTAAACGGATACGGGTACTGCTCGAGCAACTCGGCATGGTCGGCAGAGCTTAAGCTCAGCGCAACCATGTTGTCGGTCTGTTCCTCGAGCTTCCACTCCTGCTTGCGCGCAAAGCCGTGGCGGGCGAGCTTTACCTCGCGGCCGCCCATGGTCATTGCGTGACCGTCACGAAGGCCACCGCAGATCGGGAAACAAATGGGCGCCTGGCCCGACCAGACCGCCGGGTCACCCTGCCACAGGTACTCACGGCCGTTGGCCGCAATAGAAGTGAACGACCCACCCTCCGTGCTCAGTGCTACGCGAATAGAACCGTTATCAAGAACAAACTCCATAGGAGCCTTCCCTTTCTTACGACAGCCCGCCAAGTCAATAGGGCTGATAGAAAACCGGCCCGCGCCCCCTCACAGAAACGCGAGCCGTCAACGGACTAGTTAATTACGCCGGATACCCGCTAATCATGGTATTCGCCGCGGTCCCACTTCTCCAGGAACTCGTCAAAGAAGTGCGGGTCAGCCTGAGCCTCGGCGTCGGCCTTGTTGCAAGCATCGATCTTGGCGATCAGGGCATCGTGCTCGGGGGTCTTCTCGTAGGGCTCCTCCAGGAAGGCAAGCATAATGTCGGCCATCAGGAACTCGCCGGTGATCTTGCCGCCAAAGCCCACGATGTTGGCGTTGAGCTCGCGACGGGCATACAGGGCAGAGGTCATGTCGCGAACCAGGGCGCAGCGGGCGCCGGGAACCTTGTTGACGGCGTTGGTGATGCCGATGCCGGTGCCGCAAAGGGCCACGCCAAAGTCGGCCTTGCCGCTGGCAACAGCCTCGCCCACGGCCTTACCGTAGATGGGGTAGTGCGTACGGGTGTGGCTGTAGGTGCCGCAGTCGAGCACCTTGTAGCCAGCCTGCTCCAGGCGGTCGGCCAGATAGATCTTCTCGTCCGTAACGATATGGTCGCAACCGATTGCGATGGTCTTCTTCATCAGAACGTCCTTTCGTCTGAATTCACAAGTTGAGGTAGAAGTTCGAGTTCTCGGTGGCTCTCGTTAGGCCATCTTGTTGAGCATGTCGACACGGATCTGGTGACGGCCGCCGGCGTACTGGGCGCGCAGGAACTCGCGGGCGATCTTCTTGGCGACCTCGGTACCCACAACGCCCGGGCCCATGGTGACCATGCGCGAGCCGTTGTGCTCGCGGGTCATGTAGGCGGAACGCTCGTCGGAAATGTTGGCGACGACCATGCCCTTAATCTTGACGGCGGCCATATAGGAGCCGACGCCGTACTTATCGAATGCGAAGCCCTGGGAATCCTTGTGCTCCAGCAGGTCCTTAGCAACGGCGGTCGCGGAATCGACAAAGTCCGCGGCAGGGGTCTCGGAATAGTCGACGACCTCGTGACCGTCGGCGATGAGCATCTCCTTGATGGACTCCTTCATCGACATACCGTCGGCATCGGAAGCGATTACAACCCTCATGACATCCTCCTTGAGAGATACGCAGGTGCGTAGTTTCTGTTTGGAAGTGTTGAATCGCGTTCAGGTCCGGGCATCTGAATGTGCGGTTCTTCACTGTTCATGTTTATTTGAACACATTCGAACATCGACTGCAACAACAATTTGTTTATCTTTGTTCTTTTTTGAACAAATACCGTTTACGGATGATTGCTGACAGTTTGGGATCGGCGCGGACGTAGTGACCACGTGTTCAACAAACAAAAAGGCGGCCGAGAACGTGTCTCGGCCGCCCTTCGGCGGTATTCCCCGGTATATACAGCTGTTTTAGCTACTCGAACTGCCCGCCCTTTTTGGCGTGCTTGGACGGCGCGCTCAGAAAGCGGCCCGTCAAATAGTTCGCGGGACCGGAGATATCAATCCCCAGCAGCACGTGCCCCAGCCACAAAAACGCCGCGAGCACCAGCAGTGGAATCACGCACGAGGTCACGATCATCACGATGACGCCTTCGATAAGGTCGGTCACCTGCTGCACGATCTCGTCGGTCATCTGCTTGGCACCACTGGTTACCGACGTGACCAGGCTCGAGGCACCGTCGGCAAGCTGCTCAAGCACGTTCTTGGACTCTGTGGACTCGGTCTTTTTTTTGCTTGCTTTGGAGCTATCACTATTTGCCGTACCCGCAGCGTCGGCCGCCTTTTGCTCGGCCGCCTCGATGCTCACTCGATACGTTTCGTCGACCTTTTGCGACACCCATACGCTTGCAGGCACCAGGGCCATTCCGATCATGGCGACCACCAGCACGCGAGTCGCCACGCGGCGCAGGACGGCGCTCGTGCTCCAGCGCCCGTGAATGCCGAGCGACACCGCAAAGAGCACCAGCGCAAACGGGATCAGGATGCCCAGGCCAACCGACCACAAAATGGTCAGCAGGTATTTTTCGAGGTAGAGCACGGCAAGCACGATGCCCAAGTTACCCGAAAGCTGCGCGAGCTGCTCGGCAACCGGCGTTCCCGTATCGCCCGGCAGCGCAGTGATACCCGCAGATAGGGCGACGCACGAGGTCGTGAGCGCCAAAACATTGCCCTTCTTTTGATCGATGACCTCGATGGTGGAGTCCCAAGTCTTGGTATCGGCGAAATGCGGACGAGCTACAAAGCCCGACAGCAGCGCCAGTACCACGAGCGCAACGATAAAGCCAATCTGCAGCTTTTTGTTTGCGCACACGACATCGGACAGGCTGGGCTGCAGCTCGGTTACCGTCGTGTGCTCGGTTATCTGGACAGGACGTCCATGAGCCATCTCGTGCGCGTCTCTTTTTTGTATTGACCCGTTATCCGGCATTTGGATACCTCCTCAGTCCGGTCTGTATTGCGGATGGAAGTATACCCACCCAGTAAAAAACCGAACGGGAGGACAACGGAGCGCACCAAGACTGTCCCCAATGACCAGTCGTTTAAGAACGTCCCCAATGACTATCTCGGGATGAGTTGCGGTGGAATAGGGATTGTTTTGCGCCCGCCGGCCCCTATTCAGTCCTTATTTCACCGCAACTTGGAGGAGGACAGAAAAAGCCCTGTCGCGGGTGCGGCAGGGCTTTTGGAAGGGAACTTGGTTGTGAGGGCTCGTTAGGCGAGCTTGGCCTCGAGCTCAGCGATGCGCTTGTAGGCATCGATGGTAAAGCGGGCCTGCTTCTCCAGGATCATAGTGGTCATGAGAGTGTCCTGAGCGTGAGCCATGATGAAGGTCATCTCCATCTCGCCACCGCCGGCCTCCTGCGAAAGCAGCTTGGTCTGCGTGTCGTGGGCGCCGATAAGTGCATCGCTGGCATCCTTGTGCAGCTGTTCGGCCTTCTCAAAGTCACCCTCGCGAGCAGCATCGAGCGCTGCAAGCAGATCGGTCTGGGCGTCACCTGCGTATGCGACAATCTCGAATCCAACCATCGAGATTTCTTCTTTGGTTGCCATATTGCGTTCCTTTCACATATGAACCAATGGAGAGCATCGCGTCCGGGCATACGCGCTGCGTTGTGTATGACAGAAACAATAACATTCAAACAAAAAAGAACAGCGCAAAACGTAATTTTGAGCTATAAACGGTCACTATTCGCCCGTGAACGGTTTTTAAACCAATCTGAACAATATCGAACACAATTAGCGGCAACCCAAACAGACCCGCGCCCTAGCGTACATCGCGCACCGTATCGCCCTCGACGAGCACGCCCGGAAACAGCATGTGCTCCACACCGGGTGCAGTGCCCTCGGCGCCGGCAATCTTGTCGACCGCCCACATGCCGACGCGTTTGTTGTCAAAGCGCACCGTGGTCAGGCGACGATCGGGCACGATATCGCCCAAACTATCGTCAACACCCACCACGCTTACGTCCTGGGGCACGCGCTTCCCGCGCGACTCGAGCCCACGGATGCAGCCATATGCCATGGCATCGTTGGAAGCATAAATGGCCGTACAGGTCGGATCGTCCGCCAGAGCCTGACCGGCAGCATATCCACTCTGCGCTGTCCAGTCGCCGCGCACGAGCTGCGGTGGCTCGATGCCATGCGCACGCAATGTCTCGCGCCAGCCTTCCTCGCGCCGCATGCCCGAAAGCGAGCGCTCGGGACACGAGATAAAGTGCACGGTCTTGTGCCCCTGCCCCAGCAAGTACTCGACCACTTGGCGCGAGCAATCGAACTGGTCGTTATCGACCGTTGAACAGAGCGGGTGCTCCAGCATGGTAACGAGCACCGTCTGCATACCGGGCAGCGGCTCAAAGGTGCCAAAGTCCGCCGGCATGCGGTTCATAATCACAACCATACCGTCTACCGGAAGCGCACTCATACGCGACGACGCGCTCTCGAGGGTGTAGGGATGCCCATCTACTTTAGTAAGGGTGATGGCATAGCCGTGCTTGTCGGCGGCGGCGGCAAAACCCTCCATGCGGTCGAGGTTTCCGGTGCCGGTGATGTTGAACATGGCGACGCCGACGGTCTTGAACTTGCCGCGGCGCAGCGACCGGCCGGCAAAGTTGGGTCGATACCCCAGCTCGCGCATGGCGGCACGCACGCGCTCCTTGGTCTCGGGGCGCACGCTGGGCGAATCGTGAACGGTGCGCGAGACCGTCTGTTCCGAGACGCCCGCGAGACGCGCCACATCCTTAACGGATACCGATTTTTTAACAGCGGCCATAGGTCGATCTTTCTATGTCAACGATGCCATTGGTGACACCCTACGCAGTCATTTTTAACGCCTTCAAGTATATCCAACACCTCCCCCACCATACGCTCACCACCCAAAACCTACCGTTCACCGACATTTTTGCTTCCCCGAACAGCTTTTGTCGACCAAATGTTAACGTTGCCATTGTGCAAACACAGAGCCACCGGGCGGCTCAAACGTTTACGCGCAAGGAATCGACGGTCCACAGGCACAGGGGCCATCGGTTCGCGTCTTATTTTGTGTCGCAAAATGGCAACGTCAACATTTTGGCAACCAAACGTCAAAAGCTACCATCGTTGCCAACCCACCGACTCTTAGGAGCTTTGCATGGAGCAACTCATCGCCATCATCGAAAAGGGGCAGCCCTTTTTCAACGCGATCGCCCGCAACAAGTACCTCAAGGCGATCCGCGACGGTTTTATCTCCGTCATCCCCATCATCATCTTCTCGTCCATCTTCTGCCTGGTAGCCTCGGTTCCCAATATCTGGGGTTTCTACTGGCCCGATGACATCAACAACGCCCTATGGAAGTGCTACAACTACTCCATGGGCATCCTGGCCATCGCCTGTGCCGCCACCACGGCCAAGCACTTCGCCGACGCTCAGAACCGCGATCTGCCCAAGAACAACCAGATCAACTTCATCTCGTGCATGTGCGCGGCCATCATCGGCTTCTTGCTCCTTTCGAGCGACACGATCGCCACGGACGCTGCCAGCGGCTTCAACACCACCTACCTTGGTTCCAAAGGCCTGCTGACCGCCTTTATCGCTGCGTTTGTGACCGGCATCATCTACAAGTTCTTCATTAAGCGCAACATCACCGTCAAGATGCCCGAGCAGGTTCCGCCCAACATCTCGCAGACCTTTAAGGACATCATCCCCTTCTCCGTCTGCATCACCGTCTTTTGGGTCTTTGACATCGCCTTCCGCGCTGCTTTTGGCTTCTGCTTTGCCCAGGGCGTCATCCAGGTGTTCCAGCCCCTGTTCACCGCCTGTCTCTTATACACATCTCCGAGCCCACG
>URBB01000107.1 GCA_900545835.1 uncultured Collinsella sp. | reverse complement strand
GAAGGGAGCGCTCCCGCAAACTGCCTATTGACAACTTATAGGAGCGTCGGTTTTATTTTTCGTTTTCCCGGCATGGTTGAGGGTATCCAATTAAACGTAGTAGATAGGCCCGTTTTGTAGCATACGACCCATTCAAGCTCAATCTCGAAGGCTGAAAAGAGCCTCTCATCAACGCTTGCGAGCAGAAGATAGCAAAGCAACAAACGCCGGGTCGCCCGTAGGTGCCCGGCGTTTGGCCAGGTAAAACCTGCCAAAATAAACCTGTCCCTTTTTTGCAGGCTACTCGGCACTCTTGAGGGCGCCGACCATGTCGATCTTGTTGAGGGTACGATTGGTGGCGAGGTTGACGATAAACGTAAAGCCAAAGGAAAGCACCACGGCGAGCACGTAGCTTAGCGGCTCGACCTCGACGTCAAAGTACAGCGACGGCATCTGCAAAATGTAGGTAAAGCTCTCGGCCAGCAAGCCACCCAGTGGCACGCCCAGTGCGGCGCCAATCGCCGTGAGGATCAACGTCTCCTTGTTGACGTAGTGGTGCACCTCGCCGCGACGGAAGCCCAGCACCTTAATGGTCGCCAGCTCGCGCTCGCGCTCGGAGATATTCGTGTTGGACAGCGTAAACACCACCACAAACGATAGGCACGCTGCCATAAAGGTCACGAGCACCACGACAGAATTGATAATCGTAAAGTTCGCCTCGTAGTTCTGCCAATGTTCGGCCGTGCTCGAGATGGTGAGCCAACCATCGCTCTTAATCTTCTTGCTAAACGCAATCTGGTCAGAAGATGAGCCCTTAAGCAGCACAAAGATGCCGTTGAGGCGTGCGCTTCGACCGAACGCACGTTCATAGGTGCCCTGCGTCATGTAAAGCGTGTTGCCCAGATAGTTAAGCGAAATGTCGCTGACTTTGACCTTGGCAACATTGAGCGACGAATCCTGGACGTGAGCCGTATCGCCCGGCTGAATCCCCAGCACCAGCTGTGAACTTTTGCTCAGATACACGTCTCCGTCACGCAAAGACAGCGGTTCTTTGGACTCATCCTCCAGGCGCACGTAGTCGTCCAGATCGTTCGTGCGGTCATCGGGCACCACGATCAGCTGCACGGTCTCGCTCTTGCCGCCAAACGTAAAGGTGACGTTGTCGGTCATAATCGGCAGGGTCGAAGTCACGGTCACGTTGGAATCATTGGCCGCACTGCGCTCATCCAATGCCGCGCACGTCTGCGAAAAATCGTCGGGATTGGCAACCGCCAGCAGGTCGTAGCGCGTGATATGCCCGTACTGCTTGGGCGAAAGCGCCACCGACGTGTCACGGATGCCCATACCGCAGATCACGAGCGCCGTGCAGCCGGCGATACCGAAGATGGTCATAAAAGCGCGCTTTTTGTAGCGGAACAGGTTACGCGCCGCTACCTTGTTTAAGAAGCCCATGCGGCGCCAGATAAATCCGATACGCTCGAGCAGAATGCGTGAGCCGGCGCGCGGGGCCTTGGGACGCATGAGCGAAGCTGGGGTCTCGGCCATCTCGTGGCGGCAGGCGACAATCGTGGCGCCCACCACGCCCACGGCAAACAGCGCAACCGACACGATCGAGGACACGATGTCGTACGAAAGCAGCATCTGAGGCAGCGAGTACATGTCGTCGAACACCGTAAACAAGAACAGCGGCAGGCCCACAAAGCCGATGATGTTGCCGAGCACGCCGCCGATCAGACAAGCCCACAGCGCATAGTCCACGTATTTGGACAGGATGCGCCCGCGCGAATAACCGAGCGCCTTATACAGGCCGATGAGCGTGCGCTCCTCCTCAACCATACGCGTGGCGGTGGTAAGGCTGATGAGCACGGCGACGATAAAGAAGATGAACGGGAACACCGTGGCGATGGCCTCGATTGAGGAACTATCGCTCTCGACGCTCGAGTAGCTTGCGATATTGCCGCGGTCCTGGATGTACCAGGTGCATTCGCCCAGGTCGGAAAGCTCGGCGCGGGCATCGGCAAACTGCTGGTCGGCGGCGGCGCGACGCTGATCCAGGTCGGCTTGCGCCTGCGCACGCTCGTCGCTGCCCTCGGCCATGCGGTTGATGTTGTCCTGCTCAATCCCAAAGAGCATATTCGCCTGACGCTCAGCCGCGTCCAAGCTCGCCGGCGTGTCGACCGTCAGCTCCTGGGCGCGCGCCTTCTCACGCTCCTCGCGGATCTTCTCGATATTGCCCTTGACCTCATTGATCTTTGCCGCGTAGGAATCCGAATAGGAGTTGAGGCTCTTGGCTCCCTCGACGATCACGTGGACCGCGGAGTAGGAAGAAGATGTCGCGGCGTCCTCGCTCACATAGAACTTATAGTCCGCAGCCGAAGCAGCGCGAAAGGCGTTGACTGTCGAGTCAGAACTTACATCAGTGGGGTCGAGGACCTCAGCCGTAATGGTGTAATCGCCCGCGGCAAACTGGTCCTTGGCGCTTTGATTGGACGAGCTCGCGTCATTGGCGGCAAAACTCACCGTATCGCCGATTTTCTTGCCCGATGCCTTCAGGAACTTCGAAGTCACCGCGACTTCATCGGCGCTCTCGGGCAAATCGCCGTTCACGAGCACCGGCTGATCGATGTTCTCCTTGGAGAGACTCTGCACGACCACGCGCTCGCGCGTTGTGCCCACGGCGGTGTAGGCGGTCTCGGTGTAGATGCCCTCGGCCGTTTCGACGCCATCGACCTCTTGTATGGCGTCGAGATCATCGTCAGTCAGGCCATAGGTCGACTGCACGTTAATGTCATAGACATTTTGCTGGTCGAAGTAGGCATCAACCGAATCACACAGGTCCTCGCAACCCGCCTTAAGGCCGCACATCACGCTCACGCCAAGCGCGGTGATGACCACGATTGACAAAAAGCGCTTAAGACTGCCTCGGATTGTGCGGTAGATGCCACGGCGAAAAACCGTCGGCACCATATCGTTTGAGCTTTGGGCAGTGCGGTAGGTCGTAAAATCCTGCTCGCGCTCCGTGTTCTGCGCGTCGCGGCGTAGGCTGTTTTGGCGGTCTTGGTCCATGGGCGCTACCACTCGATCGTCTCGATAGGCACGGGATTTTGCTGGACCGTCTCGCTCTCCACGCGACCGTTCTTAAAGCGGATCAGGCGATCGGCCATGGGCGCGAGCGCGGAGTTGTGCGTGATGATGATGACCGTAATGCCCTGCTTGCGGCAGGTATCCTGCAGCAGCTGCAAGATCTGCTTGCCGGTTTTATAGTCGAGCGCGCCCGTGGGCTCGTCGCATAAAAGAAGCTTGGGGTTCTTGGCCAGTGCGCGGGCAATGGACACGCGCTGCTGCTCGCCGCCCGAAAGCTGCGCGGGGAAGTTGGCGAGGCGCTCGCCCAGGCCAACCTGGCGAAGCGTCTGTTCGGCATCGAGCGAATCGGGGCAGATCTGAGCTGCAAGCTCAACGTTTTCGAGCGCCGTCAGGTTGGGAACCAGATTGTAGAACTGAAAGACAAAGCCGACGTCGGCGCGGCGGTACTCCACAAGCTGCGCCTCGTTGGCAGAGCTCACGTCGCGCCCGTCCACTGTCACGGAGCCGGAGGTTACCGTATCCATGCCGCCTAGGATGTTGAGCGCCGTAGTCTTGCCGGCGCCCGAAGCGCCCAGGATAATGGCGAGCTCACCGCGCTCAACGGTAAAGCTCGCGCCGTCGAGCGCATGGATGCGGGCATCGCCCTCGCCGTATGCTTTGATGACGTCTTTGAATTCGATATAGGCCATCGATCGGTTCCCATCTGGTCGGATAACTCTTTAGTATTACCCATTTCACGCCGACCAAAAAGGGACAGGTTCATTTTGGCAGGTTTTATATGGGGAAACGACAGCCATAGATGAGGCGCCGGGGAGGCAGAGAAATCATCGACGGGGTCAGGCCGACCGCCAAACACAACGCACGCATCTCTATCTGTCAGCCGAATCATTCGAACAGCTGTTCGTTTTTATGATATGATTCCACTATCTAAGCAGGCCAATACGCAGAAAGGCGGCCAACATGGCGTTCGACTTTAAGAAGGTATGCAAGGAGCTCTACAAACCTGCAAGCAAGCCGAGTATCGTAACTGTCCCGCCTATGAGCTACGTTGCCGTTCGCGGAAAGGGCGACCCAAATACCGAAGGCGGAGAGTATCAAAGCACCCTGCCGCTGCTTTACGGCATCGCCTATACCGTCAAGATGTCGAAGAAAGGCTCAAGGAATATCGAGGGTTATTTCGACTTTGTGGTACCGCCGCTCGAGGGTTTCTGGTGGCAAGACTCCCCGAGCGGCGACATCGATTATGTACGCAAAGACGATTTCAACTTCATCTCGTGCATCCGCCTGCCCGATTTCGTCAGCCGAGATGACTTTGACTGGGCAGTCGCGGAAGCCACGACCAAAAAGAAACTGGACTTTTCCGCCGTCGAGCTGCTTAAAGTTGACGAGGGTCTCTGCGTTCAATGCATGCACACCGGGTCCTACGACAACGAACCGGCGACCGTAGACGCTATGCATGAATACACGACCGAGCAGGGCTATGTCCCCGACTTCTCAGACACCCGTTTACATCACGAACTCTATCTCTCCGATCCACGCAAATGTGCACCGGAGAAACTTAAGACTGTGGTTCGTCATCCTATCAAGCGCGCTGAATAGCGTGGAGCGTCATTTCACGCGCTGGGTTTTAAGCCAGCCAACCAGCCGCCTCCTAGGCCGTCCGGTAATTATCTTGACGCGGCCCGTCGCATCTTATAAGTTTGTTTTGCTAAAGCTGGAAAGCCTCTCAACGATGCGCAACTCCAGCTCTTTTTCTATCAAGAGGCTTAATGAAATACCAGAAGTCGCGGATATCCATCAACGAACAAATAGCACTATTGACAGAAAACAAGGGTCTTAAGTGCTCTGATCAAAGCGAACTCGAGCGAGCTTTGGTCGAAGCCAACCACTACAGACTGTCGGCCTACTGGTTTCCCTACAAAACCAAATGCAAGTCCGGGATTACCATCTTTCGCGAAGGCACAACATTCGAAACCATCATCTACACGTATGAATTTGACCGAGCCCTCCGGCAGTTACTGTTTGATGCGGTCGGCAGAATTGAGATCTACCTCAGAAGCAGAATTGCCTATCTTGCCTCTGAGGAACGCGGGCCTTTCTGTTACCCAGATGTCGCCATAACGAGGCTCAACTCGGCATGCCCGTCGAGCTCTGCGCCGCACTGGGCTACGCAGCCGTCTTTGGCAGCGCCACCAATACGCTGCTCGCACCCATCCTGATTGGTTGCGAAGTCTTCGGTTTCGGTAATCTGCCGGCATTCTTCATCGTCTGCGTCGCGGCTTACCTGTTCAACATGGATAAGTCGATCTATGCCCTGCAGAAGCGGGCGTAGAAAGATGTCCAAGCAAGTGGTCTCAACCGGAAACGGCGTCTTGGCTATGCAAAGTGCTCGAACGTTATTCCTCGTACGCGCCCTCGAGCCGAAGCAGCCACTCCTTGCGGTCAAGCCCGCCGGCATATCCGTTGAGCGATCCGTCGGCGGCAACCACGCGATGGCACGGCACGATAATCGAAATGGGATTGCGTGCAACCGCAGCCCCCACGGCACGCGGGGACACAACGGGAGCCTCGTTTCCCGGCACACGATGGCGGGCGGCGACACGAGCCGCAATTTCGCCATAAGTGGCGACCTCGCCACGCGGGATAGAAAGCAGCTCAAACCAAACCTCACGCTGAAACGCCGTGCCAATCATATGCAACGGCGGCGTAAACCGAGGCTCCTGCCCCGCAAAATAAGCATTCAGCCAAGCCCAAGAACGCTCAAGCACCGAAGAAGCCGCACCATTTGCCGGACCCACCGAAGACATCCCACCGGTACCAGAAACTGCATCGGCACCTACGACATACTCCGCATCTTCTTTGAGCAGCGTAGAGCCAAAGTGCTCCTGCCCCTCAAACCAAAGCCCTGTCAAACCGCGGCCATCAGCGGCAAGCAAGATTTCGCCCAAAGGCGAAGCATACGTCGTCGTGACCACCAGCGGCTCCTTTCAAAACTCCGCAACATAATACCGCGAACTGTGCAGGCAACCCCCGCAGATACGTCCGGGCGGGCTCGCAATTACTTCAGCGAGGCCGCTTTCCCCAATCAAACGAAGAAGACGCAGGGCTTCGACGCCAGAGCGGTACCTCTATCAGCTGAGCTCTAATACTTTCCCGAGAAGTGAACGAGTAAAAACGAAGCCCCGGAGCATCCACACCTTTAAACCATAAAACCGCAGGATTCGCGCAGCAAAACCGCAGGAAATAGCGGTCAAAAAATGCCAATGCTGCGGGGGTCCAAATAAGGTCGTTCACTTCTCGGCAAAGTATTAGACCCCGATTCACCCCAACCCCAAAGTCGCCCCAGGCCTGTCTCTTATACACA
>URBB01000106.1 GCA_900545835.1 uncultured Collinsella sp. | reverse complement strand
ACAGAGGCCACTTAATGTGGCCTCCGTCGTGAGCAGGACTGTAGAGCAGGAAACTTTATCCGCGGACCCCGCCGGGAATAGCAAAAGGGCGACCCCCTTAGGAGTCGCCCTTGTTGAGCTGCTTATGTGTAGCTGTTACTCGGCGTCGTGGTGACGGCGGGGCTTGCGGCCTCCGTTGTCGCCGGGACGGCGCGGACGGTCGCTGCGCTCGGAGCGCTCGCGACGCGGACGCTCACGGCGCTGGAAGTGCTCGCCGTCGCCCTCGGAAGCACCCTCGGCGCGAGCCGGGGCCTCGGGCTTGTCAAGACGATCGAGCGAGATCTTGCCGCGATCGTCAACCTCGATGACGACGACCTTGACCTCGTCGCCCACGTTGAGGACGTCCTCGACCTTCTCCACGCGGCCCTTGGCGACGCGAGAGATGTGCAGCAGGCCGTCCTTACCGGGCAGCAGGTTGACGAAGGCGCCGAAGGGCTGGATGGAGACCACGCGACCGGTGTACTCCTCGCCCGGCTCGGGAACCTTGATGATGAGCTTGATGCGCTCGACAGCCTGGTCCACGGACTCGCCGGTGCCGCCGACAAAGACGGTGCCGTCCTCCTGGATGTCGACCGAAGCGCCGGTCTCATCCTGGATACCGCGGATGACCTTACCGCCGGAACCGATGACGTCGCGGATCTTGTCGGTCGGAACCTGGATGGAGACGATGCGCGGGGCGGTGCTGCGCGTGGTGTGGCGCGGCTCGGGGATCACATCGAGCATCTTCTGCAGGATGAAGGCGCGACCCTCCTTGGCCTGCTGCAGAGCGCGGGCCAGGATGTCGAAGGTGAGGCCGGTGGCCTTGTTGTCCATCTGCAGGGCGGTGATGCCCTCGGTGGTGCCGGTGACCTTAAAGTCCATGTCGCCCAGGAAGTCCTCGAGACCCTGGATGTCGGACAGGACCACGGTCTTGCCCTCCTCCTGGATCAGGCCCATGGCGATACCGGAGACCGGGCGCTTAATGGGCACGCCGCCGTCCATAAGCGCGAGCGTGGAGCCGCAGGTCGAAGCCATCGAAGAGGAGCCGTTGGACTCCATGACCTCGGAGACGACGCGGATGGCGTAGGGGAACTCGTTCTCGTCGGGAAGCACCGGAAGCAGAGCGCGCTCGGCCAGATTGCCATGGCCGATCTCGCGGCGCTTGGGGCTGCCCATGCGGCCGGTCTCGCCGGTGCAGAAAGGCGGGAAGTTGTAGTGGTGCATGTAGCGCTTGCCCTCGGTGGGCTCGATGGTATCCAGACGCTGGCCCTCGTTGAGCATGCCGAGCGACAGGACGGAGAGCACCTGGGTCTGACCACGCTGGAACAGGCCGGAGCCGTGAACGAGCGGCAGGTAGTTGTCCTTCACCATGATGGGACGGATCTCGTCGGCGGCACGGCCGTCGACGCGCTCACCGGTCTCGACGACCATGGTGCGCATGGCCTTCTTCTCGAGCTTCTTGAGCGCCACGGGGATCTCGCGCTCCCAAGCGGCCTGCTCCTCCTCGGTAAACTCGGCACGGATGGACTCCTTCAGAGCCTCGACCTTGCCGATACGGGAGAGCTTGTCGGCGTCGCGAAGGGCGGCTGCCATCTCGTCGTAGTGGGCGAAGATGCGCTCCTGGACCTCCTCGACGGGCTGGTCGAGCGGGTACTCCTTCTTGACGATGGGGCCGTTGACCTGCTCCCACTCGGCAACGAACTCGTCCTGAGCCTGGCAGAAAGCAGCAAGGGCCTCCTGGCCAAACTTCATGGCGGCGAGCATGTCGTCCTCGGAGATCTCCTCGGCGCCGGCCTCGACCATCGAGATGAAGTCGGCAGAGCCGCCCAGCTCCAGGTCCAGATCGGAGTTCTCGCGCTCCTCGTAGGTGGGGTTGACGATAAACTCGCCGGTCTCCACGTTACGGCCGATGCGCACGCAGGCAAGCGGACCCTCGAAGGGCACGCCGCCGAGCGTCATGGCCAGAGAAGCACCCATGACGTTGATGACGTCGAAGGGGTTGACCTGGTCGGCGACAAGCGAGGTAGCGACGATGTGCACCTCGTTGCGGAAGCCGTCCGGGAAGCTCGGGCGAATCGGACGGTCGATCATGCGCGCGGTGAGCGTGGCCTTCTCGCTGGGACGGCCCTCACGCTTGAGGTAGCCACCCGGGATGCGGCCGGCAGCGTACATCTTCTCGTTGAAGTCGACGGTCAGCGGGAAGAAGTCATAGTTCTTGCGCTCCTTGGAGACGACCACGGTATCGAGCATCGTGGTGTCGCCCTGCTTGACCAGGCAGGCGCCGGTGGCCTGCTTGGCAAGCTCGCCCGACTCAAAGGTGTAGGTCTTGCCGTACAGCTCAAAGGTCTTGGATACGAGTGTCATTGTTCTCCTTTACCCCACAGGCCCCTTGCCTGCGGGCTTCTCATGTGACGCGGACCCCCTGCCCCCGCCACGCTTCAGAGCGTGATTGTTCGCGCCCTTACACAAAAAGAGCGCCCCGCTGCGCAGGACGCTCTTAGCATGTACAAATCCTACTGGATGTTGTCGCGGATGCCCAGAGCCTTGATGAGCTCACGGTACTCGACGATGTCGTTCTTCTTGATGTAGGAGAGAAGACGACGACGACGACCGACGAGCATGAGCAGACCACGACGGGTGTGGAAGTCCTTCTGGTGGGACTTCATGTGCTCGGTCAGCTCCTTGATGCGCTCGGACAGGATGGCGACCTGAACCTTGGGGTTGCCGGTGTCGACCGGGGTGTTACCGAACTGGGCAGTCAGCTCCGCCTTGCGCTCTTTGGAAACAGTCATTGTTTCACCTTTCGTTTTGCGTCGCCATCGGGCGACTCGATTCGCCTCGGACTGGGAAGCCGCCGGTGGAGCGAGCAACCAAGGTCGAGGTACCAACAGGTCGGTATGTTACCACAAGCAGCCCGCGCCTGCGCATCATCACCGACCCAACATGAATTCCATCGCACGGAGGCGTTGATCGGTGTGCGTCGCAGCCCACACATGCGAAAGCCCGAGCAGGAATGCCGCCGTATGCGGGTCGATTCGCTCGGCCATGAGCGCATCGAAGGTCATGGACATGAGGGCGCGCAGCCATGCGGCCTCACCGGTCGACACCAGTTCGGCACCTGGAACGCTCGACGCGCACGACCCGCACATGAGGCCGCCCGCCTGGGGCGAAAAATACGACAGCATGGGGTCTCCGCACAGCACGCAGGCCGAAAAATCGGGTCGATAGCCAACGTGCGACAGCAGCTTAAAGACATATGCCGCCACAAGTAGGTCCATATGCGCCGTGTCGAGCCCGCTGCCCACCAGGGCAAGCGCTCGCTGCGTTATAGCAAAGGTAAACGGGTCCTCGGCGTCCTCGAACGAGCACACGCGCGCGACCTCGGCGATCGCGCTTGCGGCGCAGGTCGTCTCGTAATCGGGCGCAACGCCGAGCGGCGCCTCCATAAGCTCGGCCTGGGAAACCACGTCGAGTGACCGTCCATGTGCGAGCAGCATATCTACCGTACAGAACAGCTCGCAGCGCGCAGCCAGGCGTCCGCCGGGTTTGCGGGCGCCCTTTGCCACGGCACGAACCTGCCGCCCCCGCTCGTCAAGCATCGTCAAGATCAGGTCGGTCTCTTTGAGCTTCGTCTTGTCGAGGACGACCGCTTTCGTGCGATATGTGCGAGAACCTGCCATTCGCGCCGCGTGTCCCTAATCTTCGGCGTTGTAGCCAAAGCGGCGAATCTGAGCTTCGTCGTCACGCCAGCCGGCCTTAACCTTCACGTCCAGCTCCAAAAAGACCTGCGTGCCAAAGATGCGCTCAAGATCGCGACGGGCGTCGATACCGATATGCTTGATCATCTCGCCGCCTTTGCCGATGATGATGCCCTTTTGGCCCTCACGCTCGACGTAAATGGTGGCGTGCACGCGCAGCACCTTCTTGGTCTGCTCGAGCGCATCGCAGATCACGCCAACGGAGTGCGGAATCTCATCACGGGTGCGGCGCAAGACCTTCTCGCGCACAAACTCGGCAACGAGCGTCTCGTCAGAAGCGTCGGTGCCCATGTCCTCGGGGAACCAACGCGGGCCTTCGGGCAAAAAGTGCGCAACGGTCTCGATAAAGGCATCGACGTTGAAGTTCTTAACCGACGACGTCACAATCTCGTCGTCATATTCCATAAGCTCGTGGGCAGCCTTAAGCTGCTCCATGACCTGTGCGGGGTCGGCCTCATCGGCCTTGGTGAGCACCAGGACCTTCTTGCAACGAGCGCATCTGACGCGCTCGGCAACCCAGGCGTCTCCCCTGCCGATCGGCTTGGTGGCATCAATCAAAAACGCGACGACGTCGACATCGTTCAACTCGAACAGTGCGCTCTTGTTGAGCTCGGACCCCAGGCCGTCCTTGGGCTTATGAATACCCGGGGTATCGACAAAGACCAGCTGGTAGCCGGGACGGTTGACGACGGCGCGCATGCGGCGGCGGGTCGTCTGTGCCACCGGCGAGGTGATGGCGACCTTTTTGCCATAGCAGGCATTAAGCAGCGTGGACTTGCCGGCGTTGGGACGACCGACCAGGGCCACAAAGCCGCTGCGGAAACCGGGCTCCACGTCGCCAAAGCCCGCGAGGTTGTCGTCCTCGTCGCACAGGGCGTCGAGTTCCTCGTCGCTCATACCCTCAAACGGGTCGAACTCCTCGACATCCTCGAGCTCCTCGGTATCCACCGCGTCCAGGGACTCGTCGTCCAAAATCTCATCGGTAGGCTGCATATTGTCGGACATGGGAATCCCTTTCTAAATAAAGCCGAGCGCGTGGGCAAATACCAGCAAGCCCACAATCGCGGCGGTGATGGAAAGAACGTATACGGAGGCGGCGGCGATGTCCTTCGCACGCTTAGCCAGCGGATGGAGCTCCTGGGTCGCTAGGTCGACGATAGCCTCCATAGCGGTGTTGCACAGCTCGCCGTGAATCACCAGGCCACAACAGATGATAATCGTGGCCCACTCGGCAATGTCGAGCCCCACGATGCAGCCGGCAATGACGGTGCACACGCCCGCAACGAGCATGACCTTAATGTTGCGCTCGGTCTTGACGGCGGTGACGAAGCCCTCCATGGCGTAGGAAAACGACTTTAAGAAGGACGGATGGTCCTTGTTCGATCCGGGAATCATAGACGGCTCCTAGTCGTGGGCGTGGTTGGTGATGGGGCCGACGTGGACTAGCTTGGGGTCCTCGCCGCGCTCGAGCGCCAGATCGCGCAGGATGGCGTCCTCGCGGGCCTCCATGACCTCGGCCTCGTCGTCCTCGATATGGTCATAGCCCAGCAGGTGCAGCATGCCGTGTACGAGCATCAGACGACACTCGTCAGCGGGGCTATTGCCAAAACCGGGGGCCTGACGGGCAATAACCTGCGGGGCCAAGATGATATCGCCGAGCTCGAGCGTCTCGTCGGCGGGAATATCCTCGTCAAAGGCCGAGTCGCATTCAAACGAGAGCACATCGGTGGTGCGGTCGATACCGCGCCACTCGTGGTTGAGCTCGTGCATCTCGTCCTCGTCGACATACGAAAGGGAAATCTCGACTTCACGCTCAACGCCCTCGGCGGCAAGCACAACCTCGCAGATGTGCTCCACCTCCTGCGCGTCGAGCAGCGTATCGAGCTCGGCATCGTTGCTGATCAATACACTCAACGGGACTCCTTTCGGTCACGTACGCGCTTCTCGCGCACATCATCATAAGTATCGTATGCCTCGACGATACGTCCCACCAAGGCATGGCGCACCACGTCGGCACGCTCGAGGTGCGAAAATGCGACATCATCGACACGGCCCAAAATCTTCTCGACATCCGCCAAGCCACCACGACGACCCACCAGGTCACGCTGGCTCATGTCGCCGGTAATCACGAACTTGGAGTTGAAGCCCAGACGCGTCAGGAACATCTTCATCTGCTCGGGCGTGGTATTTTGCGCCTCGTCGAGCACCACGAAGGCATCACTCAGCGTGCGACCGCGCATGTAGGCAAGCGGGGCGATCTCGATCACGCCGCGCTCCATAAGCTCATCGGTGCGCTCGCGATCCATCATGTCAAAAAGGGCGTCGTAAAGCGGACGCATGTAGGGATCGATCTTTTCCTCGAGGGTGCCGGGCAAAAAGCCCAGATTCTCCCCCGCCTCGACAACCGGACGCGTCAAGATCAGACGGCCCACCTCGTGACGCTTGAGCGCGGCAACGGCGAGCGCCATAGCCAGATAGGTCTTACCGGTACCGGCAGGACCCAAGCCAAACGTGATGGTATGCGAGCGGATGGCATCCACATAGCGCTTTTGCCCGAGCGTCTTGGGGCGAATGACGCGGCCGCGATACGAAAGCAGCACGTCATCGCGAAGCGACGTAGCCTCGTGCTCACCGTCGCGCAAGACGGCCAGGCAGCGAGAGACATCGTCGGCAGACAGCGTGCGCCCGGCGGCCGCCTCGCGAAAAGCGTGCTCG
>URBB01000105.1 GCA_900545835.1 uncultured Collinsella sp. | reverse complement strand
GTGTATAAGAGACAGTCGCACTGCTGCTAAGCGCACGTCCAAGGCTAAGGCTGCCAAGAAGGGTACGTCCGAGGATTCCGACGAGACGACCGCCGATGCATCGACTGATGCCGCCGAGCCCCAAGATGTCGAACAGCCTGCGTCCGAGAAGCCCAAGCGCGGTCGTAAGAAGTCCGCTAAGGCCAAGGCGTCCGAGCATCAGGCTGATGTCGAAGCGCAGGTCGATTCTGGCGCCGAGGCCAATGAAGCCGCTGCGGTCAATGCCGACGCCGCCACAACCGATGGTGCCGCGCCCGCCGAGGCCGAAGACGGCACTCGTTCCAACCGTCGCCAGCACAAGCGCAACGAGGAGCGCAACGATCGCAAGGACGAACGCAACAACGACCGTCGCAACCGTCAGCGCGATCGCAAACAGCGCAACAAGGAGCGCAACGCCGCCCCCACCGAGCCCACGCTTTCGCGTGAGGAGCTCGCTGCCATGAAGGTCGCCGAACTGCGCGAGAAGGCCAAGGAGTTCGAGATCGAGACGACCGGCAAGAAGAAAGCCGAGCTCGTCGAGGAGATCTACGTCACCGCCGCGAAGGCCGAGGGCTTCCGCGACATCAAGGGCATTCTGCAGATTCGCCCGGACAGCTCCGGCATCATCCACGCCCATGGCTATATGAAGTCCAACGACGACGCCTTCGTGCCCGCCTACCTCATCCGCTCCGCGCGCCTGCGCACGGGCGACGTCATCGAGGGCTCGCTGCGTCCTTCGCGCGGCGGCGACAAGCGCGCCGGCCTCGCCAAAATCACGACCGTCAACGGTCTGGACCCCGAGCAGATTCGCAACCGTCCCAAGTTCGGCGACCTCACCCCGGTCTATCCCAATGAGCCGCTGCGCATGGAGCACGGCAAGGACTCCATTACCGGTCGCGCCATCGACATCGTGTCGCCGATCGGCAAGGGTCAGCGTGGCCTGATCGTGTCCCCGCCCAAGGCCGGCAAGACCACGATCCTCAAGAAGATCTGCCAGTCTATCTCGATTAACAACCCCGAGGTGCACCTCATCTGCCTGCTCGTCGACGAGCGCCCCGAAGAGGTCACCGATATGCAGCGTTCCATCAAGGGCGAGGTTGTGGCGTCGACCTTCGATATGCCCGCCGATAACCACACTCGCGTGGCAGAGCTTGTCATCGAGCGCGCCAAGCGCATCGTGGAGCTGGGCGGCGATGTTGTGGTGGTGCTCGACTCCATCACGCGTCTTGCCCGCGCCTACAACTTGGCGGCGCCCGCCTCGGGCCGCATCCTTTCGGGCGGCGTCGATTCGGCGGCACTGTATCCTCCCAAGCGCTTCCTGGGTGCAGCCCGTAATATCGAGAACGGTGGCTCGCTCACCATCCTGGCCTCTGCCCTCATCGACACCGGTTCCAAGATGGACGAGGTCATCTTTGAGGAGTTCAAGGGCACCGGCAACATGGAGCTTAAGCTCGATCGCGAACTGGCCGACCGCCGCATCTTCCCGGCTATCGACCCCGTTGCCTCCGGTACGCGTAACGAGGACCTGTTGGTTGACGAGCAGATGCGTCCGTTTGTCTTTGGCCTGCGTCGCATTCTTGCCGGCATGAACAACACCGAGCGCGCAGCCGCGTCGTTTATCAAGGGTCTTAAGGGCACCAACACCAACCAGGAGTTCCTGGTGCGTTCGGCCAAAAAGCACAGCGACTACGAGCAGACGTTCTAGGTTGTCATCCACACGCAGCGATAGTCATCAATGCAATAAAGGGTCGGGGCTTTGAGCCTCGGCCCTTTTCTATATCGTCGCTCCGCGCTTTTTTGACCATAAGACTGGCAAGCAGCAGGTTTCCCGTTTCAATCCGACATCGTCGCTTGCAATCGACAGGGCGGTTTCGCATAATAGCTTTTAAGCTTCGCGACGGAAAACGCAGATGAAACGAACCATATACCGTTGCTTTGGGGCATAGCCCCGCTTCATCTTCTCTCGCGCAGCCAACTGAATGATGCGATTTGGGTGCTGGAAGATGGGGAGAGCTCATGGCTTCTTCTGATGCAACACAACGAGCAGTCCTTGCCGGACTTTCGTGCGGGATCGGCCTTGCCGCTCCCGTGGTTATGTATGCCGCGACGCTGCCGTTTTCGTCGGTGAACGAGACGGTCGTGGCGGGTGCGGTTCCCTTCGCCGTGGGCGCAGTGGCGGGCGTGGGTATCTATGCCGCCTCGCTGGGTATCTCCGAGTATCGTGCGCAGCGTGAAGAGCGTCTGTTCCAGCCCGATGCCATGGGCGGTGCCGCCAATCTCAATCAGCATCAAAGCGAGTTCAAGACCGCCTCGATTCCAGCTCAGCAGCAGGATGCGACTCCTTACGCTGCGGCTTCTGCTTCTCAGGCTCAGGCGGAGCAGTCTACCTCGGCATTCCTTTCCGGCCTGACTGGTGCGTTCCAGCGCCGTCATGCCGATGATGGTGTCCCTACCATCGCTCGAGCCGCAGATGCTATGGACGAGGCCGAGGCTTGGTCCATGATCGACAGTATGCTCGACGACGATTCGCCGGTGAGCTGCGACCCTGCACGCTCGCGCGACGTCTATCAAGTCGCCATCGACGAGCTCACCAACGGCGGGCAGACCGACTCCTTCAATCGCGACGACATCGCCGCCGCGGCGCGTGCCGTATCGGGCTCCCAGGCCGCTCCTGCGGGCAGCACTGCGGCTTTCGTGGCACTCGTTGCCAACGCGGCATCCAATAACGCCTACAGCGCTACCTCGGCGGACGCGAACGCTTCTGCCGACAATTCGTACGTTGATGAAGCCATGACTGCGGACGAGGAGGCCGTTGCCGCCCGCCGTGCCGCCGAAAGCTCGCTTTGGGGCGCTCCTGCCCGGCAGCAGGCGGCTGAGGCTGCGCCGTACAATGCAAACCTCGCCAGCATGCCTATCATCTCCGGTGCCGTGGACATCGATCTCGATGACCTCGATGAGCCTGCAGCCATCACCGCATCGATTGATGCCCAAGATCGCATCGACACCGGCGACCTTCCGGACGCCTCGCTCGAGGTTGATGTCCCCATGGCCGATTACTCGGGCCACGAGGACATGTGGGCCGCCGCCACCGCGATCCTGGATGAGATTGACGAGCCTGCTACTGTTGCAGCCCCCACTCCCGTCGCTGCCCCTCAGCCTGCTGCCCCCGCCTATGTCGGCCGTCACAGCGCTTTGTTCCCCGAGGATACTGCCCGTATCTCGCGCGAGAGCATCGAGCGGGCCGAGGCTATTGCCGCCGGCATTATGGAAAATCGTCGTCACGAGCGCGTCAATCAGATCCTCGAGGAAGAGATCGAGCGCCTGCAGTCCTCTACCGCCAAGCGTACGGGCCGTGCTTATCTGAGCGTTATCGAGGGCGGTACCGCCAGCTTCGCGCCGCTCCGCGCGGAGGCATAACTTCTGCATGGTTAAGATCAATCGAAAATGGGCGGTTGTTACCTGCCTGATGGCGCTTTTGATTTGGGGCAATTCGCTGGTTCCCGGCTCGGGGTCGGGCTCGCTGAGCCTGACGGTCATGGAAGCTATCCGCGGTTTCCTGCACGGCGTGGGACTTCCATATGAATGGGTGACCAACTTTGTTGTTCGCAAGTGCGCGCATTTTACCGAGTATATGGTGCTCGGCATCCTGGCAACGCACGCCTTTGATTTTGAGGGCCGGCACACCTTTGACGTGCTACTGCCCACGGCGGTGTTCCTGCTGCTGATTCCCTCGATCGACGAGACGATTCAGCTCTTTGTGCCGGGACGCGCCGGCATGATCACTGATGTGATGATCGACTGCTGTGGAGCGGCAACGGGCGTTGTGCTCCGATATCTCTTACGGTGGCTGATGTGCGCCAAAAAAGCCGCCTAGGACGTATTGTTTGGTCCTAGGCGGCCTTTTTTATTTGAGGGGTTATATGAGGCGTGGTGGCGTCGTTCCGTAGGTTGGATTTGCCGAGCGCGCCACGCCCTGTGGGTGCGTCTGCTACTGAAGCGCCTGTGCGCCCAGGGCCAGGCAGCCCATGATGCCCTGCTTGCCCTCGAGGCTGTTGTTGACAATATAGGAATCGATGTCGTTGACCTCGGGCGTGACGATATAGCCGTTGAGCATCTCGGCGCACTTTTTGCGTGCGAGCGGCACGATGGGGGTGTGGTCGGCCACGCCGCCGCCGATGATAATCTTTTGCGGTGCGTAGCACAGCGTGTAGGTCATGAGCGCCTGTGCCAGATAGCCTGCGAGCAGGTCCATGGCCTCCGGGTCATCGGCCATGTCTCCGGCGCTCTTGCCATCCCAGCGCTTTTTAACGCCAGGGCCGGCGATGAGGCCCTCGAGGCAGTTGTCATGGAAGGGGCAGGCGCTATGCTCGCCGATGGTGTCGCGCGGGTCGCGCGTGACCAGGATGTGGCCGGCCTCGGGATGCATCATGCCGTGCACGAGCTTGCCGCCCGAGAGCACGCCGGCGCCCACGCCGGTGCCGATGGTCAGGTAGACCACGTCGGTGAGGCCCTGGGCGCAACCAAAGGTGACCTCGCCCAAGCAGGCAACGTTGACGTCGGTGTCGTAGCCACAGGGAATATTGAGCTCGTTTTGGATGGTGCCCAGCAGATCAAAGTAGCGCCATGCCGTTTTGGGCGTCTCCAGGATCTTGCCGTATTGGGGTGAAGCGGGGTTGACTGCGGTGGGGCCAAATGCGCCGATGCCCAGCGCAGCGATGCCCTTGTCGGCAAACCATGCATTGACGGCCTCAACGGTCTCCTGCGGGGTCGTGGTCGCGATCTGCTCACGCTCCAGGACCGTACCGTCTGCATAGCCCGTGGCGCAGACCATCTTGGTGCCGCCGGCCTCGAGCGCTCCGATAAGCTGCTGTTCTGCCATAGTATTCCTCTCTCTGGGACGAGTTGCTCCGTGACTAAAGTATAGGGCTCTAAACTATTTAAGAATGCGTTATAAAAAGAAGCCTCGCAACGCGGCGGGCGGTGCGAGGCTTCTTTGGCTACTTTAGCTGCCGGGCCGTCCTTACCCGCGCGGCTTGATTTTATCACGTAGAGACTTGAGGTTCTCCAGTGCCGCATTAAGCGTCTCGTTCCGCTTGGCAAAGTGGAAACGAATCAGATGGTTGACGGGCTCGCGGAAGAAGCTCGAGCCGGGCACTGCGCCCACGCCCACCTTAGACGCGAGATCCTCGCAGAATTCGAGGTCGCTGTCATAGCCAAACTCAGAGATGTCCATCATGACGTAGTAAGCGCCCTGCGGCACGTTGTGCTCAAGACCGATGCTATCGAGCCCCTGGCAGAACAGGTCGCGCTTGGCGGTGTAGAGGTCGAGGACCTCCTGGTAATAGCTGTCGTCGAAGTTGAGGGCGGTGACGACAGCTTCCTGCAGGGGAGCGGCGGCACCCACGGTGAGGAAGTCGTGGACCTTCTTGATGCGCTCGGTGATCTGGGCCGGGGCAATGGTGTAGCCAAGACGCCAGCCGGTGATGGAGTACGTCTTAGACAGCGAACTACAGCTGATGGTTCGCTCGAACATGCCGGGCAGCGTGGCCATATAGACGTGCTCGTGGGGCGCGTAGACGATGTGCTCGTATACCTCGTCGGTAATGCAGTAGGCGTCGTACTTTTTGCAGAGGTCGGCGATAAAGGTGAGCTCCTCGCGCGTAAAGACCTTGCCGCAGGGGTTGGAAGGGTTGCACAGGACGATGGCCTTGGGGTCGTTGTCGCGGAAGGCCGCCTCGAGTGTCTCGCGGTCAAAGTCGAATGTGGGCGGGTTGAGCGGCACGTAGATGGGCTCGGCACCCGAAAGGATCGTGTCGGCGCCGTAGTTCTCGTAGAACGGCGAGAAGATGACGACCTTATCGCCGGGGTTGGTGACCGTCATCATGGCGGCCATCATGGCCTCGGTGGAGCCGCAGGTGACTACGATATTCTCGTTGGGGTTCACCGGCATGCCCATAAAGTGCTCCTGTTTGGCGGCAAGCGCCTCGCGCATGGCCTGGGAGCCCCAGGTGATGGAGTACTGGTGATAGAGCGGCTTGGGATCGGCGGCGATGGTGCTGAGGCTATCGAGCAGCTGCGCCGGGGGATTGAAGTCAGGGAAGCCCTGCGAGAGATTGACAGCGCCGTACTTATTGGAGATGCGTGTCATGCGGCGGATGACCGAATCGGTAAATCTTGCCGTGCGGTTGGAGAGTTCTTTCATGACGGTCCTTTCGAGGATTTGCAGTGGGGCAAGTTTACTCCTATGAAACCGGTGGGATTTGCTCGAAATGGTCTCGAAAAACTCTTTTCAAAATTCTTGAAAATTGGGGCTTGCATCGCGTGGCGTTCCTTGCAATAATAGTCGAGCGCGAAGCGCACAGGACACGGTGGGTGTAGCTCAGTTGGCTAGAGCGACGGGTTGTGGTCCCGTAGGTCGAGGGTTCGAGTCCCTTTACCCACCCCAGTTCTTGCTTCGTGTTGATATCGGGTCGTTAGCTCAGTTGGTAGAGCAGGGGACTCTTAATCCCAAGGTCCAGGGTTCGACCCCCTGACGGCCCACCACACGATATCTCCTCTAAAGTCCTCCACAACGGACTTTAGCTTTGGGTCGTTAGCTCAGTTGGTAGAGCAGGGGACTCTTAATCCCAAGGTCCAGGGTT
>URBB01000104.1 GCA_900545835.1 uncultured Collinsella sp. | reverse complement strand
ACGAGATAGGCTCCGGTCTCGTGGGCTCGGAGATGTGTATAAGAGACAGGGCCGAGCGCGCCGCCGAGCGCGGTAACCGTCGCGGCAACAACGACCGTCGCGGTGGCCGTCGTAATGATCGCAACGCCTCCGATAACAATTCCGGGCGCAACGCCTCCGAGAGCCGTCCGCATAGCCATCGCACCAACGCCAGCAACAATGTCGCTGCCGGCATGGACTTCCCCAACCCCGACAAGCAGGGCAAGGGCAAAAAGCGCAAGGGCGGCCACAGCAACGAAGAGGACCACTACAGCCGCATGGCGCGCGAGGCCGAGGAGTACAGCCGTGAGAAGGTGCTCGAGGAGGCTCGTGCCGCCGTCGAGGAGGCCTCTCGCGAGTCCACCGGTCGTCGTAAGAAGCGCAAGGAGAAGCGCGAGCGCGAGGCCGCAAAGGCTCAGGAGGAGCGCAAGATAGAGGAGGCATTGGCCCAGGGTGTGAACCCCGAGGAACTCGATGCCATCAAGGTCTCCCAGGGCGTTACGGTCCAGGAGCTTGCCGAGGCGCTCGACGTTCCGGCCAACGACATCATCAAGCGCCTGTTCCTGCTGGGCACGCCGCTTACCATGACGCAGTCCATGTCCGACGACCTCGTCGAGCTCGTTGCCGACGACTTGGGCCGCCAGATCAAGATCATCACCCCCGAGGAGGAGAACACCTTCTCGTTCTACGACGATCCCGCCGACCTTAAGCCGCGCGCCCCGGTCGTCACCGTCATGGGTCACGTCGACCACGGCAAGACGTCGCTGCTCGACGCCATCCGTCACACCGGCGTCGCTGCCGGCGAGGCGGGCGGCATTACGCAGGCCATCGGCGCTTCGCAGGTCATGATCAACGACCGCAAGATCACCTTCATCGATACCCCCGGCCACGCGACCTTTACGGCCATGCGTGCCCGCGGCGCCAAGGTGACCGACATCGTCATTCTGATCGTGGCTGCCGACGACGGCGTCATGCCTCAGACCATCGAGTCGATCAACCACGCCAAGGCCGCCGGCGTACCCATCGTCGTCGCCGTCAACAAGATCGATAAGCCGGGTGCCAACCCCGACCGCGTGCGCCAGGAGCTCACCGAGTACGGCATCATCCCCGAGGAGTGGGGCGGACAGAACATGTTCGTCAACATCTCGGCCAAGCAGAAGATCGGTATCGACGACCTGCTCGAGACCGTGCTGCTCCAGGCCGACGTGCTCGAGCTCAAGGCCAACCCCGACACCTTTGCCTCCGGTAACGTCCTCGAGGCCAAGCTCGACAAGGGCCGCGGTTCGGTTGCCACGGTGCTCGTGACCCGCGGTACCCTGCACGTGGGCGATACGCTGGTTGCCGGCCTTACCTACGGCCGCGTCCGCGCCATGCTCGACCCCAAGGGCAACGCCGTCACCGAGGCCGGTCCCTCCGACGCCGTTGAGATCCTGGGCCTGCAGTCCGTGCCCAACGCCGGCGACGAGTTCCGCGTGTTCGAGGACGAGCGTGAGGCTCGCGCCCTGGCCGATGAGCGTTCGCTCAAGGCCCGTATCGAGGAGCAGAGCCGCGTGAAGCACGTCACGCTCGAGAACCTCTTCGAGACCATCGCCGACGCCGAGGTCAAGGAGCTCAACCTGATCATCAAGGCCGACGTCCAGGGCTCCATCGAGGCCCTTCAGGATTCGCTCGACAAGATGGACCAGTCCGAGGTTCGCATCAACACGATCCACTCCGCGGTCGGTGCCATCAACGAGACCGACGTCGTCCTGGCAGACGCCTCCAATGCCATCATCATCGGCTTTGGCGTGCGTCCCGACGGTAAGGCCCGCTCCGCTGCCGAGCGCGAGGGCGTCGAGATCCGTTGCTACGACGTCATCTACAAGTGCCTCGAGGAGCTCGACGCTGCCCGTATCGGCATGCTCAAGCCCACCGAGGTCGAGGTCTCCACGGGTACCGCGACCGTCCTGGACACCTTCAAGGTGCCCAAAGTCGGCATCGCCGCCGGTGTCCGCGTCGAAGAGGGCGAGATCGCCGCGACCGATTCCGTGCGCCTGGTGCGCGACGGTATCGTGGTCTTCAACGGCAAGATTGCCTCGATGCGTCACTACAAGGATGAGGCTAAGAGCCTCAAGAGCGGTTCCGAGGGCGGCATAGGCCTGGAGAACTTCCAGGACATCAAGCCCGGCGACCAGATCGAGGGTTACCGCATCGACCAGGTTGCCCGTACCGAGTAGGGGGTAGCGCTATGAAGCAAACGCAGGCAACCCGCCGACTGGGCGAGCAGCTTCGCGAGAAGCTCGGTTATATCCTGCTCTTTGAGGTTTCCGATCCGCGCCTCGACCTGGTTACCCTGACTGCGGTCGAGGTCGCGGTGGACCGTTCGTTCGCGCGCGTGTACGTGTCGTGCGATGCGAGCCGCTACGACGAGGTCATGGAGGCGCTCGCCAGCGCCAAGGGCCGTATTCGCAGCCTGTTGGCTCGCTCGCTCGATTGGCGTGTCACGCCCGAACTCGATTTTCGCATCGATCGCTCGACCGATGAGGCCGAGCGCATCACGCGTGCGCTGGAAAACGTTCCGGCCACGCTGGCGATCGAAAAGGACGAGGACGGCTATCCCATAGCGGATGCCGCCCAGGAGGCAGCTTTAGATGACTAATTCCGCTGATCTCGCCGCTGGCGAGTCTGCAGATATTACGCGACGCATCCTCGAGCTCATCGAGGGTGCGTCCTCCATTGCGATTTCGGGACATACGTCTCCCGATGGTGACGCCCTGGGCTCCGTGCTGGGTCTGGGCTTATCGCTTATGAAGTTTTTCCCCAACAAGGACATTGCGCTGCTGCTGGCAGACGATGATCCGGTGCCGCGCATCTACCGCTTTATGGAGGGCGCCGATCGCTTGGTGCCCGCATCTGCGTATACCGGCAATCCGGACCTGTTTATCTCGGTGGATGTGCCGGTCGTCGAGCGCCTCAACAACTCGGCCGAGGTACTTCGTCGCTCCAAGCATGTGGTGTGCTTCGATCACCATCCGGCGCGCGAGGAGTTTACCGAGCTGAGCCTGAGGCGTGTCGATGCCGCGGCCTGCGCCATGATTATCGACCGTTTCTTGGATAATTGCGGCATCGTCGCCCGTGATGGCGTTGCGACTTGCTTGCTGTGCGGCTTGGTGACCGACACCGGTCGTTTCCAGTACCAGAACGCCGATGCTGCCGCGTTCCACGCGGCTTCGCGCCTGGTAGCACATGGTGCCGATCCGGCTCGTGTTGCGCTCGAGGTCTACCAGAGCATGCGCGTCGAGTTTTTGCACCTCAAGTCTATTGTCATGGGCCGTATTAAGACGGTCGCGCACGGGCGCGTGGCGTATAGCTATGCCTTCCAGAGCGACCTTGAGGCCTGCGGCGTCACCTCGGATGAATGTGACGGTCTGGTCGATGTGGTGCGTTCGGTAATGGGCGTCGAGGTATGTCTGTTCTTAAAGGGCATCGACGGCGATACCAAGGTGCGCGGCAACCTGCGCTCCAAGGGTGACCTCGATGTGTCCCAGATCGCTGCCAACTTTGGCGGTGGCGGGCATCATGCCGCCGCCGGCTTTACCAACAACGGAACGATTCGCGAGACGCTCGCCGTGGCACTTCCCATGCTGGCCGAGCTGGTGGGGGAGGATCCCGCTTCGGTGACCGTCGAGCTCTAACTTTTTGGATGGTACATGGCTCGTCGTACGCCTTCTCAATTGAATATGCTGCTCGCCGTCGATAAACCGGTGGGCTGCACGTCCCACGACGTGGTTTCGCAATGCCGACACGCCCTCCATGAGCGGCGCGTCGGTCATGCCGGCACGCTCGACCCCATGGCATCCGGCGTCATGGTGGTGGGCGTGGGTCAGGCCACGCGTCTGCTGGGCATGCTCACCCTCGACACGAAAAGCTACGTCGCCGACATTTCGTTTGGCGTCGAGACTAATACCGACGATGCGGAGGGCGAGGCCGCTCGCACCGTTTCCGTTGCCCCCGAGCTGCACGACATGGCCTACGCCCGTGAACAGCTGGCTGCTATGCTGGGGCCGCAGATGCAGGTCCCGCCGGCGTTCTCGGCCATCTCGGTCAACGGCGTTCGCGCGTACAAGTCTGCGCGTGAGGGCAATGCCGTTGACCTGCCCCCGCGTCCCGTCGAGGTGTATGCCGCCGATCTGATCGCCATGAGCGGCGAGGCCGATACGTGTGTTTGGACCGTGGCATTCTCGGTAAGTAAGGGCACCTATATCCGCGCGCTTGCCCGTGACCTGGGTCGTGCGTGCGATAGCGCCGCGCACATTTCCGCGCTACGCCGGACGGCATCCGGCGTGGTTTCCATTGGTGTCTGTCACGCGGTGGAGGAGCTCTCTCCCGAGTCTGCGACCGGCTTTGCGTTGGACCCCATCGCGGCCCTGGGCGCCACGCGTGTCGACTTGCCGGGCAACCTTGCCGATGACCTGCTCTGCGGCAGGCGCATTCCCGTTGTCCGCGCGCTTATCGACTTCGATGCTTCGAAGGCGCCGTTTGCGCTGGTGCTCGATGGTGGGCTCAAGGCGCTTGCCCGCATTGAGGACGGTCGCTTTGTGATGGAGCACGTGTTTCCGCAGACAATTGGCGGTGTTCGATGATGCTGGCCCCCCACGAGCTCGCGCGTATCTTTTTCGCGGGCGAGTCGGGCGAGGCGCGCATCGTTCCCGCCGCCGCGTTTGATGGGTGCGGGCGTTTAGGTGCTGCCTCGATTGGCATCGGCGTGTTCGATGGCGTGCATCGGGGACACCGCGAACTTATTGACGCGGTGGTTCGCGACGCCCGTGCCCATAACTGCCTCGCAGTTGTTGTCACCTTCGATCCCGATCCGGACATCGTGGTGAGTCCTTCGCCCGCTCAAAAACTGATGACGACGGCCGACCGCCTGCATGCCCTGGCTCTCACCGGGGTCGATGCGGTTGTTGCCGTTCCTTTTACGCCCGCGGTGGCGGCACTCGATCATGTCGGGTTTCTGGCGCTGTTGTCGCGTGTTGTCGACATCCGCTCGATTCGCGTGGGCAGCGACTTTAGACTCGGCCATGGCGGAGCTTCGGGCGTTGCCGAGATGCAGGTATGGGGTGCCGAGCGCGGTGTTGATGTCTATGGCCACGAGCTGCTGTGCGTTGATGGCCAGACGATCTGCGCCACCCGTATTCGCCAGGAACTGCGCCAGGGCCATGTTGAGCTTGCCACCGAACTGCTCGGTCGTCCGTACATGCTGCGCGGCGTGGTCGCCGGTGGCCGTCATCAGGGCTCTGACATGGGCTTTCCCACGGCAAACATTCAGGTGCCCGAGGGCATTCAGGTGCCTGCCGATGGCGTTTACGAGGGCCTTGTGCTGGTCGACGATACCGTGTGGCCCGCTGCCGTTAACGTGGGCCTGCCGCCGACGTATGCCGACGATGCCGCCTCGGCGCATCTGGAGGCTAATCTGATTGGGTACGCGGGCGACTTGTACGGTGCGTCCGTCTCGCTGGCGTTTACGCGCTGGCTGCGCCCGTCGCGCGCGTTCGATTCGCTGGACGAGTTGATCGCGACCGTCGAGGGTAATATTGACGATATTCGCCACAACTTGGGTGAGCAGGGGGTGAGCATCCGTGATTAGCGATGAGGAGAAAGACCAGGTACGCGCTGCGTCCGACCTGGTCGCCATCGTGCAGGAAACGGTTGAGCTCAAGCCCCGAGGCCATGAGTTTTGGGGCTGCTGCCCCTTTCACGGCGAAAAGACCCCCTCGTTTCACATTATCCCTGCCACGCAGGTTTGGCATTGCTTTGGCTGTGGTGAGGGCGGCGACGTCTTCACCTATATTATGAAGCGCGAAAACCTGAGCTTTCCCGAGTCGATACGCTACCTTGCCGATCGTGCCGGCATTGAGCTACACGATACCGGCGCCCGTCGCGAGCGTGGCACCAAGCGTGCTCGCATCTACGACCTATGCGCCGAGACGGCTCAGTTCTACCACACCATGCTCATGCGCGGTAAGGACGGCCGGCCGCGTGAGTACTTTGCCAGCCGCGGTATGGGCGGCGATGTCTGTCGCCGTTACTGTCTGGGCTTTGCACCGGGTCGCAACATGTTGGTGGCTCATCTGTCGCAGGCGGGCTTTACCCCGCAGGAGATGATCGACGCCAACGTGGCTGTCAGCCGCGGGCGCGGACAGCTTGCCGACCGCTTTTACGACCGCGTGATGTTCCCTATTTTTGATGAGCAGGGGCATAACATCGCCTTTGGCGGGCGCATCATGGGTGACGGTCAGCCTAAGTACCTCAACACCGCCGAGACGAGCGTGTTTCATAAAAAGCGAAACCTCTATGGCTTTAACTGGGCCAAGGAGTTTATCGTCGCGCAAAATACCGCCATCGTGGTTGAGGGCTATACCGACTGCATCGCCTGCTGGGAGGCGGGGATCAAAAACGTCGTCGCCACGCTGGGCACAGCGCTGACGGAACATCATGTTAAGACGCTCACCCGTTTTGCCAAGCGCATCGTCTATATGTTTGACGGTGATGCCGCGGGACAGAAGGCCGCGCGCCGCGCGATTCAGTTTATCGAGCAGGATTCGATGGACCTTCGCTGCGTGGTGCTGCCCGACGGCAACGATCCCATGGAGTCTGTCTCTTATACACATCTGACGCTGCCGACGACGGAGAGAGG
>URBB01000103.1 GCA_900545835.1 uncultured Collinsella sp. | reverse complement strand
GGTCTCGTGGGCTCGGAGATGTGTATAAGAGACAGCTCTTGCCCTTGCCATTCGTGGGCGCCAGCTCGACGGTATAGCTCTTAAGCTTTTTGCCCTTGCTGTTCTTGGGCAGCACTTTAGTCTCGCACGCACAGACAACGTAGCCCTTGCCGCCCGAAGTCACCTCAGACGACGCGCCAATACGCGGCACGATCACGATAGCGGCGACCATGGCGACAACGGCCACGCCGCCGATAACGGCCGCGACGATGCGGCCCCTGTGCTTGGGCATCTTGGACTGCGGCGTCGGAACAAACGGCTGAGCGGCCTCGGCAGGCTCGGTCATAGGCTCCTCATAACGAGGCTGCGCCGCCATATGAACCGGGGCACCCTGAGGAGTTTGCTGTCCCACAGGAGCGGACGCCGGCGCGTCCCCCACTGGAAACGCCACGGGCTCCGCTTGATCCTCGGCGCCACCCACGCGAGCCCCGCAGCTCGTGCAAAACGTGGAGCCGTCGGGTATCTGAGCTCCACACTTGGTGCAATACATCGCATCTCCCGTCTCTCGCCGCAGCCGCAATGCGCCCGCGCAGTTCTTCCAACTACACCGTACGAGAGAAATCCCCATTCTTGTTGCGCAACATTGCCGCCGCAAAAAATGATCCCTTGGGGACGAAGGAAAAAGCCCCGCCGGGCCATGGTAGGCGCGGCGGGGCGGGCAAGCGGCTATGAGCAGCAGGATTAGAACAGACCGGTGATGTTGCCGTCGTTGTCGACGTCGATGTTTTCGGCCGCGGGCACCTTGGGCAGACCCGGCATGGTCAGAACACTGCCGGTCAGCGCGACCACAAAGTGGGCGCCGGCAGAAACCTTGAGCTCACGCACGGTGATGCGGAAGTTCTCGGGAGCGCCCAGGGCCTTGGCGTTGTCGCTAAAGCTGTACTGCGTCTTGGCGACGCACACCGGCAGGTTGCCAAAGCCGTTCTCGCGCAGCTCGGCGAGCTGGCGCTTGGCAGCAGGGGTAAAGTCGACGCCATCGGCGCGGTAGACCTTGGTGGCAACGGCCTCGAGGGCATCGGCAACATCGGCACCGTCCTCGTAGGCAAACTTGAGCTCGCTCGGCTGCTCAATCAGACGCATGACCTCATCGGCCAGCTCGAGCGCGCCCTCGCCGCCCTTGGCCCAGACCTCGGAAAGCTTAACGTTGACGCCGAGCTTCTGGCACTCGGACTCGATGAGCGCAAGCTCGGCCTCGGTGTCCGTCGGGAAGCGGTTGATGGCGACCACGCAGGGCAGACCATAAACATTCTGGATGTTGTCGACGTGACGCAGCAGGTTGGGCATGCCAGCCTTGAGTGCCTCGAGGTTCTCCTCGTTGAGATCGGCCTTGGCGACGCCGCCGTTGTACTTCAGCGCACGAGCGGTCGCGACGACCACGACGGCGCTGGGGCGAACGCCCGTCATGCGGCACTTAATGTCGAGGAACTTCTCGGCACCCAGATCGGCACCGAAGCCGGCCTCGGTAATGGCGACATCGCCAAAGCGCATCGCCATACGCGTGGCCATGATGGAGTTGCAGCCGTGGGCAATGTTGGCGAAGGGACCGCCGTGGACAAACGCGGGCGTGCCCTCGAGCGTTTGCACCAGGTTGGGCTTGAGCGCGTCCTTAAGCAACGCGGCCATGGCACCCTGGGCCTTAAGGTCGCGGGCACGGACGGGCTCGCCGGCAAAGCTGTAGCCGACGACGATCTCACCCAAGCGTTCCTTGAGGTCGCTGATGCTCGTAGACAGGCACAGGATTGCCATGACCTCGGAGGCGACGGTGATATCGAAGCCGTCCTCGCGCGGCACGCCCTGGGCCTTACCGCCAATGCCGTCGATAACGTGGCGCAGCTGACGGTCGTTCATATCGACGACGCGCTTCCAAGTAATGCGCTTAACGTCAATACCGAGCTGATTGCCCTGCTGGATGTGGTTATCGAGCATGGCGGCCAGCAGGTTGTTGGCAGCACCGATAGCGTGGAAGTCGCCGGTAAAGTGCAGGTTGATATCCTCCATGGGGATCACCTGAGCCCAGCCGCCACCGGCAGCACCGCCCTTAACGCCAAAGACGGGGCCGAGCGAAGGCTCGCGCAGGGCCACGGCGCTCTTGACGCCGCGGCGACGCAGGCCATCGGCCAGACCGATGGTCGTGGTGGTCTTGCCCTCGCCCGCAGGCGTTGGGTTGATAGCGGTCACGAGGACGAGCTTGGCCTGGTGATCAGTCGGCTCGTTGAGCAGTGAATAGTCGACCTTAGCCTTGTCGAAGCCGTACGGAATCAGGTGCTTAACGTCGACGCCGGCGTTCTTAGCCACCTCGGTAATAGGCAGCGGCGTGACAGAACGTGCGATTTCGATGTCAGTAGGCATGGGCGGTCCTTTCGTTACCGAATGAGAAAAAGACCAATTCAGCATAGCACGGGCGCGCAATAGTAAAACACCCGTAACCGATGAATGGCGATATGTTTATCCAATGCTCAGCGATAGCCTACAGACTAGCCAAAACAAACCCGTCTCTAAACGGCTGGCTCGATGCCCAAGTGCTCAAAGGTGCGAAGCGTTGCCTGACGGCCCTGCGGCGTACGTATCATCAAGCCGCACTGCAGCAGATAGGGCTCATAGACATCCTCGAGCGTGCCCGGGTCCTCGCCCACCGCGCTGGCAAGGGTCGTAAGTCCCACGGCGCGACCGGAGAACGTCTTGGCGAGCGTCTCCAAAATGCGAATATCCATCCAGTCCAGACCGAGCTCGTCGATCTCGAAGAACTCGAGCGCCTGGCGACAGATATCGAGCTCGATGGGGCCGTTGCCGCGCACCTGTGCGTAATCGCGCACGCGCTTGAGCAGACGGTTGGCAAGACGTGGCGTGCCGCGCGAACGCGAGCCGATCTCGAGTGCACTGGGATGGTCGATCGTCACGCCCAGGATAGTCGCCGAGCGCGTCACAATCTGCGCGAGCTCCTCGACCGTGTAGTAATCCAGGCGATATGAAATGCCAAAGCGGTCGCGCAACGGGCCGGTCAACATGCCTGAGCGGGTCGTTGCCGCTACCAGCGTAAACTTGGGAATATCCAGGCGAATCGAGCGAGCCGCCGGACCCTTGCCAATCACGATATCGAGGGCAAAGTCCTCCATCGCGGGGTACAGGACCTCCTCGACCGAACGGTTGAGGCGGTGGATCTCGTCGATAAACAGCACATCACCCGGCTGCAAGTTAGTAAGGATGGCTGCCAGGTCGCCCGTGCGCGCGATGGCAGGACCACTCGTGGTCTTGATCTGAGCGCCCAGCTCGTTGGCGATAACGGTGGCCAGCGTGGTCTTGCCCAGGCCCGGAGGACCCGAGAAAATCACGTGGTCGAGCGTCTCGCCACGGCTCTGCGCTGCCTCGATGAGCACGCGAAGGCTCTGCTTGATATGCTCCTGACCGCAGTAGTCATCCAAGCGCTGGGGACGCAGGGTACGGTCGACATCGAGGTCTTCGGCCGTCAGCTCCGAGCCCACCATGCGCTCGCCGTGCGCCATGGATGCCGCCGGCGAGTTGCCGGGCGTCGCCCACAGGTCCTGAGAGTCATCGGCTTCCCACATCACGCATCCATTCCGAGTCGCTTAAGCGCCGCGCCGAGCAGATCCTCGACACGCATATTCTGCCCATCATACCCGCTCAGGGCAACATCGGTCTCCTGCGGGCTAAAGCCCATGGAAAGGAGCGCCGCACGGGCGTCATCGATGGCCGAGGGAGCGGCAGCGGGCACGGGCATCGCAACCTGGCCGGGAATCACGTCGACCGGCACAAAGCCCTTGTCCTTGGCAAAGGTGCTCTTGAGCTCCAGGATCAGACGCTGAGCTGTCTTTTTGCCCACACCGGGCACCTTGGCCATGCCCTTGTCGTCCTCGGCCATCACCAGCGAATACAATTGCCCCACGGTATAGGTGGAAAGCACGGCGAGCGCCAAGCGCGGACCGACACCCGAGACAGACACGAGCCGATCGAACATCGTGCGCTCATCCTTTGAGGAAAACCCGAAAAGTGTCATGGCGTCCTCGCGCACCTGCATACGCGTGTAGAGGCGGACCTCGCCACCGGGCGTCGGCAACGTGGCCGCAGTGCTGCCCGAAATGCCGAGCTCAAAGCCAACGCCCGACACATCGACGACAGCAGAGCTCATCGTGGCCTCGACAAGCGTTCCGTGGAGCTGGGAAATCATCAGTATCCGGTTCCTCTCTGTTGATAGAACTCGCCACCGGTGAGGGCGCGGGTGCGGCTGAGGTTTACGTGGCAGATGGCGCAGGCCAGGGCATCGGCGGCATGGTCGGGATGCGGGTCGTGGTCGAGCTGCGTGAGCGTGCGTACCATGTAGGCGACCTGTCGCTTGTCCGCGGCGCCGGTGCCCACCACAGCCTGTTTGATCTGCATGGGCGTGTACTCGCCAATCTCGAGCGCGCACTCCGAAAGCGCCACAAGCGCAGCACCGCGGGCATGCGCCGTGGGGATGGCCGAACGAACGTTGGCGCCAAAGTAGATGCTCTCGACAGCAGCTGTGTCGGGTCGATAACGCTCGACGACATCCTTAAGGTCACGGGCGATATGCGACAGGCGCACCGCGAGCGGGCTGCCCGCGCTGGTCTCGATGCAGCCGTAGGCACGGCAGCGAACCTCGCCACGCCGCTCCTCGATAATCCCCCAACCCGTATGAGCCAAACCGGGGTCAATGCCCAAGATAACCAAGCCAACCTCCCCTCGCCACAAGCACAGCACAAGACAAGGCCCCGCGCATCATTCACGAACGTCTGTTCTAGAATAACACAACGGGGCCAAGATGCTTAAAGCAAGATTGCTTCTGCCCTAGTTCTGGCTAAAGAATGGGAACTGCCTCGGATCTACTGGCGGATGCGGCATCGGCGTGCCCTGGGGCCCACCCTGCGAGCCGCCCTGACCGCCCATCATCTTATCGATGGCGTCCTGAACCTCACCCTCGAACTTTTTCATTCCCTCGTGCAAACGACGCTGACCGTCCTCAGAGCGCAGCTCCTCCATCTGCTCGGGCGAAATACCCAGTAGCTCGCCCAGCACGCCCATCATCTCGTTTCGCACGCGCTCGCTCGTATCCTCGTCAGCAAAACGGCGCACCTCGGCGCGCGCCAGCGCATCGACCGTCATACGCTCCTTGCCGTTAAGCCCCAGGTCGGACCACGCGAGCATATACGGCCAGGCACGCTCGGCAAACGAACGGGCCGAGACGATCGGCGCCATCGGCAACATGCGGCGGGCAGCCTCACCCTGTCGAACGAGCATCAGCAGCAGCGAGCAGGCCTCAGGCTTGCCAGCGGCCATCGGGATGTCGTCGAAAGATCGATTGCGGTCCACGTGCGCCTCGAGCGCGCCATCGACCTCACCCGGCTCAAGCCCGCCGAGCAGCTGTGCCGCACGGTCGAGCATATCGACCGGACCGTCGAGCGTCGAGAGCGCCTGCGCCAGCACGCGCTCCATACAATCTTCCACTGCGTTGAGCGTCACGAGCTCTTGGGGCACCACGGCAGACGTGCGGTTGCGCACACGCGCCACAAACTCAAGCGTCGACAGGTACACATCGCCAAAGGGCGCAAAGTCGCCCTGGTAGCCGCCGCAAAGCGCCGGCGCCGCCAGCGCGTACTCAGTTTTGGACAGCGGGCTCAGCGCCATCGCACCCAGCTCGAGCGCCGTATCCTCCAGCATCAGGCCCAGCGTGCGCGAGCGCAGGCGCTCGGCATCGCCCGCCGACACGTCGCGATCGAGCACGCGCGCCGCATCCGGTGCATCGCGCTCGACGGTACGAATGTGCAGACGCTCGGCGATGGCGCGGACGGCGGCACAGCGGGCAGCCTCGGCCTCCTCCTGCGCCGGCGTAAAGATACGGTTGCGCCCCAGCACCAGGCCAATTACGTTACGCGGACCCAGAGCGTCAACGGCCAGCGCCGCCAGCAGGGATGACGGCAGGTCACCCTCGAGTGCCACCACGGCACGCGACGCACCGTGGGCTCGGGCGTTGTCGCGCACGGCGAGCACCAGCGCCTGCCACAGCCACTCCTCGGAACGGAACTCGGGCAGTTCGTGATCCTCCAGGGCATCGAGCATCACGCCGCGCTGAATCTCCTGAACCAGCAGGCTCTCCTCAAAGCACGGCGCCTGGGCCACCACGCGACCGCAGTCGTCGAGCACAAACGAACCGCCGGTATACACCGACTCGTCATAGGCACCGACCGGCGCCATGCAGGCAAACCACACGCTACGCTTGGATGCGATCTTGCGGTAGGCGCCGCTGCGAACGGCGGCAATGGCGGCAGTCTCGCGGTCGGTCATGTCAAACGCGTTGAATTGGAAATACGCAATGAGGTCAACACCGGTCGGCAGCATCTCGAGTTCGCGGTCCAGGTCAAACACCACGGCGATGCGCACGCCATCTACGTCGAACACCGGCGGTGCCCAACGGGCATCGTTGTTCTCGCCGCGCTGCAGGGCAATGCTCGCACGCGCCGGCACCACGCGACCGTCCTTGAGCATCATGTAGTCGAGCAGGGGCTGGCCCTCAAACGAAACCGGAGCGGGCACGATACAGACCATATCGAGCTCCTGGATGCGCTCGGCAACGCCGGTTAGGCCCGCCAGCACATCGTGCTCAAAATCGGCAGCGCCCACCAGGCCACCGGGCACGGCGCCCATAAAGAGCGGGGCCGGCACGCACAGCACGCGCGCGCCGCGCTCGTGGGCCAGACGTGCCTGGTCCTCGATACGGCCACAGATGCCCTCGATATCGCCCAGTCGCATGTCAATCTGTGCAAGTGCGAGCTTCATGGCTCAGCCCTTTCCGTTGTAAACCGTCGTTGTCGTAGTAAAAGCGCCGGCCGCATAATGCAGCCGGCGCTTGCATGTGCATATGCTAGCTATGATACCCCGAGCGGGGGCGCGCTCCTAGAA
>URBB01000102.1 GCA_900545835.1 uncultured Collinsella sp. | reverse complement strand
TCTCGTGGGCTCGGAGATGTGTATAAGAGACAGCACGGAGCCCGCCCCTATCGAGGTCGAAAGCCTTTCGGAGTCCACACAGGAGCTCATCGACCGCAGCATTGCCGAGTTGCTGAGCGCGCGTGGGCTGGATGTAGCGTCGCTTGGTCAGAGCGACCGCGTGGACGTCATTCGCCACCTCAACGGCAACGGGGTGTTCATGCTCAAGGGCGCCGTGGCCTGCGCCGCCACCGCGCTGGGCATCTCGGAGCCCAGCGTCTACCGCTACCTGCAAAAAGTCCGAAAGGAAGGCTAACGAGCAAAATGAAGCGCGGCTCCACAAGCGATCCGTCACGTGACAAAAGACCCTGCAGCTCGCACGCGCTGCAGGGTCTTTTTGCATGTCATGTTTAGTTGTGGCCAACGCCTTAGAGAGCGGCAACGACCTCGATCTCGACCAGACCGCCAGCCGGAAGGGCGGCAACCTGGAAGGCGCTGCGCGCGGGGAACGGGGCCTCAAACTTGGAGGCGTAGATCTCGTTCACGGCGGCGAAGTCGGTGATGTCGGCCAGGTAGACCGTGGTCTTGACGACATCGGCAAAGGTAGCGCCGGCAGCGGTCAGCAGGGCCTCAACGTTGGCGAGGGACTGCTTGGCCTGGGCCTCGACGCCCTCGGGCATCTTGCCGGTCGCGGGATCGATGCCCAGCTGGCCGGACAGGAACACCATGTTGTCGGCCTGGATACCGGGGGAATACGGGCCGATGGCTGCGGGTGCGTTATCGGAAGACACGACGGTCTTGCTCATGTTTTTCTCCTTACGATCAATTGAGAGAGCGTGAGCGCGGTGTTCACACCGGGAGGCACAGTTCGGTCTGAACACCGCGCTTGATTGGGATAGTACTCAAGGTTTCTGTTTGATGCAAGAATATTATCAGCTTGCGAGAATATTTTATCGCCCAACGGTTTCCCCGAACCGCTGAACGGTTCTCATGTGGAGCAGCCAGTCCAAGCTGCTGAAGACTTTGTCCTGCTTAGGCTGCGGGCATCGTCCATCGCAGCGACGCCACTATACTTTTGAATATCTGAGCATTTTGAAAGGCAGGATATGACCGCAACCGCCAGTCGAACCACCAACCGCAGACCCGAGCTTTTGGCGCCCGCCGGAGGGCCCGAGCCCTTTGCCGCCGCACTCGCCGCGGGGGCAGACGCCATCTATTGCGGCATGGGCAGCTTCAACGCCCGCCGCAAGGCCACCAACTTTACCGACGAGGCCTTTGAGCAAGCCTGCCGCGCCGCACATCTAGCCGGGTCGCGCGTCTACGTCACGGTCAACATCGTCATCAAGCAGTCCGAGATGGGCGATGCGCTGCAACTCATCCATCGCTGCTCCACGCTGGGCGCCGACGCCTTCATCATCCAGGACTGGGGCCTGTTCTTTGAGGTCAAGCGCACGATGCCCGGCATCGAGACGCACATCTCGACCCAGGCGAACATCCACGACGACCGCGGAACCATCTGGTGCCGTGAGCAGGGCGCCGACCGCGTGACCCTCTCGCGCGAGCTCTCCATCGACGAGATCGCCGTCATTCACAACGCCGCGCCCGATGTGGACCTGGAGGTCTTTAGCCACGGTGCCATCTGCTTTTGCTACTCGGGTCTGTGCCTGCTGTCGAGCTTTGCCATGGCGGGCCGCTCGGCCAACCGCGGCATGTGCGCTCAGCCCTGTCGTCTGCCTTACGAGCTGATCGACGAGAACGGCCGCTCGCTCTCCCCTGCCGGCCGCGAGCGCGCGCTATGCCCGCGTGACACCAACACCTCACAGCTTGTTCGCCGTCTGTATGACGCCGGCGCCGCGTCGCTCAAGCTCGAGGGCCGCATGAAGGCACCCGATTACGTGTACTCCATCGTTGATGTGTATCGTCACGAAATTGACGACATGCTGGCCGATGTTTCGACCTCCAAGGATGAGGATGCAGCCCGTCAGCGACAGCTCAAGCGCTGCTTTAACCGCGACTTTACGCACGCCTACCAAGACGGTACCTCGGGTGACGAGATGATGAGCTACGAGCGCTCCAACAACCGCGGCCAGATCGTGGGCACGGTGCTGGGCAGCCGCCCGGCCAACCGCGATGTGCGCGGCCTCAAGCCCGACGACCGCCGTCGCCGCGCCGCCATCGCCCGCATTGAGTTGTTTGAGCCCGTGGGCAAAGGCGACCTGCTGGAGCTTCGCCACGATAACGAGTTTGACCAGTTCCTGACCACCATTGCCGCCGATGATGCCGCCGCCGGTGACATCATTGAGTGCCGCGTGCCCCGCAGCATGCCCGAGGGCTGCCGCATCCGCGTGATTCGCAGTCAGCGCGCCATTGCCGCTGCCGGCGTCGCGCTCAAGCGCGATGTGCTGCGCCGCCGAGCTGTTGACGTGTCCGTCGTGGCGCGCCTGGGCGAGCCGTTTACTGTCACACTCACCTGCTGTGACAACCCCGCGCTCACCGCCACCGCCACGGGCTTCACCGTCGAGGCCGCCAAGACCCGCGCCGTCGAGGCATCCGATCTGGTTGAGCATGTGGGCCGCATGGGCTCCTCGCCGTTTGAGGCAGCGAGCTTTGACGTTTCGCTCGACGCCGGCTGCGGCATGGGCTTCTCCGCCGTGCACAAGGTGCGTGCCGCCGCCTGCAAGGCGCTGGAAGAGGCCATTCTGACGCCGTACGCGGAGCGCGCGAAAACGCTCGAGCTGCCGGCGATTGTAACCAGTGATTCCCGCCCCGCGCCCGAGCACTACCGCGATGAGCCGCAGATCTGCGCCACCGTCACCTCGCTCGAGGCCGCCGAGGCCGCTCGCGCCGAGGGTGTAACGCGCATCTACATGACCACCGACGCGCTCGATGCGGCCGAGCTCTCCCCCACCGATGCATTTGAGCAGGGCATCGTACCCGTGCTCGACGAGGTCTGCCGCGCCGTTGACCACGTACGCGTCGACCCGTGGGTTGTTGCCGGCGCCACGGTCGCTATTGGCAACATCTCTGAGCTTGCCCTGGCCGCCCAGGTTGGCGCCACGGCCGAGATTCGCTCTTGCCTGCCGGTGCACAACACGCCCTGCATGGAGGCGCTTGCCGAGCGCGGAGCCGGTGCGTTTTGGCTCTCGCCCGAGATCACACTCGACGAGATTGTCTCGCTCGGCGCCGCCGCGCCCGCGGCTCTGGGCATCACCGTCTTTGGCCGCCCGCGCGTTATGACGAGCGAGCACTGCATCCTGCAGGTGGCCAATGGCTGCATCCACGATTGCGCCAACTGCCGCCTGCGCGCCCGCAAGCTGTCGCTCAAGAATATCGACGGCAAGGTCATGCCCGTGCGCACCGACATCCATGGCCGCTCACGCCTGTACGACGCCTACCCCATCGACCTCACGCCTCAGGTTCCTCAGCTGCTCGATGCCGGCGTGCGTCGTCTCATGGTGGACGGAACGCTACTCGAGACGGATGAGATCGCCCGTGCCGTCGCTCGCGTCCGTCGCGCCGTCGAGGCAGCTCAAGCCGGCCGCAAGCCCGCCGCCCGCCTGCGCGGGGCGACCTCGGGCTGCATGTTTGTGGGAATCAGCTAACCGAAAGGCTTACACGTGAACGAAGAACCTCAAGTCCTTTACTGCGACGCCTGGCTCATGGCCATCGACAAGCCCGCCGGCATGATCGTCCACGGCGACGGCACCGGCGAGCGCACGCTTACCGACTACGCCAGCGATCTGCTGCTGGCCATGGGCGACGGCTTTGCCGCGACTGACATGCAGCCGCTCAACCGCCTGGACCGCAACACCACCGGCGTGGTACTGTTTTCGCTCGACAAACAGACGCAGCCCGCCTTTGACCAGATGGTGATCGACCACGCCTTCGAAAAGCACTATCTGGCGCTGGCCGAGGGCAAGATCGACTGGAACGAGAAGCTCATCGACAAGCCCATCGCGCGCGACCGCCACGACAGCCGCAAGATGCGCGTCGGCGCCAGCGGTAAGCCCTCTCAAACGCGCGTGAAGGTGCTCAAACGCCTTAAGAGCCGTCGTGGCCTGCCCACGCGCTCGTATATCGATGTCGAGTTGCTCACCGGCCGCAAGCACCAAATCCGTGTGCACCTGGCAAGCGAGCATCATCCCCTGGTTGGCGACGACCTGTACGGAACGCCGCGCCCCTGCGGCCTGATGCTCCACGCCCACAGCGTGTCCTTCACGCATCCCGTAACCGGCGAGCACATCCACATCGAAGCCCCCTGCCCCTGGGAGCCCTAAACCACCACAATCGGGACAGGCACCTTTGTGGTGGTTTTGCCGCAATGGCTCAGCCGCGGTCCCAAAACGTCTCGATCTGTAACAGTTAGAGCCCATTTTCCGGTCGGTCTGTTACAGATCGAGACATTCGAATCCCCCTCAAGGGAAAATCTCAATCTGTAACAATAACTCGGCAAAATCGGTCCCAGATGTTACAGATTGAGACAAAGGGACGGTGCGGTTCGGAAGTATCTCACTCTGTAACATCTAACCCACTTTTAACGGTCCAGTTGTTACAGACGTAGACAAACCGGTAGACAACGAAAGCGGCAACGCCCGTGATGGACGTTGCCGCTTTTCTATTGAGAAAACTACTCGGTTTCCGTTGCTAACCACCACAATGGGGACAGGCCCCTTTGTGGTGGTTTTGGCCTTAGCCCGTCCCCTGCTGCTAGACCGTGATGACGTTGTCCATTGCCCGGTACTTGGCGGGGACCTCGCCTGCGGTAATAATCGTTGCGTCGCGGAAGTCCGCGAACTTGACGGGCGCCACCATGCCAAATTTACTGGCGTCCGAGATTACGAAGCGTTTGGCGGTATGGCGCATCGAGATACGCTTGACCTGTGCTTCCTCGATATCCGGTGTGGTGAGACCTTGCTCGGCCGCGATGCCGTTGGATCCCCAAAAGCCGCAGTTGAAGTTATAGCGGTCCAGGGTTGCCAAGGCATCGGGGCCAACGAGCGCCTCGGTCTCGGGTTTGAGCTCGCCGCCCAGCACCACGGTACGCATGCCGCGCAAAGCAAGGTGCTGAGCATGGAGCACGGAATCGGTCACATAGGTGACGCCGTCGAGACGCGGAAGTTGCTCGATGAGCTTGAGGGTCGTTGAGCCCGAATCGATATACACAAAGCTATCGGGCTCCACCAGGGCCGCGGCACGAGCACAGATGCGCTCCTTGTCATCGTTATGGAGATCACTGCGCTCGCTGATCGTCAAGTCGCGCGTCACGTGCGCGCGCTCCAGACTCGTCGCACCTCCGTGCACCTTGGCGATACGGTGCGCGCGGTCGAGCGTTTGCAAGTCACGGCGAATGGTGGACGGTGTCACGCCCAGGGCCTCGGCAAGTTCCGGCACGGTAACCGAGCCGGCCTGCTGCACCATCGACACGATCGCATTGAGCCTATCTTCCGCAAGCATCGCTTACTCCTCCTCGGGGTACACGACTCCCCAATCGGCGCGGAGCTTGGTCATAAGCTCCATAACATCAGAAGCATAATCCAGCAGCTCGCGCTTGGAGTCGTCGCCGGCAACGGCCTTCTCAAGATCGGCCATCTCATAGCAAAGGGCGTAAGCTTCGGTGCCGGCGTGGACCTCCTCGCGGTGGCCGTCCACAGTCCACACGATGGTCGCGTGATCGGCGCGCGGATACTCGTTGACCTCGATATAGCACTTGTCGAAGCTGATGACCGAGCGCTTGGGCTGCTTGGAGTGGAGCGTAAGGCTCACAACACCCAGCTGCTGCTCGGCGTTACGGCAGACAATGCCGCCCGCAACGTCGACACCGGTCTCACAGGTGTTGCCCAGCGAGACAACCTCAGCGGGCTGGCTCGCCATAAAGAGGCGCATAACGGAGAGCGCATACACGCCAATGTCGAGCATGGCGCCACCGGCAAGGCTACGGTTGTAGAAGCGGTTGGTCAGGTCGCCGTACTCCTTATAGCTGCCAAAGTTGAGCTGAGCGAGATTCATGCGGCCGAACTCGCCGACATCCATGCGACGACGCAGCTCCTGATACAAGGGCATGTGAAGCACCGTGGTGGCGTCCATAAGGACCACGTTGTGCTCGTCGGCAATGGCGCGGGCCTCGTCAAGCTCGGCGGAATTGAGGGTAATGGCCTTCTCGCAGAGCACGTGCTTGCCAGCTGCCAGAGCGGCTCGCAGATAGGTGATATGCGTGTTGTGCGGCGTGGTGATATAGACTGCGTCAATGTCCGGATCGGCGTAGAGATCCTCGACCGTGCCATAGACCTTCTCAACGCCATACTGCTCTGCAAAAGCCTGAGCCTTGGACAGCGTGCGGTTGGCAACGCCCGCGAGCTTTCGGCCGGCAAGGGCGAGAGACTGAGCCATCTGGTTGGCGATAACGCCACACCCAATTACAGCCCAACGAAGCTCGGGAGCCGTAAAGATGTCGTTTGGGAACGGCTGATTCTGGACCGAGGCAAACGCCGCCTTTGCGGCTGCCTCGGCTTCGAGCGGAGCCTGTTTGGAATCTGCCATGATGTGCCTCCTGAGTCATCGGAAGTCCTTCATTTCTAACAAACCTATAGTCGCACAATTGCGCGCGTATCTGCTCGTGTTTGCGTATTTATTTGCTTATCGGTCATTATTTAGCCATAGTTGGCAGATGTTTGCGCGGCTATGCGCATTGTCGCGCAAGGCTATGCGCGTAAATGCGCATGCGACGATCCTTGTGAAACATAAAGGGGCGGAACACCAAAGCCCTAAAAGACAGACCCAGCTGTATTACTTCACTCCTCTGGGGGCATCAGACATCAAAGGATCGTCCCAAACTGCCGGCACATAGAGACTGTCCCCCCAACGACTGGTCATTTAAGTCTGTCCCCAATGAATGGTCGTCCCCAGCTGCCGACAGAAAATGAACGCCCCCAGGTGCCGGCATTTCAACGGCCACTCATTTAAGTCTGTCCCCAATGAGTAGGGATAGAAAAAGGCC
>URBB01000101.1 GCA_900545835.1 uncultured Collinsella sp. | reverse complement strand
GGCAGCGTCAGATGTGTATAAGAGACAGGGGTGTGGCAATCGACCAGCGGGCAAGCAGGCATGGCAGCTCCTTTGCGTCAAGCGAATCCGCTTCATTGTAATGGCGTAGCTCTCAACACGCCGGACACGCCGGGGGTCGAAATCGATTGGAAAGGCTGCGCGACGCGCGGTGCGGCCTCGCTTGCGCTCTCAAAACGTGTACATCAGCCTCCAAAAGCTGCAAAAAATGACATGTTTGGAGGCTGACGTACACGTTTGAGTGGAGCGGGCCGGCGTTGGAGCGCGCCAGCACTTGCGCCCAGCAAAAGTCGCACCTATCCCATGACGCCGCCCCTGCGCCGCCCGCGATGTGTTAGCGTTTGGATGAACAAAACGAGCCCGCGCGGAAAGGAGCCGGACCGTATGCCATGCGATAGCACATCCCCGCTGTCCCGCGAGACCGATGCGCCCGAAACCATCGTCAAGCTGGAGTGCGACATCGACGATGCGTCGCCCGAGGTACTCGCCTATGCCGCCGACCGCTTGCGCGAGGCGGGCGCCCGCGAAGTGCACTGGCTGCCTCTCTACTGCAAAAAAGGTCGTCCCGGCTGGCAGCTGCAGGTAATCTGCGCCCGCGAGGACATTGACCGTCTGCAGATGATCATCTTTTTGGAAACCACGACCAACGGCATCCGCCGCCAGGTTATGGAGCGCGTTTGCCTGCCGCGCCGATTCGAGCAGGTGACAACGCCTTGGGGCGAAGTGTCCGTCAAAGTAGCCACCCTGCCCGATGGCACCGAGCGCGCCGCGCCCGAGTACGAGGACTGTGCTCGCCTTGCCCGCGAGCACGGTGTGCCGCTCCAGCGCGTGATGCAGGCAGCACAAGCCGCGGCTCTGCAATTTGAGTGACACGGTCGGCGACGCGCCACACCCACCCCATCAACCTCACCGAAAGGACTCCCCATGAAATACCTCATCGCCTCCGACATCCACGGCTCGGCATACTGGGCTGAGCGCCTGGTCGCCGCCATCGAGTCCGAGCAGCCCGACCGCATCGTTCTGCTGGGCGACCTGCTCTACCACGGTCCGCGCAACGACCTGCCGCGCGACTATGCTCCCAAGCGCGTGATTCCGCTGCTCAACGCCCTAGCCGACCGCATCATCGCGGTGCGCGGCAACTGCGACGCCGAGGTCGACCAGATGGTCCTCGACTTCCCCGTCATGGCCGACTACGCCACGCTTTTCGACGAGACCGGCCGCGAGCTGTTCCTGACGCACGGCCACGTCTTTGGCGCCGGCATGCACAACAGCGTCGACCACGCGCCCGCGCTGCCTGAGGGTTCCGCGCTCGTCTACGGCCATACGCACATCAAGGTCAACGAGGAAAGCGCCGCGCACCCGGGCCTGTGGCTCTTCAACCCCGGTAGCGTGAGCATCCCCAAGGACGGCTCGCACAGCTACGGCATCTACGAGGGCGGCGCGTTCCGCCACGTGGTCATGGAGGAGGAGTAGCCATGGCGTAGCACATGGCTCAGCAAAATGCCGAGGGCTCGCGCGATCTGTCCACGCTGGTAGACGCGTCGACCGAGCTGCAGCATCTGGTGCAGACCATCTGGCGTCTGCGTCAGCCCGATGGCTGCCCGTGGGACCGTGAGCAGACGCACCGCAGCATTGGCAAGAACATGATCGAGGAGGCCTACGAGGCGCTCGACTGCATCGAGGCGGACGACGCGGTTCACCTACGCGAGGAGCTAGGCGACGTGCTCATGCAGGTCGTGCTGCATGCGCAGATTGCTGCTGACGCCGGCGAGTTTACACTGGCCGACGTGGCGCGTGATATCGATGCCAAGCTCATCCGCCGTCATCCGCACGTGTTTGGCGATGTAGATGCTGACAGTTCCGACGAGGTACTCAAGATTTGGGACGAGGTCAAGCTTGCCGAGAGGGCTGCCAAGGACAAGGCCGTGGCGGCGGGCGAGGCCGCGCCCGAGGGTCTGCTCGACGGCGTGCCCACGCATCTGCCGGCGCTGATGCAGGCTCAGAAGGTGTCGCGCAAGGCGGCTGCCGTGGGCTTTGAGTGGGAGACGGTCCAGGACGTGTGGGACGAGGTCGCCGAGGAGCGTGCCGAGTTTGAGGCCGAGGCCCCTGGCTCGCCCGAGCGCGAAATGGAGTTTGGCGACCTGCTCTTTGCCTTGGTCAACGTCGCGCGCAAAGAGGGGATCGACGCCGAGAGCGCCCTGCGCGCCAGTACGGCAAAGTTCCGCCGTCGCTGGGCTGCGATGGAGCAGATGACGGCCGATGCCCACGTGGATCTGGCCGAGCTCTCGACCCACGGCCTCAACGACCTGTGGGATGCCGCAAAGGCGGAGGAGTAAGACTGCGGGAACGACGGGCTGACACGCCTCATCGTTCCCGCTAAATTTTTCGAAAATCAAGTGTATTCCTCGGCTAACTTAGGGCATAATGCAAAAAGTGCGACATGGCTAACTTACGGAGACGCACCGATGGTGCACGGTCAGCCGGTCGCTTGCATCCACTACGTTTCCAAGTGAGAGGGAGACAACATGAGCGATATTTTGGACGTCTACGGTCGCGAGGTGCTCGACAGCCGCGGCAATCCCACCGTCGAGGTCGAGGTCGTGCTCGAGGACGGCAGCTTTGGCCGCGCAATGGTGCCTTCGGGTGCTTCGACCGGCGCCTTTGAGGCCTGCGAGCTGCGCGATGGCGACAAGGGCCGCTATCTGGGCAAGGGCGTCTCTCAGGCCGTCGAGCACGTCAATAACGAGTGCGCTAACGCCGTCGTGGGCATCGACGCCTTCGACCAGCGCGCCGTCGATGCCGCGCTGATTGCCGCGGACGGTACCCCCAACAAGACCAAGCTCGGTGCCAACGCCATTCTGGGCGTATCGCTGGCCGTCGCCCGCGCCGCTGCCGAGTCGGCGGGTCTGTCGCTGTACCAGTACCTGGGTGGCGTCAACGCCCACCTGCTGCCCACGCCCATGATGAACATCCTCAACGGCGGCGTGCATGCCGACAACAACGTTGACTTCCAGGAGTTCATGATCATGCCGGTGGGCGCCCCGAGCTTTACCGAGGGCCTGCGTTGGTGCGCCGAGGTCTATCACACCCTCAAGGGCGTGCTGCACGAGGCGGGCCTTGGCGGCGGCGTGGGCGACGAGGGCGGCTTTGCGCCCAACCTCAAGACCAACGCCGAGCCGTTCGAGTACATCACCAAGGCCGTGGAGAAGGCCGGCTTTAAGCCCGGCGTCGACTTCATGTACGCCATGGATCCGGCCTCGACCGAGTTCTACAACGCCGAGACCGGCATGTACGAGCTCAAGGGCGAGGGCGTTGAGTACACGAGCGCCCAGATGGTCGATTACTGGGAGAAGCTCGTCGACACCTACCCCATCATCTCCATCGAGGACGGCATGGCCGAGGAGGACTGGGACGGCTGGGTCGAGCTGACCCGCCGCATTGGCAACAAGGTGCAGCTGGTGGGCGACGACCTGTTCGTCACCAACACCGAGCGCCTCAAGAAGGGCATCGAGCTGGGTGCCGCCAACGCGATCCTGGTCAAGGTTAACCAGATCGGTACGCTCACCGAGTCGCTCGAGGCCATCGAGACCGCCAAGGAGGCCGGTTACGCCTGCATCGTGAGCCACCGCTCCGGCGAGACCGAGGACTCCACGATCGCCGACTTGGTCGTGGGCGTCAATGCCGGCCAGATCAAGTCGGGCGCCCCGTGCCGCAGCGACCGTATCGCCAAGTACAACCAGCTCATCCGCATCGAGGACGAGCTCGAGGGCAGCGCGCGCTACGCCGGCAAGGCCGCGTTCTACAACATTCGCTAAACAAGTGGTGCTCGGGGGCGGGGTTGACTCGGCTCCGCTCCACTTCTGATGGCCGCCGTTGGGCGCTGGGCCATATGGCTCAGCGCCTTTTTTATGTCGAGCAAAGGCCGCCGAAGGTGGTGCGCGCGCTCGTGCTATAACTAGAATACTTAGCGCAAACAAACCTCAACCGCACAAGGCGCACATGGATCAGATTTACGACAACAGGTACTATTCCGCCGGTTCGCGCGAGCCGTCGCCTCGCCGTGCGCGCACGGTGCAGCTCGGTGGGTCCGCCTACGCCGGCGTCGATCGCTCCACGCAGCGCCCGACAGGTACCTCGCGCCCCAATGCTCAAGTGAATACTTCGGCAGATGGGCCGGTGCGCCCGGCGCGTTCGACACATGCGTCGCGTCCCTCGACTCAGGCACACGACAAATCGAGCAGGCCCTCGAACCGTTTTTCGAGCTCGGACTTTATGCGCTACGCCAACGACAATGCGGTGGTCAAGGCAATCTATGACTTTACGCATGGCTCTCTGCGTCCGCTGTTTATCGGTATCGTGGTGACTCTGGCGCTCGTGAGCCTGTATTTCCCCGTGCGCGACCTGTACGTTGCAAAACGCTCGAACGACATCTTGGCCAAGCAGGTCGAGATTCGCGAGCAATACAGAGATGAGATGAAAAAAGACACTGACAAGTGGCTCTCGGAAGAGGGCATTAAGGATCGGGCACGGGAACTGGGCATGGTGATGCCCGGCGAAAAGAGGATTGAAGTACAGGGTCTGGACGAGGATTCGGATTCGTCGTCGAACAAAAAGTCCTCAAACGCCAAGAAGGCCAGCGAAGTGGCCAAGGAGATTGAGGAAGTCGGCAAGGACGCGCCGTGGTACATTCAGACGCTTGACATGCTGTTTGGTTTTAGCGGCGTCGAAGGCCAGACGGTCGCGTCCAGCGGCGAGTAGCGCCCAGAGGGGAGCCCGCAATGACAAATTGCAAACGCTATAAGGTAGCCGCGATCGACCTGGGAACGGTGTCGTCGCGACTGGTGTTGGCGCAGGTCGAGGCCGGGGCGATTGTGGAATCGTCCAAGCATACCGAGATTACCGACCTGGGCGAGGGCGTGGACGCGACGGGCCGCTTTTGCGAGGCGGCCGTTGAGCGTGTGCTCGATGCGTGTCGTATGTTTGTGGATGAGGCGCGTGCCTTTGGGGCCGCGTGCGTCTGCACCACGTGCACGAGTGCCGCGCGCGATGCGTCCAATGCCGCCCTGCTGCTGGACGGCCTGCGCGAGTTGGGGCTCAAACCACAGGTGATTCCGGGCGAGGTCGAGGCGCGCCTGACGTTTTTTGGCGTGGCGCACGACTTTGCCGGCGAGCGCATCATCGTCGCGGATTCGGGCGGCGGCTCCACGGAGCTCGCGACGGGCGTATACGCTCCGGAGCGCAGCGTCTTTGCGCTGGAGGGAACGCGCTCGCTGGACATCGGTTGCCGTCGCGTGACGGAGCGCTTTTTCTCGACGATGCCACCCGCACGCGGCGAGCTTGCTGCCGCTGCCGCGTGGGCAGGCGAGCAGTTCGCCGCCTATTTTGAGGGCCTGCCTGTCGACTTTGAGCGCGCCGAACGCTTAGTCGCGGTGGGCGGCACGGTGACTACGCTGGTGGCTCTGGTCCACGAGCTGGAACCGTACGATTCGAGCTTTGTGCACCTACGCGAGCTGTCGCTGGAGCAGGTCTCGGCCGCTATCGAGCGCATGTCTACGCTGGATGTGGAGGGTATCGCTGCGCTGCCGGGCGTGCAGCCCAAGCGCGCGGGCGTGATTCTGGCCGGCGCCGTGGTGATTCGCGAGCTCATGCACGTCGGTGGCTACAAGACGCTCACCGTAAGCGAGAACAGCCTACTCGCTGGCATGGCCGCCACCATCAACGAGGTTCTCGACGGCGCGACTCCCACCATCGCTTGGACCCCCACTCTCAGCACCCTCTAAATAATTTGCGGTGAAATACGGACTAAAATCGCCCTTTCGGGCGCCAAACAGTCCCTATTCCACCGCAACTCAACAGCCGGCACCTGGGGACAGTCCTTGCGGGGCGTCCCCACAGCGCCTATGCCAGCTTGTCGATTTGCCCAATCTCCCAAAGCGGAATATTGACGAGCATGCCCTCGTCTCTATATGCCGCCAGGGAGCTCCTCACGCAACGCTCGAGCTTGAATTTTTCGCAGGCTATTTTCAGACTCTTCGCTTTAAGGTTCTCTGCCGCCTTGACCTCAAGCGGAAGCACGGTTCCCGCATGGTCGATGGCAAAGTCGGTTTCGGCATTGCCAGAGGTAGAGGACCAATACGCGGGAGTTTTGTCCTGGAGCAAAAGCTCCTGCGCGACGTATTGTTCGGTCAGCGAACCTTTGAACTCGGTAAAAACAGCGGATCCGTTAAGAACGATGGCCGGAGAGAGACCGGAGAGCGCTCCGAGGATGCCGGTGTCGATGCAGAACAGTTTGAAGCCCGAGAGGTCTTCGTAGCTCGAGAGCGGCGCCTTTAGAGCGGAAACACGTGGCACCTTATGAACGATTCCGTAGTCCGTGAGCCACTGGAGGCTTTCCTCGAAATCGCGTGCGCGCGCTCCGGGGCGAAGGGCGCCATAGACAAACTTCTTGTTCTCTTTGGCAAGCTGGCCGGGAAGGGATTTCCAAACCAACCTCATGCGCTCGATGATGCGGGCGGGTGCATGTTTGCCAAAATCGGATTCGTAAGCCTCGATGATTTGCTGCTGAAGCCTTCGGGCTTCGATGAAGTCGCGTGTCTCGGCGAAAGCGGAGACAACTTCGGGCATACCGCCGACAACAAGGTATTCCTTGAGCAAGTGTTCGAGCTTTTCGGTAACGTTTGCTAGAAGGTTCATGTCTGCGGCAAGGATGGCGTCGGCGAGCGGGTCGCCGTCGACGGCACGAACGAACTCGGCGAACCCCATGGGACGCATGGTGAGCTGGTCGATTTTGCCGACGGGAAATGACTCGTTTTCGCGTCGGAGCGCGAGGCCCATATAGGAACCGGCTGCTACGATGTGGTATTCGGGTGCAAGCTCGTTGAAGTACTTGAGCGAGGTGATCCCGCGCGGGGCCTCTTGGATCTCGTCGAAGATGATGAGCGTGTCTGCTGGCGTTACAGTTTGGCCACGTAGGAGTTCTATCTGGGAGATGATGCGCTTGGGGTCGAGGTCCCCATCGAACAGCGAGCGTGTGCTCGGCTCGAGCATAAAGTCAAAACGAATGACGTTTCGATACTGCTGGCTT
>URBB01000100.1 GCA_900545835.1 uncultured Collinsella sp. | reverse complement strand
CGAGATAGGCTCCGGTCTCGTGGGCTCGGAGATGTGTATAAGAGACAGCCGTCATTTGTCGAGCAAACGCACGCACGGGCTACTCCATGTAGTAGAAATCGTCAGCCGGGAGCTTGCCGCCCACGGCGCTCGCGTCCGCATCGGCCAGCACCTGCAGGTATCCACCGAGCGCCGCCTTCATATCCTTCCCCGTCTGGCACACGAGCATGCACCCGGGAATCGCCTTTTCGGCAATCGCGGCGTTATCCACGATACCCGCATCGACCACGGCCTGAGCCCAGTCCGCCGGCGCCGCGTTCACGGCCTCAACGCTCGCAGCATGGCAGCTCAGGAATTCCGCCACGGCCTCGGGATGCTCCTCGGCAAAGGCACGGCGCACCACGGTCACGCCCGTCAGCAGGCGCGAACCCGTGTCACTTGCCAGCTCATCCCACACATCGGTCAGACTTACCGGAGCCGACAGCTTGCCTTCGCTCTTTGCGATGGCAGCGGTCTTGAACGGCTCGGGCAGCACGCCCACGGCAGACGGATCGGCAAGCAACGCCGACAGCACCTCGGTGGGCTCGCTCTTAAACTCAAGCGCCACCTGGCCGGTCAGGCCCGCGCGCTCCAGCAGGTAACTCATGACGTACTCCGGCGTGGTGCCCTTGCCCGTCATGTAGACAGTATGGCCCGCCAGATCGCCAAACGAGGCCACACTCGCGTTACCCGTCACCACGTTCAGCACGCCCAGCGTGTTGATGTCGATGACCTGCACCGCGCCCTCGGTCTTGTTGTAGAGCACGCTCGCCACGTTGGCCGGCACCAAGGCAATGTCGATATCGCCCTGAATCACCTTGGGCGCGATCTCGTCGGCGGCAGTGTTGATCGCAAAGTCGAACTCATTGTCCGTCTCGCCATCGGCAGCCTGGTCCATAAACTGCACCAGGCCAATCGAGGTCGGCCCCTTGAGCGAGGCGACGTGCACCTCGACCGGCTCGGCAGCGGCACCGTCAGCGACAGACCCGGCAGCCGAGCCCGCGGCAGACCCGGCCCCGGCAGACCCGCCGCCACAGCCAGCCAGCGCGAGCGACAGGGCGCCCACGGCGAGCGCCGAGGCAAACCCCCGGCGCGACATCTCAACATCAAACACACGCATGGCTAGCACGCCCCCTCGTTGGGCATCGACCAGGCGTGACGGTCGGTATGCAGCAACTCCTCGGCCAGCGGCGAGAGCGGCTCGCCCAAGAACTCGCGGTAGCAAGCCTGGACATCGGGATTCTCGTGCGAGAAGCGAATCTCGGCGTTCGCATCCAGGCCCCAGAGTACCTGACCACGCTCGGCCGCCAGCTCGCAGCCGTCATGGATGGGCTGACCGCCGCCACCGACGCAGCCGCCGGGGCACGCCATAACCTCAACGAAGTCATAGCTCGCACGACCGTCGCGAATCGCGTCGAGTAGGCGGGCGGCGTTGCCCAGCCCGTGCACCACGGCGACGCGCACTTTGGTGCCCTCGATATCGGCCGCGGCTTCCTTCCAGCCGTCCAGGCCGCGCACGTCAGTAAAGAAGTCCGCATCGGGGTTCTCGCCCGTCACCAGGTAATAGGCCGAGCGCACGGCGGCCTCCATCACGCCGCCCGTGGCGCCAAAGATCACACCCGCGCCCGTGCCAAAGCTCAGCGGCGTATCGAGCGGCTCCTCGACCAGCGTGTCAACACTCACGTGGCTCGCGCGGATCATGCGCACCATCTCGCGCACCGTCAGCGCAACGTCCACGTTGGGCGTGCCGTCCTCGCCCACCATGCTCGGCAGCGCACACTCGGCCTTCTTGGCCGTGCACGGCATCACGGACACCACGAACAAGCGCTCGGGCTCAACGCCCAGCACCTTGGCGTAATATGTCTTGGCGATGGCGCCGAACATCTGCTGCGGCGACTTGGACGTGGACAGGCTGTCGACAAACTCCGGATAGCGCGCCTTCACAAAGCGCACCCAACCCGGGCAGCAGCTCGTAAACATGGGCCAGCCGCGGCTGTCGCCTTCGCCCTTAGCGGCGGCGCCTAGGCGCTCGAGCAGCTCGGAACCCTCCTCCATAATGGTGAGGTCGGCCGAGAAATCGGTGTCGAACACGTACTCAAAGCCAACGCGGCGCAGTGCGCAGGCCAGACGCTCGACGGTGGCCTCCTCGCGCTGGATGCCGAGTTCCTCGCCCCAGGCGCTGCGCACGGCAGGCGCGATCTGCACCAGCACGATCTTGTCGGGATCGGCGAGAGCATCGAACACGGTCTCGGTGTCGTCGCGCTCGCGCAGCGCGCCCGTTGGGCAATGCGTGATGCACTGGCCGCATGCGACACAATCGGTCTTGCCGATCGGTGCGCGCCCGCGGGTACCCACGGCGGTATGCGTGGCGCGGTTGGTCAGGTCCCAAATCCCTAGGCCCTGCACGCTCTCGCACACCTTGATGCAGCGCATGCATTTAATGCACTTGTCGTTTTCGCGGATGATGGGAAAATCGAAATCCCAGCCCTCGCCCGTCAAGTGCTTTTGATACGGCAGGTAGAAAATGCCCAGATCGTTGGCGATGGTCTGCAGGTTGCAGTTGCCGCTGCGCACACAGCTCGTGCACTGCGAATCGTGCTGGGACAGCAGCAGCTGCACGTTGGTGCGACGGGCCTCGCGGGCCTTGGGGCTGTTAGTGTGAACCACCATGCCATCGAGCACGTAGTTGTTGCAGGCGGCAACCAGCTGGTCGCAGCCCTCAACCTCGACCACGCACACGCGGCAGCCGCCGATCTCGTTCAGATCGCGCAGGTAGCACAGGGTGGGAATCTGGATACCGACGGACTTGGCCGCGTCCAGGATCGTGGTGTGCTCGGGTACCACGACCTCGCAATTATCGATAGTGAGCTTGACAATATTGAGTGCTCCGCTTTCGGTGTTGTCGCTGACAGTGGGGTTGTTGAGCTCTACCATTCCAGGTTCCTCCCTCCGCGGAACGCGCCAAAGCCAAAGTGGTCGCAACGCAGGCAGCGGCTTGCCTCCTGGCGCGCCTCCTCCTCGGTAAGGCCCTGCTCGACCAGATTCCAATCGTGAATACGCTCGCCAGCCTCGCGCTCGCCCAGCTCGCAGCGGCCGCACTCGTGCTTGCCCTTAAACTGGACGGTCGACAGCTCCACGTCGAGCTTGATCTTGTGGTCGAAGCCCAGATAGCGGTCGATGTTTGCCGAAGCTACGCGGCCGGCATTGATGGCTCGGATGACGGTGGCGGGACCGGTCTGGCAGTCGCCGCCGCTAAAGAGGCCATCGAAGTTGGGCACGGCGCCGTCCGAATCGGTGACCACGCAGCCCCACTTGCAGGCGATGCCCATCTCCTCAAACGGCTTGGAATCGATGTCCTGGCCGATGGCCACGAACACGCGATCGCAGGGAATGACGCGCTCGGGCGTCGCGGCGGCACGCGGGGCCGGACGACCGCGACGGGGCTCGCCGATAATCTGCGGTTGCACGCGCAGGCCGCTCACGCGACCGTCCTCGCCCGTCTCGATGGCGAGCGGGGCCGTCAGCTCCAGCACCTCGCAGCCCTCGGCCTGGGCACCGGCAATCTCGGCGTCCTGAGCCGTCATATCGCAGATGCGGCGGCGGTAGACGATGCTTACCTTTTCGGCACCGCAGCGCACGGCAGAGCGCGCCACGTCCATGGCCACGTTGCCGCCGCCGATGACGCACACGCGCTGGCCGCTCAGGTCGGGCAGCTCGTCGTCGCCGATGGCACGCAGCATCTTGACGGCCGACTCCACGCCGGGAGCCTCTTCGCCCGGAAGGCCGAGCTTCTTATCGCTGTGGGCACCAATGGCCAGATAGACGGCATCGAACTCGTCGCGCAGGCGGGCAAGCTCCTCGCCGTTCACGGAGTGGTCGAGCTCAACGTCGATGCCGGCGCTCAAGATCCAGTCGATCTCGGCCTGCAGACGCTCGCGCGGCAGACGATAGCTGGGGATGCCGTAGCGCAGCATGCCGCCCAGGTGGTGACGCTGCTCAAAGATGGTCACCTTATGACCCATCACGGCCAGGTAGTAAGCGCAGGAAAGGCCGGCCGGGCCGCCGCCGATCACGGCGACGCGCTTACCGGTGTTGTCCACTACATGCGGTTTGTGGTCGTTGAGGTCGCTGTGCTCAACGGCAAAACGCTTGAGGGCGAGGATGTTCATGGGGTCGTCGACCATGCCACGGCGACAGTGCATCTCGCAGGGATGCTCGCACACCAGGCCGCAGACGAGCGGCAGCGGGTTATTCTTGCGGATGACCTTGACGGCATCGGCATAGCGGCCGGCCTCGACGAGCGAAATGTACCCGGGAATGTCGACGTGCGCCGGGCAGCCCGAGACGCACGGGACGCGGGCCTCGCGGTCAAAGCCGCAGGAGTGCTCGCGAATGTGATGCTCAAAATCGTCGCGGAAGCCGCGAATGGCCGTGAGCGCCATGGCGCCAGCTTCGTAGCCGATGGCGCAGTCGCTCGAAAGGTAGATGGTGCGGGCCGTGCGCTCAATCAGGTTGAGCGTAGACTCATCGGCACGCCCTTCGAGCACATCAGCGAGCAGGTCACTCAGTGCGCTCAGGCCCACGCGGCAGGGCGTGCACTTGCCACAGCTCTGAGTGGAGCACAGGTTGACGAGCGCTGCCGTAAACTCAACGGGACACGGGGCGAGCGAACTCACCGCCAAACGGCGTCCGAGCGCATCGTGCAGGTCGTCCATGACGGCCTGAGCGTGGCTGCGTTCCATTACATGCAGTCGAGCCATAAGATCCCCTCTCACATGGCAGCCCGGAGGCGAGGCCGGGCGAAATTGCTACACGCACAACACTGACCTAAAAAGTTGTTAGGTCTCCACGCAGTTCGGCAGGCGGCATGAAATGTCACCCTCAGCGGTGAAATAGAACATTACCGCAGATAAATGCCATATTTGATAAAACGCGTTACCAAATTGCAATATTCAATGTGAAAAAGAGCGCCTTACTATTTTTCCTTTTTGATCCGTTTTCCTCCGTCTCCTTCGGATCACATGATCCCTTGGGAACGGAGGAAAACGGATCGTTTTTGGTGCAAAAGGGCCAGGTTTGTTTGCACCAATCTCACTTGCGCTAGATGAAGAGCTCGCATTCCTTCCGCGCGACGCAAACCTTGCTCAGCATCTGGGAAACAGCGGATAGTTTGTTGGAATCAAGCTTGCGAGCACCTCGCGGACATACGGCGATGCAGCGCATGCAGGAGATGCACGCCTCGCCAGCTGCTCGTTTGGGGTCACTCTTGTCGATAGCGCAAACGGGGCACGCCGCGGCGCATGCACCGCAGGAGACACAATCCTCTGTTGCCTCGGGTGCCATGCGGTGACCTCCGGCTTGTTTATAAGGACGATTGCCGGGGATAGAGGGCCCGGACGCATCCTCAGCCAACAGCTTTTGCTGAATTTGCTGCGCAAACTCTGCGAGCTGCGCCGCATCCTGCGCATCCGGTCGCCCAGCAGCAAACTGACGAGCAACGGAATGCTCAGCAATAGCAGAAACCGCTGCAACAACCCTAAATACGGCGCGCTTCGCAACGTCCTCCAGCTCTACGAGCGTGTCCTCAAACGCGCGGTTTCCGTATACGCAAACCAAAACAGCCCGAGCCCCGTTGCCGCGCACCATGCCCAACCGGTCAGCCACCACAGCCGGGATTCTACCGGCATACGCCGGCACAGAGATTACGGCCACGTCGTCCTCAGTCATCGAGACAGCACTGAAATCTAGCCCGCTATCGGCCAGATCGACGGTAACGGTATTCTTGCCCAGTGCCCCGGCCACAAGGCCAGACACCTTCCGTGTTCCACCCGTCGGACTAAACACAATTTCGAATACGCTCATCGAGGCACCCTCCCCTACGCCTGGCAACGCGTCAAGCCGCTTTCACATCCAGCCAGAGTATACGGCGCATGGGATCCCCGTTTTGGTGCACCAAGCACCCCAATGCACCCACCCTACGCTGTCTGCCTCTTCGTTTTGTATAAATTACGGTACAGATTGTATATATTTACGGGATACCGCCGTGTTCTCCCGAGGTACCCCATCCTGGCCCGTGCAAAAAACGGAGTATTCTGCAACGTGACCGCGCCAGCAATACCCCGAGCGGGCAAACCTTTAGGGCGCTGCGTCATTTTGGGTTCCGACATGGCGAGAATGACGCGCCCCTGCTCCGGAAAACGACGAAATCTGACTCAGAACGCTCGCTAGGGATATCCGAAAGCCACCGTTGGCGACGTCAAATCATATGCAGACAACTCGAACTGCAGAATACTCCAAAAAATGCACGGCGCACCCCATGGGACCCATTGCCGCATGGTAGGAAACAGGCCCACGGCATCCTCTAGATGCATTCCCGAGGAAATCACATTTGAACTAGCGATCGGATACGGCAAACAAAAAGGGCCCCGAGCGTAGTTGCTCGGGGCCCTTGGTTCACCTCGCTCAGCGGGCGATGCGTATGTTACTTGCGCTTGCCGCCGCCGTCACCGGGACGGCGGGAGCTGCTGCCGCGCTTGCCACCACGACTATTGCCATAGCTGCCACGATTATCGCGACCGCCGGCACGGCCGCCGCGGGAGCCGGCCTGGTTGCCGCCACGCCCGCCACGATAGCTGCCACGACGCTCCTCGCGGGTATCGTCGTAGTTGCGCCAATCATCGCGACGATCGCGGCTGGCACGCGGGTCACGACGATCGCGCGACTCGTTAGAACGACCAGCGCCGCCGCGGCCGCCATTGCCGCGAGCACCCTCGCGACGCTCGCCGCCGCGGCTACCGCGCTCTTCAAAGCGCTTGCCGCCACGGGACTCACCGCCACGGGCACCTCGCTCACCGCGGCTCTCGCCGCCGCGATGCTCATCACGGCCACCGCGCTCGTCATCACGACCGGAACGATGGCGGTCGCCCGAACCGCGCTTGCCACCGCGCGAACCGCGGCCCTCGTCCTCGCGCTCGACACGACGACGGCCACCGCGATCCTCATCCTCGCGACGGCGGCGATGCGCCTCGCCCTGGAACTGCTTGGCACGGCGCTCGGCACGGTTACCGCGCGCAGGCTGCTCACTGTCTCTTATACACATCTGACGCTGCCGACGACGGAGAG
>URBB01000099.1 GCA_900545835.1 uncultured Collinsella sp. | reverse complement strand
AACTTCAAGGGCGCGACCAGAAGGTCAGCGCCCTTTCGTTTCACGTCACCTTGTCTCAAATGCGGCCCGCTCGCTGACTTATACTCAACCTGCGGCGCCATTTTGCTTGAAGGCACCTTGCTCGCTCTGGCGGGCTTTCGCTGTCCGTCCTCTATCTGCGGTGTTGCCCTGGTTGGCACTTAGGGACGTTCCTTTTCTGCCGGCACTTGGGGACAGTCCTAGTCGTTGGGGATCTACCGACGCATTGGGGGTTTGCGCCTTCCATGCATGACAGCCGTCTCTTTTATGTTTCCTTTAGCCGTTGCTGCCTAGGATGGGGGTTAGTCGGTAGGAAGGGAGCGTCTATATGGACGACGCGAGCGAGCGTTCAATCGAAGAGGACATGCTCGATCAGTTCAATTACTTTGATGATGAGGACGAGGAGCTGATCGACCGTCGCGAGCCAGCGCCGCTTGATTCCTTTGATCTGGTCGATGAAGAGACTGATGAGGTTGAGGACGAATCAACGGAGCCCCCACAGCCTTCGCGCCTTGACTCGCTGCTTTCGAGAGCCCCCATGCACCACGGCGTTCGTGCCGGCGCGCTCCATATGAAAACTGACTGGCACCAGATCGTGACGGCAGGCGATGAGCTTGCCGTCGATGCGCCACTCACCGATAAGTCATCCATCATCTGCCGCACTGGCATGCTTATGCTGGCAAGCGGAACAGGTGCCTGGCGCGTGCGCGATACCATGAATCGTGTTGCCGCCGTACTCGGTGTCACCATCCACGTTGACTTAAGTCTTCTGTCGTTTGAGTGCACCTGCATCGAAGATGGCCACTGCTTTAATGAGGTCGTCAGCCTGCCCACAACGGGAGTCAATACCCATCGCATTTGGATGATGGAGAGCTTCTTAAAGGAAATCGAGACGTATGGGCGCCGGTTTACCGTGCACGAATACCACGAGATGCTCAAGACCGTTGAGAGTTCAAAACCCGATTACTCTCCCTGGCAACAGGGCCTTGCGGCAGCTTGTGCTTGCGGCGCCTTCGTCTTTTTGCTCGGCGGCGGCCCTATCGAGATGGCCTGCGCGTTTGTGGGCGCGGGTGTCGGCAACTTTGCCCGCTCCCATATTCTCAAGCAAGGCCTTGGTCAGTTCAGCGCGCTGACGACCGGCGTTGCGCTCGCTTGCGTTTCGTATCTGCTGGCATTGCTCGGCCTTGGCCAGGTCATACCGGGGGCAATGTCGCACCAAGAAGGCTATATCGGCGCCATGCTCTTTGTGATTCCCGGCTTTCCGCTCATTACGGCGGGCCTCGACATCGCCAAGCTCGACATGCGAAGCGGTATCGAGCGCCTTTCATATGCCGTATCGATTATTGTGATGGCGACGCTCGTAGGTTGGATGGTTGCCGAGTGTGTTGGCCTGGCGCCGGACGACTTTGCCCCACTGGGCCTTTCGCCGCTTGCCCTTACGCTCCTGCGCGTGGTGATGAGCTTCGTTGGCGTATTCGGCTTCTCGGTGATGTTCAACAGCCCGGTAAAGATGGCCGCGGCAGCTGGGTTGATCGGCGCCGTGTCCAATACCCTGCGTCTGACCCTTGTCGATGCGCCGACGATGATTCCCTTCCTGGGCCTCAGCACGGGAATGCCTCCCGAGGCAGCAGCGTTTATCGGCGCGCTGGTATCGGGTCTGCTGGCAAGCTTGGCCGAAGTCAAGCTCACCTACCCGCGCATCGCCCTCACGGTGCCTTCGATTGTCATTATGGTGCCGGGCTTGTATCTGTATCGCTCGATGTATTACATGTGCACCTTCGACACGGTCAATATGCTCGGCTGGTTTGTGCGCGCAGTGCTCATCGTAGCGTTTCTGCCCGTTGGACTGGGTGTGGCGCGTACGCTCACCGACCCTCGCTGGCGCCACACCAGCTAATTGGTACAAGGGGGACAGGTTACTTTGCACCAAATGAGTTGCGGTGAAATAGGGACTGAATTGTTGCTTAAAGGGTCAAAACAGTCCGTATTCCACCGCAACTTATGGGGTCGGGGGATTATCGGTGCCCTGCATCTTCATAAACTCAACGCTTACGAAGCGCATGCGTTTCGTGCTAGGCTGGTTCCACCACATAAGTAGTCGCAGACGCGCGTACCACGGGCGGGCGAGATGAAGTTCCAACAGCTCCATCTTGCCCGCCCGTTTTTGTTGCGTGGCGCCGCGGTACAACACAGAGAGGAATCTGCCCTTTATGCCTATCAACAAACGAGAGAGCCTGCTGTTCACCTTTATCATGTGCTTTTGCATGGTGCTCTGGATGAGCATCTACAACGTTGCCCTGCAGCACGGGGCCATCAACGGCGAGGTCGTTGCCACTGCGTGGCTCGGCTTCCCCGTTGCCTACATTTTTGCCATGTGCTGCGACTGGTTCGTCGCCAGCCCGCTCGCCAAGGGTTTCGCCTTTAAGTACTTGGTCACGCCGGGCAAGAGCTCGCCACTTGCCATGACGCTCGCCGTCAGCTCCTGCATGGTCGTTCCCATGGTCATCATCATGTCGCTGTACGGTGCCTGTGAGGGTCTGACGCACATGCCCGGCGGCATCCTTGCGAACCTGTATTCCGTGCCCGCGATCTGGATGATCAACATCCCGCATAATTTTGTGATGGCGCTGCCGTGGAACCTTTTGGTAGCCGGTCCGATTTCCCGCTTCGTCTTCCGTCGCGCCTTCCCTGTGGGGACGGTTTTCGAGGAGGAGCATGCCGAGCTCTTGGAGCAGGCTATGGCTCCTGAGTGCGAGTAGCTCGCTTAGGGATCTGCTGAGCGCGGGCGACTTGCTTGGTTGGAGCCCTAAGCGTGGATAGCTCTCTCGGCGACATCGCGGGCGTGAGCGGTGCGCATGACCGGAGGGCCCGTGCTGCTCCGTTGCCCGACGTGCTAGCGCGCAGAACAATCTGTTGGTGCATTCGGCGGCTGCTGAAGCGTTTCGGCAGCCGCTTTTTATACGGAGTTTAAATACAACAGTCTGTTGTATTACGTAGAGTGGTATATCTCTAGCGGGAAAAATGCGAGAGACGGAGCATTATGGCGTTGCTAGTAGGACTGGACGTAGGGTCGACGACGACCAAAGTTTACGCGATGCACGAGGATATGACCGAGGCGTGGTGGGGATATCGCCGCCACGGGGCGTGTCAGACAGCGAGCGTGCGCGCCATGCTCGGCGAGCTCGCCGAGCGCTTTCCCCATGAGTCACTGCGCGTTGCGGTGACCGGCTCGGGTGCGCGCGATATCGCGACCGCGCTGGGCGCCTCGTACGTTCAGGAGGTGGTCGCCAACGCGCTCGCGATCAGCAGGTTCTATCCGCAGACGCGCTGCGCCATCGAGCTGGGCGGCCAAGACGCCAAGATGATCTTCTTCCGCACCAACGATAAGGGAGACATCGAGGTTGCCGACATGCGCATGAACGGCTCGTGCGCAGGCGGTACCGGTGCATTTATCGACGAGATGGCAAAGCTCATGGGGGTCGGCACCGAATCGGGCGAGTTCGAGCAGCTCGCAAGCCGGGGAACGACCGTCCACGAGGTCTCGGGCCGCTGCGGCGTGTACGCAAAGACCGATATCCAGCCGCTGCTCAACGAGGGCATTCCTACCACCGACCTGGCGCTTTCGGCGCTTCACGCGGTCGCCCGCCAAACGATCGGCGGTCTGGCCCAGGGTATCGACATCGAGCCGCCGGTAATCTTCGAGGGCGGTACGCTCGCCTACAACCCCACACTGGTCCGCGTGTTCCGGGAGCAACTGAATCTATCGGACGATCAGGTTATCGTCCCGCGCGATCCGCAGATCATGGTCGCGCGCGGTGCCGCCCTGTCGCTGACCGACATGTTCGCATCGTCCCAACCGATCGACCTTCCCGACGCTTTTGTCCGGCTGGATAAGCTCGAGACGGTCGCGCCCGCAAGCGGGGAGGGACGTCTTGCCCAGCCCTTTTTTGCCACACCTGCCGAGCAGGCGGATTTTACGGCACGCCATGGCAAAGAGACGCCGGCAAAGGGTCCGGATGCGTATGCGCCCGGAGAGACGGTGCGTGTGGCGCTCGGTATCGATTCGGGGAGCACGACGACCAAGTTCGCCCTGGTCGATGAGGCGGGTGAGCTTGTCGATTCGTTCTACGCGTCTAATAACGGCAGACCGCTCGACGTCGCCCAACAGGGTCTTGTCAGCTTGAAGAACCGCTGGGAGACAGCGGGAGTCACGCTTGCGATCGATGCCGTGGGCACCACGGGATACGGCGAGGAGCTTTTCGCGCGCGCGTTCCACGCCGACTACCATACGGTCGAGACGGTCGCGCACGCCCGCGCCGCGTGCGCATGCGTTCCCGATGCGACCTTCGTGCTCGACATCGGCGGACAGGATATGAAGGCCATCTGGCTCAACCACGGCGTGCTGACCGATATCGTCGTCAACGAGGCGTGCTCTGCGGGCTGCGGCTCGTTCCTCGAGGGTTTTGCCAAAAACCTCGGAATAGCCGTTGAGGATATCGCGACCGAGGCATTTTCGTCCAAAGCCCCCGCCGTTCTCGGCAGCCGCTGCACGGTGTTCATGAACAGCAGCGTCGTTTCCGAGCAGCGGCGCGGTAAGGGTCCGGGCGACATCATGGCCGGTCTCTGCCGTTCGATTATCGAGAACGTGTTCACCAAGGTCATTCGCGTTTCAAATCTCAACCGTCTGGGCGACAAAGTCGTCGTCCAGGGCGGCACGTTCCGAAACGACGCGGTGCTGCGCGCATTCGAGCAGTATCTGGGCAAACCCGTCACGCGTGCGCCCCACCCGGGGCTGATGGGCGCTATCGGTATCGCCCTGCTCGCGCGCGAGGAATGCCGCAAGGGCGACGCCGGCACGTCGTTTATCGGGCTCGATGCCGTGGAGCGCTTCGAGCATCGCGAGTTCGGCGGCGTTACCTGCCGTCGGTGCAACAACCGCTGCCAGCGCGCGGTCGTGGCATTTGGCGACGGCTCGCTTTACGTCACGGGCAATCGCTGCCCGCGCGGCGGCGCCATCTCATGGGATGAGCTCGTGCGCGAGGTTCCCGCGGCGGAGGAGCTGCGTCCGCAGGGTGCTTGCGAGGCACAGGCACCCGGCACGGGGCGCGACCGGACCGCGGCTGCCCCCAATCTCTTTGTCGACCGCGAGAAGCTGCTGTTCGAGTCGTACCCCACGGTTCCCGTCAGCGGGGGGCGCGATGTCACGATCGGCATTCCCCGTGTGCTCGAGTTCTGGGACACCATGCCGTTCTGGTCGACGTTCTTCAGCACGCTCGGCTTTAAGGTGCGCGTCTCGGGACGCAGCACCAAGGCGATGTACGAGCGCGGTCTGGCGCACGTCACATCCGACACCGTGTGCTTCCCGGCCAAGCTCGTCCACGGGCACATCCGCAATCTCGTCGACGCCGGCGTCGACCGCATCTTCATGCCCATCATCACGACGGTGCCCACCGAAAACACCGCCTCTACCAGCGAGTGGATGTGCGCCGTCGTAAAGGGATACCCCTACGTGATGCGCAATTCCGATAACCCGGAGGAGCGTTTCGGCGTTCCGTTCGATACGCCGCTGTTCCACTGGTACGACGAGGGCGACCGAAACCGCCAGCTCAAGGCGTGGTGCAAGGAGACCTTCGATATCGATGCCGACCTGGTTGCCAAGGCGACCGAGCAGGCGGACCGCGCGCAGGAGACGTTTGAGAACCAGCTGCAGCTGCGCGGCAGGCAGGTGCTCGAGAACGTGCACGAGGACGGCGGCTACGCGGTGGTGATCGCTTCGCGCCCGTACCACAACGACCCGCTGGTCAACCACGGGCTGCCCAAGCTCTTCTCTGAGCGCGGCATCCCCGTGCTGACGCCCGATGCGGTGCCGGGGGTCTGCAACGTCGATCTTTCCAACAGCCGCATCGACATCGTGAACAACTACCATGCGCGCATGCTGTCGTGCGCGGTCATCGTCGCATCGACGCCCGAGCTCGAGCTCGTGCAGATGGGCAGCTTCGGCTGCGGCCACGATGCGTATCTCACCGACGAGATCGCGCGCATGATGGGCGAGATGGGCTCCAAGGTTCCGATGATGATCAAGCTCGATGAGAGCGACGTCGCCGGTCCCATGGGCATTCGCGTGCGTTCGTTTATCGAGTCGGTCAACCGTCGTCGCGCGGAGGAGCGTGCCGAGGGCGCCCGGGTGCACGCGGTCCATCCGCTCGACGACCCGTATAAGGTCAAGTACACCAAGCGCGACCGGCACGACAAGATCGCGCTGGTCCCCAACACCTCCCATGCGTTCTGCAGGCTCATGACCGCGGCGATGCGCAATCGGGGCGTGCGCGCCGAGGCCCTTGATATCGGGCGCGAGGATGCCATCCGCCTGGGCAAACGCTATGTGCACAACGACATCTGCTTCCCCGCGCAAATCGTGATCGGCGAGGCGCTCGCGGCACTCGAGAGCGGTAAGTACGACCCGCACGACGTCGCCGTGGTGACTGGCAAGTATATCGGCGACTGCCGCCTGACGCACTACATGCCCCTGCTGCGCCGCGCGCTCGACGACGCGGGATACGACTATGTCCCGGTGCTCACCAACGACGACGTCGATGCCCACAATGCGCATCCGGGCTTCAAGCTCGGCCTTGGCCCGAGCATCCAGATCGCCTACGGTCTTCCCATGATCGATGCCCTCGAGGCCATGCTTAGGCGCATCCGTCCCTACGAGCTCGAGAAGGGCGCGGCGGACGCTGCGTTCGACCGCGCGCTCGATGAGGTTATCGAGGGCATGGAGCGCTCCGGGCTGAGAGGCCAGGCGACGGGCTTCAAACGCGCGCTTGCGATCATGGACGCCGTTCCGTACGACCGCTCGAACCCGCATCCGACCGTTCTCATCGTGGGCGAGTACCTGCTCAATTTCCATCTCGGCGCCAACCACGAGATCGAGCGCTACCTCGAGGACAACGGGCTCGAGGTCATCGAGGCGCGCATGACCGACGTGATCCGCAAGACCTATTTCTACAAGCATGCGCAGTCGCGCGAGTTCCACGTCGACCTGTCGCTGCCCGAAAAGGCCTGGTACGCCACGGCGGACAACCTGTTCGAGCTCGCGCACGACCGTTGCGACCGCCTGGGCGCGGCGAGCCCGCTCTACGAGCCGCCGACGCG
>URBB01000098.1 GCA_900545835.1 uncultured Collinsella sp. | reverse complement strand
TCAACTTCAAGGGCGCGACCAGAAGGTCAGCGCCCTTTCGTTTCACGTCACCTTGTCTCAAATGCGACCCGCTCGCTGACGTTGACAAAACATCGGCGTTTCCGTGGTTGGTAAATAGCTCCACTCATTGGGGACGTACTTAAATGACTACTCACAAAATGAGCGTGGATAATCTCCCGTTTTTGGTCTGTGTTTTGGGCAAAAGTGGGAGATTATCCACGCTCATTCGGTAAGCGTCCAAAAATCCACGCTCATTTGCCGTGTCCTTGTCGTGTCCCTGCCGCGCCACCTCTTGCGCCAGTTTCTGTCGAGTCGGTGCTTCTTGCGGGTTGCCCGTATAATGGTTTGCGTATGAACCGCAACCAAGGAGTTCCAGTTTATGGACCAGAACCTTTTTAAATTCGACCTGATTGCCGAGGATCCGACGACGCACGCGCGCGCCGGCGTACTGCACACCCCGCACGGCGACATCGAGACGCCGATCTTTATGCCCGTGGGCACCAAGGCAAACGTCAAGGGCATTCCTACCGAGACTGTCAAGAAGCTCGGCGCCCAGATCGTGCTCGCCAATACCTATCATCTGTCCATGCGTCCCGGCGAGGACACCATCGCCGAGCTGGGCGGCCTGCACAAGTTCATGAACTGGCACGGCCCCATCCTCACCGACTCGGGCGGTTTCCAGGTCTTCAGCCACAACGATGCCGTCAAGCTCACCGACGAGGGCGTGCGCTTTATCGTCAACGATTACGACGGCCGCCACGTGTTTTGGACGCCCGAGGACAACATGGAAATCGCCATGAAGCTCGGCTCCGATATCTGCATGCAGCTCGACCAGTGCCCGGGCTATCCCGCCACGCGCGCCTACGTCGAGCGCGCCGTTGAGCTGTCGAGTATGTGGGCCGAGCGCTGCTATAAGGCGCATACCCGCGACGACCAGGCACTCTTTGGTATCGTTCAGGGCGGCATGCACCTGGATCTGCGCCTGCGCTCGCTGCGCCATCTGGAGGAGTGCGGCGACTTCCCGGGCTATGGTATCGGTGGCTATTCGGTGGGCGAGGATCACGAGACCATGTTCGAGACCCTGGCGCCGCTCGTGAGCGAGTACATGCCCAAGCATAAGCCGCGCTACCTGATGGGTGTCGGTAACCCCACCACGCTCGTGCGCGGCGTGGGCGTGGGCATCGACATGTTCGACTGTGTGCTGCCGACGCGCACCGGTCGCATGGGTACGGCGTTCTCCAGTGAAGGTCGCCTTAACTTCCGTAACGCGCGCTTTGCGCACGACGACGGCCCTATCGACCCCACCTGCACCTGCCCGGTGTGCACGGGCGGCTACAGCCGCGCGCTCATTCGCCACATGGTCACGCAGAAGGAGATGCTCGGCGGCATTTTGCTTTCGATGCACAACATCTACTACCTGCTCAACCTTATGCAGCGTGCCCGTCAGGCCATTATCGAGGGCCGCTACGGCGCGTTTGTGAGCGACTGGATGAACAGTCCTGCGGCGGTGGATTACTAAGGGCGACAGACACGCTTGCAGAGCGTGGGCAACGGCAATGGTCGAGCGCCAGCCGGGCATCGCCTTCGCTGGCATCGGTTGCACGACCGCTGACCGATGCCTTGCAAGCACTTGATGCATCGTGGGTACCATACCGAATAGTTGATGTTCGGGCGGGTGTTTGACGCATGGCGTCGACCCCGCCCGTTTTTCTTTTTCTCGATAGGAGTACCCATGATTAAGAATGAGAACGTCGAGGGCGAGCCTGCCTACGACGAGACGTACCGCCGCGGCCCCGTGGTCATGCGCGGCCCCATGATTCCTAAGGACAACACCTACGCCAACCTGCTGGCGCCCGAGGAGTCGACTGACTGGCTGCACGCCGACCCCTGGCGCGTGCTGCGCATTCAGGCAGAGTTTGTCGATGGCTTTGGCGCACTTGCCGAGTTAGGGCCTGCGGTGACCATCTTCGGTAGTGCCCGTACGCCCAAGACCGATTCACTCTACAAGGCGGCGCGCACGGTCGGCCGTAAGATTGCCCAGCGCGGCGTGGCGGTTATCACCGGTGGCGGCCCCGGCATCATGGAAGCGGCCAACAGGGGAGCGGCGAGTGTCAACGGCAAGTCAGTTGGCCTAGGCATTGAATTGCCGCACGAGCAGGGGCTCAATAAATACGTGAACCTCGGCATGGACTTCCGCTACTTCTTTGTGCGCAAAACCATGTTCGTTAAGTACAGCTCGGGCGCCATCGTGTTTCCCGGCGGCTTTGGCACGCTCGACGAGATGTTCGAGGTGCTCACGCTGGTGCAGACGCACAAGGTCAAGCGCATGCCGCTCGTGCTGGTGGGCAGCGAGTACTGGCAGGGCCTGTTCGACTGGCTCAACGGCCCGGTGATGAGCGCCGGTATGATCAGCCCGCTCGATCCGGATCTGGTACACATCACCGACGACCTCAACGAGGCCGTCGACATTGCGCTCAGCGGGTTGATGTAGAGCAATCGTGCCCACAGCGATATGAATATGCATGGCAATCTGATGCTATCTAACGTCAGGTTGACATTTATATTGGGTATACTGATGTAAAAGACGAGGGCGAGGAGGTTGCGTATGTCTACTGCAACGGTTAAGCCTACGACGGTTCGCATCGAAGAGGGGCTCAAGGAGCAGGCGACTGAGTTCTTGGATTCGGTCGGCCTCAGCCTCAATTCCTATCTCAATCTTGCCGTTCGGCAGCTGGTAAATCAGCGAAAGATTCCTTTTGAGATTGTAGGAAGGGCGGAGGTGCCCAACGAGGCGACGAGGCGTGCCATGGTGATCGCCGAGGCTCATGAGTTGGGGATTTTGCCGGACGATAGCCCGTCATTCAACAACGCTGATGAGCTTATATCGTTCCTCGATGAGGACTAGCGATGTTTGAGATTAAAGTCGAGGCTCAGTTTAAGGCGGATTACAAACGGACGATGCGCATCCATCCGCAGCTAAAAACCGAGTTTAAGGCGGCAGTCGCAGAGCTTGCAGCTCGCGGCTCGCTTCCCGCGGAATATGGCGCCCATGAGCTTTCAAACCCGGGCGGCAATTACAACGGCCACATCGATTTTCATCTATCCGACGGCTTGGTCGATGTGGGCGTTCTTTATCTTCCCCATAAGACTAACCCAGTGATTAGGCTGGTGAGAATGGGCGCTCATCAGGAGCTGTTTCAGGGTCCGCTGGGCTGATCGCCGATTTCCAAGTTGCGGTGGAATAGGGATTGATTGACGGCTAATAAGTCAAAAACAGTCCCTATTTCACCGCAACTGCTGGGGGTACCCCGTTCGTCGCCGCGGCCTCCGGTTCCACTTTTCGCTGAATTTCGCTCAAAAGCTCGGCTGCGACTTCGCTGCTTTTGAAACGAATGCTGCAGTCTTCTTTCTTTGGGAAAGCCAGCAACGGAATAGCTCCGTACCAGACAGTTTCCTCGTCAATCACTGATGCGCACAGGCGTCCTTCGGCTTTGATGAGATAGTTGACGTTCATCTCGGCAAAAATCGCTTTCACGTCATCACGTGGAGTTGAAGCAATAGAAATCTCAAGGGCAATTCCACGGGTAGCGGCATCCGCGAGTGCAGCGGCGAGCTTTTCAAGGCATGCGGCGGACGCGTAGGGTGCGGCAATAAAAATGCTTTTCGATGCGTTCTCGATGTCATTCACTAAAGCCTCCACGGCTCTTGCCGACCTAACGAGGATGTTTCGATCGTCCTGTCTGTTGTCGTTTGCCGCAAAGACTTCATACCCCAGCTTGGCGTAGGTCTTGAGCCTCTTTTGGTACATGCGCGCGAACATGGGTATCGACAGGTCAACATAGTCGAATATCTCAACCCGCTGTTTGCCCTCGTGGCTTCTGTGTAGCCTACCTGCCTGCTGCGTTATGCTGCCGTCCCAAGATATTGGAGTGGCAATGAGCAAAGTGTCAAGGTAAGACAGGTCGAAGCCCTCGCCCAGAAGACTTTCAGTTGCGACGATGATTCGATGCTCATGCTCAAAGCTGGGAAGACTCTTCAGTATTGCTTTTCTTTCTTTGGCGTCGATTTCTCCGGTTAAGAGTATGGGTTCGTGTCCACGGCTTTGAAGTAGCCTGCATAGCTCTTCGGCATGCTTTTTTCTTTTAGATAGCACAAGCGGATGCCGGCCGTTTGATGCGGCCTCGAGGGCGTTCTCGATAATTGCTTCGTTTCTCGCGGCGTGTACACACAGGAGATCGAGAATTTGGTTAAAGGATGCTCCTGGTTCGTAGGTGGGTAATCGAATTCCGGTGAAACGCGGTCTAACAATGCGCTGAATCCCCTGCTGGATTGCTTGCGTTTTTGGATCGACGACATAGCGAACCGGGCCGCAGAGCATCGAGAGTGCCCGCGTGAGTCCGTCCGAACGCTCGGGCGTTGCGGAAAGGCCATATACATATTTGGCAGGAGCGGACTTGAGGACAAGCTCAAGCTGTGGCGCGGCCGCATGGTGGCATTCGTCACAGATGATGAGACTGTAATCGCGAACGAACTCCTTGGCTAATGACTCGCCGGTTTGGGGATCCTTGCCGGATAGCGACTGGAATGAAGCAATGTCGATGAGACGGCTTATGGCGGTCTTGCCTCCTCCGATTTGCCCAATGAGCGGAGGCTGTCTTTTGCTGATTCGTCCCTTTGGGGTTCGGACGGGCTCTCTGTTGTCCGTGATGTCGAGAAACCGTTCGAGTTGGGATTTCCATTGGGCAATGAGCGCAGTTTTAGGAACGATGACGAGCGTTGGGAGACCAATGGCAGCAATAAGATAAGCTCCGATGACGGTTTTGCCGAACCCCGTCGGTGCGGACATGATCCCGTCTTCATAGCTGAGCATCTGTTCAGCGACAATTTGCTGTTCAGGGCGAAGAGTCCCTTTAAATGCCATCGCAATTGGATGGCTCGACTTGCGTTTGTCTGAATAGTGGGCAGAAACGCCGGCTTCTTGAAGCAGCCGCTCAAGTTGAACCTTGCAGCCTCTGGGAATCGCGACGTAGCCATCTCTAAGTTCGCTGAGGTCTATGAACCGCGGTTTGCCGAATACCGATTGATGCATAGATTGTGCGCGGAAGAATTCTGGGTTGGCAAATGTTGCAAGCCTGCGGACTTCCATTTGAGCTGCGGGACTCAGAGATTTTTCGGGGATATAGAGCATATCGGTCTGCGTGACGGACAGCGATGACGGGAAGTCCCGCGGTGTGAGCGGAAGCCGCTTTCGCAGTCTCTGGGAATGTGGCACACCGGTGTTTGCCGCCGCAACAGCTGCTATTCCATGTGACTTATTTTCGATGCTCTCGATCAGATTTTGCACCGTCACGCGCGGGATTAACTGGATTTGCGAAAGGTAAAGCCATTGATCGGGAAAGGGCTCAAATTGCTCGTCAACAAATACGCTGTTCCCTTTTCGCTGCGCTTTTCCTTGAAAAGGCAGCGCTATGAGATTTCCAAAGCCGCCCTCAGGAATGGTGGACTGCGCGGGCAGCATTCGGTCAAATGCTTTGAAGGTGATTGTCTTGTTCAGTATCGCCGCTTCGGTGATAAGGCTGCTTCCAAAATCTCGTGCGGTCTTTGCGCTGACGAGCTCTAGGAAGAAAAACCAGACATGTGCGCCGTCGCCCGATCTCGATCGCTCAACTGCGACATCGATTCCGTGGCTTTTTGCGACATGTCGAATGGCTTTCGTCGCTTCTTTCCAATCGGCTCCGTCAAAATCGATGACCAGGACTTTCGTGTTACTGTCTTTATCGAGCACATATTGGCCTATAACGTCTCGAAGCCTATCGTCATTGCCTCTGAAATGGGCGATGATCGCGGCATCGCTCAACTCGGGGAAGACGCGGCTGCTGCATTCCGTGCATTTGACTCTCTGGTGGCTTGCTTTGGGGCAAATGCCTGACTTCCACTCATTTGCGCAGGCGGGCGTATAGCCAATTCCTCCGTCTTTTCTGCGGTACCCATGAGCGTAGACATCTTTGCGACCAGTAAAGAGATTGCGGAAGAGCTCGAGTTTGTCGCGCGCTGGGCTTGCGCTGGTGACGATATCTTCGATCTGCGCCCGTCTATCGAAAGAATCGCCAGCTTTCTCCCATTCTTCCAGCGTTGTATAACGGATGTCTGGACCGCTGCTGCAGATAACGATTTGCTTGCGCGGATCCGAAGCGTGGACGACCGTTTTATTGAATTTGAATAGGGCGCTCCCGAAAAGGGCGTATTGATGCGTGCCGTTGCTCATTTGAAAGCCATTCTTATCAGCGTTCATTGGGATGAGGGTACGTCATTTCAGCTTTATGAGATACGCGACTTCGATTTTGGTTCGGTAATAGTGGGGTACCGATCCGTGAGTGGCAATCAGCCGGTGCCAAAACGTGCGGCGGCTGTTGTTAAAGGTTTTTGACGGCTATGGGGCGGGTTGGCGGCGTGGGGAGGGGTTTTCGAATGACCCCGTGGTCAAATAACGTCAAATGTGAGTACTGCTGTTAATGTAGTCTCATAACATTTGGCAAGAATAGAATACCAATTCGACATTATTCTATATATCTAACCCACCAAACACGGCATTTTGAGCCTTGGCAAGGCGTGAAATTAATCGAAACGATCGATTCCGGCGAGATTTTGCTGCTACTAATTTGGTGGCAGTACTCATATTTGCCATTTTTGTCCAGTGGGTACCGCGAGGGGGTCTGTTCGACTGGCCCAACGGCCCGGTGATGAGCGCCGGTATGATCAGCCCGCTCGATCCGGATCTGGTACACATTACTGACGACCTCAACGAGGCCGTCGACATCGCCCTGAGCGGGCTGATGTAGAGTAGCTAAAATGGGACGGGGCTAAAAAGACTGGTCTGAAACGTTTGATACCAGTCTTTTTAGCCCCGTCCCAAACGAACTGCTTCTAAGTTGCGGTGGAATAGGGATTGATTGGCGGCTAATAAGCCAAAAACAGTCCCCATTTCACCATAACTGATGTGGGCGTCCCTAGCGAGTTGGCTGGTAGCGGGGGCAGTAGCTGATGGCGATGGCGTCGACGCCTACATGGGTGGCGATGGTGCAGCCGATGGGGCCGGTGCCGGCGTCTACGTAGTCCTGGCCTGCGAGTGCCTCGTCGACAAGCTCCTGCTCCTCGGCGGCACCGGTCGTGAGCACGCGCACGCTGGAGCCCGGATGCTCGGCCAAAAACGCGAGGCAGTCTGCCATGGTGTTGGCGACGATGCGCTTGGCGCCGCGGCCCTTCTTGATGGCCTTGATCTCGCCCGACTGCCACTCCGGCGAAACGGCCAGGCGAATGTTGAGCATCTGCGTGAGCTGGCCGGCGAGCTTGGGCGCGCGGCCGTTCTTAACGAGGTTCTCGAGCGTGCGGGGAATCAGCAGCAGGTGCGCGTCGGGCAGGGTCGCGCGGATCTGTGC
>URBB01000097.1 GCA_900545835.1 uncultured Collinsella sp. | reverse complement strand
CGGTGGGAGCGGTGGCAAGCTCGTCAGAGAGCTCGAGCTTGGTCTGATTCATCTTCAGCCAGCCCCAAGTGGCAGCCGGCATCGCGTTGACCTGCTCGAGCGTGGTAGCAGCGGTGTTGGTTTCCTGTTTCATTATCCGATCGCTCCTTCCATCTCGAGCTTGATCAGGTTGTTCATCTCGACGGCGTACTCCAGCGGCAGCTCCTTGGAGACCGGGTTGGCAAAGCCGTTGACGATCATGGTACGGGCTTCTTCCTCCGAGATACCGCGGCTCATCAGGTAGAACACCTTGTCGTCGCCGATGCGGCCGATGGTGGCCTCGTGGCCAATGTCGACGTTCTTGGCGCGGATGTCCATGGCCGGAATAGTGTCGGAGCGGCTTTGGTCGTCGAGCATCAGCGACTGGCAGCTCACGGTTGCCTTGGAGCCCTCGGCCTTGGGTGTCGCCACGATAGAGCTGCGGAAGGTCTGGATGCCGCCGCTCTTGGAGATGCCCTTGGTCTCGACCGTTGCCGAGGTATCGGGCGCGTTGAGCACGACCTTGCAGCCGGTGTCGAGGTTCTGCCCGGCGCCGGCAAAGGTGATGCCGGTAAAGCTCGAGCGGGCGTGACGGCCGTTGAGCACGCTCATGGGGTAGAGGTAGCCCACGTGGCTGCCGAAGGAGCCGCTGATCCACTCGATGTCGCCGTCCTCGTCCACGCGCGCACGCTTGGTGTTGAGGTTGTACATGTTCTTGGACCAGTTCTCGATGGTCGAGTAGCGCAGGTGCGCACGCTTGCCCACAAAGAGCTCGACGGCGCCGGCGTGGAGGTTGGCCACGTTGTACTTGGGCGCGGAGCAACCCTCAATGAAGTGCAGGTCGGCATCGTCCTCGACGATGATGAGCGTGTGCTCAAACTGGCCGGCGCCCTTGGCGTTAAGGCGGAAGTAGCTCTGCAGCGGGAAGTCCAACTTGGTGCCCTTGGGCACGTAGACAAACGAGCCACCCGACCACACGGCGCCGTGCAGGGCCGCAAACTTGTGGTCAGTGGGCGGGATGAGCGTCATAAACTTCTCGTGGATGAGCGGCTCCCACTGCGGGTCATGCAGGGCTTCCTCAATACCGGAGTAGACGATGCCCATCTTGGACGCCGTGTCCTGCATGTTGTGGTAGACCAGCTCGGAGTCGTACTGCGCGCCGACACCCGCTAGGTAGCTGCGCTCGGCCTCGGGGATACCCAGGCGCTCAAAGGTGTTCTTGATGTCGTCGGGCACCGACTTCCAGTCGTGCTTTTGGTCGGTGTTGGGCTTGACGTAGGTGACGATGTTGTCCATGTCCAGGCCCTCGATGGAGGGACCCCACGTCGGGTCGGGGAAGCGGTTGAAGATCTCGAGGGACTTGAGGCGCAGGTCGAGCATCCACTGCGGCTCGTCCTTCTTTGCGCTGATCTCGCGCACGATGTCGGGCGTGATGCCGGCGTCGAGGCGCTCGAATCCCTCCTCGCCATAGGTGAAGTCGTAGAGGCTGCGGTCGATGTCCGCGACCTCGGTGCGGTTCTTGGTCATTGCGTCGCCCCTTTACGCCTGCTGCTCGGCAGCGGCGGCCTCGGCCTGGGCGCGCTGCTCGGCGGCCTCGCGCTCGAAGGTCTCAAAGCCGTTCTTGTCGATCCAGGGGATGAGCGAGGCGTCGTCCTCGCGCACGATGTGGCCCTTGACCATAACGTGGACGCGGTCGACATCCAGGTGCTCCAAGATGCGCGTGTTGTGCGTGATGATGAGCATGGAGCCGTCGCAGCTCTTGCGGTAGGCGTCCATGCCGTGGCTGACGGTGGACAGGGCGTCGACGTCCAGACCTGAGTCGGTCTCGTCCAGGATGGCGAGTTTGGGCTGCAGCAGCAGGAGCTGAAGCATCTCGACCTTCTTTTTCTCGCCGCCTGAGAAGCCCACGCCCAGCTCGCGGTTGAGGTAGGCGGTATCCATGTTGAGCTCGGCCGCGAGCTCCTTGACGCGACGGCGGAATTCCTTGCCCTTCATCTCCAGGCCGGGGCGGCCGGCGATGCTGGCGCGCAAAAAGCTCGACAGTGGCACGCCGGGGATCTCGACCGGGGCCTGGAAGCTCAGGAATAGGCCGGCGCGCGAGCGCTTGTCGGTGGTGAGCTCGGTGATGTCCTGGCCGTCAAAGACGATGCGGCCGTCGTTGACCGTGTAGACGGGGTCGCCCATGACCAGGTGGCCGAGGGTGGACTTGCCGGCGCCGTTGGGTCCCATCAGCACGTGGGTCTCGCCGGCGGCGACGTTGAGGTTGACGTTGTGGAGGATGGTCTTCTCGTCCACGGAGGCGGTCAGACCTTCGATGGAAAGCAGCGGATTTGCGCTCATGCTGTCCCTCTCTGTATATGGTGTACTCATAGGTGTACTAAACCCTAGGAATCTTCTCGGAATAAAGTTACTATGGGTTCGGCGTTAGTCAAGGGAAAACCCGACTAATCCACTCGACTTTTCAAATTCTGGGACAATATAACCTGTTGTGTTTGTCCCACTTACTTTAAATTTGGGACAAACAAACCTGGTTATGTTGTCCCAGATGCGATGGGAGGGTAGGTATGCTCATTTCTTCTAAGGGCCGCTATGCCCTCCGGCTGATGATCTATATCGCAGCGCTTGGTGACGCCGAGGGCAAGATCGCCCTGCGCGAGGTTGCTGACCGTGAGCGTATCTCGCAAAAGTATTTGGAGCAGCTGGTTCGTCCGCTTATGAAGGCGGGCCTGCTTAAGAGCGTGCGCGGCAAGGGCGGCGGCTACATGATGGCCAAGGACCCGGTCGAGGTGCGTGCCGGCGACATCCTGCGCGCTGTCGAGGGCAGCACGGCGCCCGTGGCGTGCGACGGCATCGACAACAGCTGCGCCCGCAGTGACCTGTGTTCCACTGTCAAGTTCTGGCGCGGCCTGGACGATGTGATCGAAAAGTACGTCGACGGCGTGACGTTGGCCGACCTGGCCGCCGTCCCCGAAATCAACTTTGACATTAAGCTGTAGGGGTGCAAATGGCATCTCTCGACAAGGTGTACAAGCAAATCGAAGTTTTTGCTTGGGAATGTGACGCCGAGAAGGTCGTGTTGTTTGGTTCTCGTGCTCGAGGCGACAACTTGCCCAAGAGCGATATTGACATCGCCGTAGCAGGTTGCCGGGATTTCGGCCGTTTCTCATATTTGATCGAGGAACATCTTGATACTCTTTTAGATGTAGATGTCGTCAATCTCGACGAGTCCCTATCGCAGCAATTGCTCGATGAGATTGCCAGGGATGGTGTGATTCTGTATGAAAAAATATGAGAACTTTGTTAGCGCCTTGGCGAATCTTGAGGATGCGCCCAATCAGGATCTCAACAATGATTTTGTTCAGAGTGGATTGATTAATAAGTTCAATCTTCAATTTGAACTGAGCTGGAAGCTCCTTAAGCGTCTGCTCGAGTATGAGGGCGCCACGCTTGCCGCGTCGGGGTCTCCTCGTGCCATCTTGAAGGAGTCGTACCGATTCTACGACTTTATTGATGAGGCGGCCTGGCTAGACATGCTCAGAGACCGCAATACGAACGTCCATATCTACGACAACAAGCTCGCTCAAGATTTGATTCAGCGCATCTTGAACGTCTATATCCCCGCTTTCTGTCAGTTGAGGGACGGGCTGATGGAGCGATACGGCGAGCTTCTGATGGCGCCCGACGACCAGTTTGTTTAATTTCTTAAGATTTCGTAATTCCTTAAGATTTCGCGGAGGGTTGTTGCCGTTTACCGAGGGGTTGTTGTGCAATAACGGGCGAGCTGCAATACTTAAATCTATCTTTGCAAACTGCACTTTAACTACACCAATGCAGGGAGGATCTTATGCAGCCCAAGCATTCTGCGATTGTCGCGGGCCTGACGCTGGCGCTTTCGTTTGGCGCCGTTTCCGCGCCGGCACCCGCCGCTGCCGAGGAGCCCACGCCGGGCGTTGCCTCGGATGCCACCGATATCGATAAGGGCCTTTACACCCAACAGTCCTTCTCGGGCGTGCTGAGGTCGGTCCAGGGCGTTTCGTTTGTCAACGTGACTCCCGAGATGAAGTACTTTACCAAGTACGAGAGCCATGGCAACTATAACCAGGGCTTTTCGTATGGTGACGGCTACAACGCGCTGGGCTATTACCAGTTCGACCGTCGTTGGTCGCTCATTCCGTTTATGAAGCAGGTTTACAACTACGATTCTGCCAAGTACGGCATGCTCAAGGATGCGATTGATCGCGGCAGCGAGATTTCCAACGCGAGCAATGCCATGTACGAGAACGACCAGCTTACCGAGCTGGGCCGTATTGTACAGGAGGCCTTCCAGGGTGCTTATAACACCGATCCTGCTGAGTTTTCGGCTCTGCAGGATGCGTATGCGTACAACTCGTACTATGCGGTGACCGAGGCGTGGCTTAAGAGCGCTCTTGGCATTGACATCTCCGGCCGCGCCGATTGCGTCAAGGGCATGGTGTGGAGCATTACCAACATGTGCGGCACTGGTGGCTGCAGGGACTTTTTCCGCTGGGCGAATCTTTCCAACGATATGTCCGACCGCGAGTTTGTGACGGCGCTCTCCAATAGCGTGGTCAACAATGTCGCCACCAAGTTTTCAAGTCAGCCCCAGTATCATGAGGGCTGGAAGAACCGCTACCGCAACGAGCTGAAGGACTGCTTGGTTTTTATCGCCGAGGATGAGGCTGCCGCTGCGACGCCCGTGCAGCCCGAGCCTACGCCGGTGCCCTCGCCGACACCTGATTCGAATGACGACTCGAGTGACGACGCCAACGATGACAGGATGGATGCGCCCTCGACCGATGCTGACGGTAATGGCTCTGCTGGTGGCACTACCAACGACGGCTCTACCCCGAACGGCTCCAATTTGAACGGCTCTGCTGCGGGCGATTCGCCTTCAAGCTCTGCCGGCAATACGGACAGCGACGCTTCTGGTTCGACTGGCGCTGACACCTCTAACTCATCTACCGGCTCGAGCGATTCGTCCGTTGACACCGGCTCTAACAACGGCTCCGGCTCTGACGCAGCCCCTGATTCCGATGCTTCCAAGGACGACTCGAATAAGGCGCCGGACGCTCCCGTTGCTTCGCCGGACAAGAAGCCTTCTTTCTCCGAGCAGCTTGGTTCTACGCTGGGCTCTTCGCTGATGGCTGGCGTCAATAATGGCTCGACCCAGAACAAGGACAACTCTGATCAGGTTTCCACGGAAAAGACCGAGGCCGCAAAGGGCGACTCCAAGGACAAGGCTTCCGAGAAGACCGAATCTGATAAGGGTTCTAGCTCTGAGGAGAAGGACGACAAATCCGCTCAGAAGAAGGACGAGGATAAGAAGTCTGAATCTGAGAAGAAGGACGAGAGCAAGGACAAGACCGAGGACGGAAAGCAGCAGGGCGAGGACGGCGGTAAGGGCAACACCGACAACAAGAGTCAAGAGCAAAATGACTCCAAGGCGGTGACCACTACAACCACGACGACTACAACTACCAAGTCATCTGGCGGCAATATGCCCAAGACGGGCGATCTGATTGTGATGGCGAGCCTTGCCAGTGCAAGCTTGGCCACGCTGGGTGCCACGTCTATTGTGAGTGGCAAGCATAAGCTCGATCAGCAAAAGAAGGCTGCTGGGCAGAACGACTCCGAGGAGTAGTCCCTTTCGGTTGCCCGACAACTAAAGATTCGCAATGGGGGCCGGTGCAGTTGCATCGGGCCCCATTTTGTTGCACAACGATTTGTTATGCCCCCTCAAGGCCTTTGTTCCTACCGTTGCCCGATGCCTTTGCACGGATCCAGCGTTGCACTTGAACTGCTCGCTACAATGGGCTTCGTGCTGCGTTTTAGGGAGAAGTTACGGTGTCTGAACAGGAGTATTGCAACAGTGCCGATACTTTTGGCGTACGGCTTGTCAACCATGTCGATGATGCGGTTTTGCCGGTCGGTGTGCATGATTTTGCCGATGCCATTGGTCGTTGCATGCTGGTTGACAAGACCATGTTTATTGCCGATGTGTTGGACTGCGACGCGTCCGTTGTGGTGTGCTGTCGACCCGAGGGTTTTGGCAAGAGCATGAACTTGTCGATGCTCAGGGCTTTTCTGGAGCGTCCAGCGGTCGGTCGCTCTGGTCAGCGTTTGTTTGCCGATGCTCAGATTTGGGATGCGAACGGCGGGCGCTATCGGGATGAGTATGCTTGCTATCCGGTGATATCGCTGGACTTTTCTGGCACTGGGAGGCGTGGCCCCGCTGTTGCCGGCGTCGTGCGCGATGCCCTTTCGGGCGAGTGCGCTCGCTTGTTGGCGCTCTTGGAGGCTCCGGATTTAGCTCGAGATAAGGTGCGTCACATCGAACGTGTCGCGCGTGGCGTGGCGAGCGCGGACGAGGTTGACTCGGTGCTCGGTGTGCTCATAGAGCTGCTGGAGATTGCCTGCGATGAGCAGGTTGTATTGCTCGTTGATGGGTACGATGCGGCGTGGTCTCGCCGTGCGAGCGCGAGGAACGCTTCCGACGCCGATCCGGCAGAACTACTTGACCGTGCGCTGTTTGACGCCATTGCCACTGCGCGCGATTCGTTGCGGCTGACGTGTCTGATGGGGGAGTGTTCCGGTCCCGCCGAAGCGGCGCTTTCTTCGCGCGGCTGCTCGTATTGTCTGACGACGCCGCTGTCGGCGTGGTGTGACCGTTGGTTCGGTTTTTCGGATGCCGAGGTCGAGGCTCTGTTGAATCATGCTGGGCGCGAGGAATACCTGGATGATGCGCGTGAATGGCTCGAGGGATATCGGTTTGGCAGGGCCTATTGCTCGAGTCCAGAGCGTGTGATCGGTTTTCTGGGCCGAGGCTGCACGGCGCCTGTGCGTGCCGATCTGTATGGATATGCCGATTGTCTGAGTAGGGTAGTTGCCGGGTGGAATCTCGACCGCCTTTCGGTCTTGTTTGATTTGCTCGAGGCCCATGGGTGCGCTGAGGTCCCGCTTTGTTTGGGCACTGCAGAGCCAGATGTCTCGCCTGACGATGGCATGTGGACAGCGCTGTATCTGTCCGGTTTTCTCACGACGGATATGACTGAGGAGCCGGAGCATGGCGATCGCCTCCGTGCTTTGCGATTGCCCAATAACGAGCTTCGCCAGACCTTGCGTCTAGTGATTATTGAGTGGTTTGAGTGTGCTGCAGAAGACATTCGAGACGTCGATGCGTTTCGCGACGGGCTGTGCCATGGGAACGAGGATACCGTGAGGCGGGCGCTAAGCCGCATCTTAGGAGATGCGGGAATCGGTGCGACCGACCCAGATGCGCCACTGCCATATCATCTGCTCTTGCAGGGGCTCTGCTTTGGCTTGCCGGGCTATGCCAATCCTGCCTCGAGGCGAAAGTGTGGCGCGGGTCGCTGCGACATCCAGGTTTTTCCTACGGGCGCCGTGTTCGACATAGCCGATACGATTGGCATGCTGGACGAGCGCCCGCTTATAACGATCAATATGATATATGACCTGTCTCTTATACACATCTGACGCTGCCG
>URBB01000096.1 GCA_900545835.1 uncultured Collinsella sp. | reverse complement strand
GTACGAGCACATCACGTTTGTCGAGGGTACGGTCTGGGGCATCGATTCCTACGACCAGTGGGGCGTCGAGTTGGGCAAGCAGCTTGCCAAGCAGATCACCCCTGCCTTCCACGACGATGCCGCCAAGGCCGAGCAGGACGCTTCGACCCAGGCGCTCATCGAGTTCTATCGCGCGCATCGCAAGTAGTCGCTGCCGTTAACGCATCGCGCCTTATAGTCAGGGGCCCGTATCCTATCGGATGCGGGCCCCTTTGCTTTGCCGTAGTCCAGGGCGCACGGCCTTTGTGGAACATCGCTGGGGCGCCGCGCGCCGCGAGAACCCTGCGCCTAGATCTCGGCCTCCGCATGGTCTCGCTGTGCCTCGGGCAGCTCCCCGTAGAGCGGATGGTCTTCGAGCCTAAAGCGCTCGACCTGTTCGGGAGTGCGACCGCGTACAAAGAGCCACGAGCGATCAATCGGCGTCGCCATGAGCGTGCTGGGCAGTGCGTCGGCGCGGTCGGAAAACACTCGGGCACTCTCGGGATCCTGGAACGCCAGCACCAGATGCGTGTCGCAGTTGCCCATGATGGAGCGTGCGCGTGCCTCGCCATAGAGCGCATCGAGCTGGTTGGTCGACTGCAGCAGCAGCGTTGCCCAGATGTTGCGGCTTCGGATAATCGAGAGCACGTTGTCGATCTGGGGGATCTGCAGATTTGCGAAGTCATCGAGCATAAAGCGCACGGGCACGGGCAGGCTGCCGTCGGGCTGCCTATCGGCTTCGCGAATGAGGCCCATAAATGCCTGCGTAATAAAGAGGCCGGTCAGCGGATCGAGATTGCGGTCAATATCGCTTACGGTTACAAACAGGGCGCAGGGGGTGTGTCCCATGGAAGCGAAGTTCACCTGATGGCACTCACGATAGAGCTGTGCCGCACCGTCGAATCCCAGGCACATGACCTTTTCGGCAAGGATGCCGACGATGCTCGCGTGCATGCGCTCGGCATTTTGCGTAATGGCGTAGCGCCGCCATAGCGAGAGGGCATAGCTTTGGGGGTCGGTCGTGATCAGGTCGTCAAACAATCGACCCGTGGCACCGTCCTGCAGGTGCTCGATCAGCTTGATGACCGAGCTGATCGTCTGCTCGTCGGCGGGTAGCTGTTCGGTGACGTAGGCGATAAGACACGACAGCAGGTTTGCCGCCGCATGATCCCAAAAAGGCTGGTTGTTGTCCTCGATGGGGCAGATGGCCTTTGCCACCGAGAGGATGTCCTGCTGGTTGGGCCTGCCGTCTGCCTTGCGGCGAATGTGCCTCAGGGGGTTGTAGCCGCAGCGCTCGATGCCGGGCGCAAGGGCCGGGACGGTGTTGAGGTCGGCGAAGTTGAGGCATTGCACGCGGTAACCGTGGGCTGCCAGCACGGGTCCCACTTCGCGACAGAGCGTGCCTTTGGTGTCGAGCACGATGTAGCTTGCGTTCATTTGCAGCAGGTTGGGCTTGAGGACGTTTCGGGTCTTGCCGGCTCCCGAGGGGCCGATCACAAGTGCGTTGTTGTTGAGTCCCGTTTGGCGGGTGTCGCAGGAAAGCGTTCGATCCTTGGCGAGGATGGTGGACGATGCGGACTCAGATGCGGCGAGGCGGCTGGCGAGGTTAGACATGGGCGACCTCCTTGGTGGTCGAGAGAATTTCGTGGGCAAAGCCGAGCTCGACGGCGCGCTCGGCCGAAAGGTAGGTGTCTTTTGCAGTGAGGGACTGGATGCGCTTGGGCGTGAGGCCGCTGCGGTCCGAGAGGATTTGCGTGAGGGTCTTGCGGGTCTGCATGAGACGCCGGCTGGTTTCCTGCAACGCAAGTGCCGAGCCGCCTGCCCCCTGGGGGATCAGCGGGTCATGAATCATGAGCTCTGCATGGGGCGCCATACGGCGATCGTCGCCGCCCATAAAGATCACGGCGCCCATGGACGCGGCGAATTCCAGGCAGACGGTGCGGATGGGGCACGATGCGAGGCGCATGGCGTCATAGATCGCAAGACCCGATCGCACGCTTCCGCCGGCGCTGGCGACAAATATGGTGATGGGGCGGCTGGGGTCGGTGGCATCGAGCAGACGAATCTGCTGGCATAGGTCGTGGGCCATCGGGGTTTCGATGTTTCCCATGACGGAGAGCTCGCGACGGGCGAGCATCTCATCGTAAATGCTGGTGAGCGTGATACCTCGGGCGGATTCACGCATGGTGAGGGGGCTGATGATGGGGGAATGATTGGTGTCCATGAGGACTCCTTTCTGTTGGTTGTGTTGTGGAATAGGATTGTTGCCCGCGGAGGGGCTGGCGGGCTACAGGGTTCGTCCGAGCCTGAGATCGAGCTCGGTTGTGGGGCAGGCTGCCTGTTCGTGCGGCTCGCAAGCGCCAAGGGCTCCAAAGCGATGGAGCGTTGCGACGGGCGTGGTGTAGGCGAGCCGCAGCTGATGCTCGATAGGGGCACATCCGTCATTTTTGTAATGAGCCGCGTAGTACTGCGCGATGCTGGCGTTCATCTCGCTGCCATTGCGATGGCGCTCAAACTGGCGTCTGCAGGTCTCGATGATCTTTGCTACCGACTTGGGTGCCGTCGCGGGAACAAGGGCGAGATAGCCCTCAAATAGTTCGTTGATGCTCAGGAGGCACAGCAGGTCGATCAGCGTCCTTATGGCTGCTCCCTCGGCAGAAAAGTGCGCGGTCATGCGGTTATATCGGTTGCGGTCGACGATGGCCACATGGGGTCTAGGAGTTTTCTGCCCCGTGGTCCCGGGCTTTTGCCGCGCCTGTGAATTGAGCTCGACGTTGCAGCGCTTGAGGCCGTCCAACGGAAGGAACAGTGCGGTGCGCAGGGTGTTCCGCTTGCTTTCGAGTTCATGACGCTCGTCGGGTTCCCATTCGAGCTTGAGTTTCGTGTCGAGCGCCGTAAGCATATGGGCTAGGCAGCCTACGGTAAGAATGTGCGAATCGTTGTCGCGTTTTGGGGCATAGGGGTCTGTCAGCTTGCGAATGTCGGGGTCGCCCATGATCTTTGTGCAGCGCTTCAGCAGTTGAGGGTGGTCGGCCAGGATCGTCGCGAGCGGTAGCGACGCGTAGTTCTTGATGGTCGCGGCGGCAAAGGCGGCGTCATATTCGTTTGCATATGCTCGCTCAATGCGGGCATCCAGAATGCTTTTCTTATCGCCGTCTTCAGCGTGGTGGTTTGTCATAGCTTCTCCAATCGGTTGATGTTCGTGCTGTTTGTTGATGTGTTGGTTGTCGTGAGTGATGTGCTTGCCGTGGGTGATGTGCTGACGTTGGGGTGCTATGCGGTTTTCAATGAGCCCGTGAGGCAGTTGCTGCAGGGGCGGGATGGAACGGCCCATGCAAGGCGGAAGGCATCGTGCTCAAAATCGAGACAGCAATGCCCTGGGTGCCTCACATGTGGCAGTTACCTCATTAAGTTGTCATTGCGTTTGGGGTTGTACTTTGCCGATCTTCCTTCTCTTACACGCTAAAACTCAAACTTCATATGCTCGATCTACTTAAAACCGCAACGGCGGTCTTTTATCAACTTATATGTCGGAACGCGTCTTTGCAAGTACTTTTTTGCGTTTGTTTCAAATGGGGTGGTTTTGCAACCGTCACGCGCCACGCTATGCGAACGTGCCCCGGCTCGGATAAGAGGGTGCGATCGAGTCCTACCGCGCTCACCGCAAATAGTCTTTGTTGCTGAGATAGGTCATGGCCGAAAGGGGCCCGTATCCCAACAGATACGGGCCCCTTACTATTTAAATGGGCATGAGGGTGTATTGAGGGGGGGATGTCTTGCTGTCGGCATCCGCGTGCGGTGCCATTCGCTGTCTGTAAGTATACGTTTACAGCTAATTTCATACCACTTGTCGGAATGCGGACGCTGTCCTTGCATGCCGGGCGTACATTGAACGTGGTTTTTCGCGTGAAACCACGAATCGGTTGTCAGTCCTGAACAAGGAGGCCCAGCATGACGCTTGCCAAACCCATCAACAAATACATCGACTATATCGATGCCCCCGAGGACACGTTTGAGCAATATGTCGAGAAGGCGTTAAAGTACAACTTTCGCTGCGTATTTGCGAACCTGCAGGAGTACGAGACGGGCCGCGCCATGCTCGAGGGCTCTGACATCATCCTTGCCGGCGCTATCGACTTTCCCCAGGGCACTATGGCGCTTGAGGAGAAGCTTGCGAGGTTTGAGGAATACGCTGCGTGTGGCTTTACCGAGATTGACTACGTTTTGAATCAGAGGTCGATCGAGAACCGCGATTTTGATGCCATCGAGCGCGAGATGACTACCATTGCTGATTTTTGTCGCGCGCATGGCATCACTGACAAGGTAATCGTCGAGATGTGCAAGCTGGACGGCGACGACGCCGCCAAGCGCCGTGTATGCGAGATCGCGCTGGAGGCCAAGCCGGGATTCCTTAAGACATCGACCGGCAGAAGCTTTGGCGGTGCTAAGCTCGAGGACGTGCGGCTGATGCACGAGGTGCTCGGCGATGCCGTGGCAATCAAGGCGGCGGGCGGTATCCATAATTACGAAGAGGCCTGCGCATTCATCGAGGCCGGCGCCAGCGCGTTAGGTGCATCGGCGGGCATCGCGATCGTCGAGGGTGCACCGACGGATGAGCGTCGCTAGCAGACGTATTTGACCTGAGCGATAAAGCTTCACGACCACACGCTGTTCATGTTCGAGACAATATGACTTTTTGCCCGTTGTAAACGGAGTCGCGATGGGTGTTCTGTATGATGGCTCAGACAAGGTTGTTCAATGACAGGGAGGCATATATGGCAATCAAAGCCATCGCGATGGATATCGACGGTACGCTCACCAACGATCAGAAAGTGATTAGCCCGCGTACGCGCGAGAAGCTGCTCGCGGCGCAGGAGTCGGGCATTAAGCTCATTTTGGCTTCGGGCCGTCCCGCATGGGGGCTGCACGCCTTGGCGCAAGAGCTCGACCTTCAAAACCATGACGGTCTGCTGGTGGCCTTTAACGGCGCACACGTCGTCGATGCCCAGACCGACGAGGTGCTGTTCGATCAGGCTATGCCTGCCGACGAATTGCATCGCCTGATTGATCACCTGCGTAATTTTGACGTGATCCCTATGATTTCGCTCGGTCGCGATTTGCACGTCGAGGACTCGTACCATTGCATGATCACGCTGCCTGACGGCTCGCAGAAGAATATCGTCAAGTATGAGCGCGACGCGTGCGATCTTAAGATTCGCGAGGTGGAGAGCCTGCATGAGGTCGCTGATGCTTATCCCGTGGACAAGCTGCTGACGGCGGGCGATCCGGCCTACCTGCAGGCGCATTACGAGGAGATGTATGCGCCCTTTAAGCAGACGCTTTCGGGCATGTTTACGGCCGACTGGTACTTTGAGTACACGGCGCCCGGTATCGACAAGGCCCGCGCACTCGAGGGTGCCCTGCCCAAGCTCGGCATCGATGCCAGTGAGGTCGTATCGTTTGGCGACGGCCAGAACGACAAGTCCATGATTGAGTGGGCCGGCACCGGTGTTGCCATGGGCAACGCCGTCGATGAGGTTAAGGCAGTTGCCCAGATGGTGACCGCCAATAACAACGAAGACGGTATTGCGGTGGCGCTGGATAAGCTGCTGGGTTAGAATCGCCGATTAATGCATGGCTCGGGCGCCTGCTTGCGGGCGTCCTTTTGTTAGGGAGGGTGCCGTGTCCGCATTTCCGTTCGACGCCGTTATCTTTGACATGGACGGCGTCATTGTCGATACCGAGTATTACTACTTGGGCGAGACTGCCGCGTTTGCCAAGGAGCTTGGGCTTAATCTGACTCAAGAGGAGTTGAATGGGCAGGTCGGTACTTCGCATCAGTTCTTCCTGCGTATGCTGGTCGATTGGTTTGAGCGCGCCGGGAAGGGGCATTTAACTGGCGAGGAAGCGTTGATCCGTTGGGACGAGTGGGCGCATAAGCGTCCGCGCGACTATCAGGCTTTGATTAACCCAGGCGCCGTGGATACGATTCGAGAGCTGCCGCGCCGTGGCGTTCGCGTGGCGCTTGCCAGCTCGTCTCCCATGGATAGCATCGAGGAAGTGCTCAATGCGTGCGGGCTGTCGGATGCCTTTGAGTATGTGGTGAGCGGCGAGCAGTTTAAGGAGAGCAAGCCCGAGCCCGACATCTACCTACATGCGCTGGACCTGCTGGGGCTGCCCGCGAATCGCTGCTGCTGCGTTGAGGATTCCGTTCCGGGCATTACCGCGGGTAAGCGAGCCGGCCTGACGGTCATTGCCAAGCGCGAGGAGCGCTTTGGCTTTAGCCAGGATGCCGCGGACAAGATTATCGACCAGCTGCCGGACCTGCTGGAACTCGCGTAGATTCTGGGCGGCATTGTTGTCACAACAGTGGTTCCGCTGGCATAAGAGAGGGGCGCGCTATGGCATTTAACGTGAGCGCACTGGGGTTTGGCGACAACGTCGTCGACCGCTACGAGCATATTCGCACGATGTATCCGGGTGGCAATGCGGTGAACTTTGCCGTGTATGCCAAGAAATGCGGAGCCGCGCGCTCCGCGTATATGGGCATCTTTGGTAATGACGCTGCTGCCGAGCACGTGATTGCGAGTCTTGAGGATGAGGACGTTGAACTAGCCAAATGCAAGCAGCTCATCGGTGAGAATGGTGCTGCGCGCGTGACCGTCGTTAACGGCGACCGTGTTTTCCTTGGCTCCAATGAGGGTGGCATCCGTGGTGATACTCGCTATGTGCTCGATCGCTTTGACCTTGCGTACATGAAGCAGTTCGACGTAGTCCACTCGGGCAACTATTGCTTTACCGAGCGCGAACTTCCCAAGTTGAAGGCCGCGGGCATCACGGTTTCGTTTGACTTCTCGGACGATTCGACCGACGAGTACTACGAGCAGATTGCTCCCTACGTTGACTTCGCATTCTTTAGCGCGGCAGACGCCGCGAGCGAGGATGAGATTCGCGAGCGTCTGGCATGGGTGAGGGGTCTAGGTCCGCGTTTCGTATCGGCAACGGCTGGCGCTGAGGGCTGCATTGCCTATGATGGCGATCGTTATTACCGCCAACTGGCTAAACCGGTAACGGATTTGAAGGACACCATGGGTGCGGGCGACTCGTTCCTGGCTTCGTTCCTGATGTGTTATCTCGATTCCGCCAAGCGTGGCGAGGATGGTGCCGAGGCCATCGAGCGTGCACTCGACTTTGCTGCCGGGTTTGCCTCGACCGTGTGCGGCATGGAAGGCTCCTGGGGCCATGGAGTGCCGATTTCCGAATAGGTGAGCAGTCCCGGGGAGTCGAATTGTCGCCTCCCTGGGACTCCATGGACAAAAAATGCTAAATATGAGTACTGTCACTAATTTAGTAACAGCGAAATTAAGCTTTTGAGGGCCTAGTTGGGTGTCTGCGAGCGATTAAAACCTGCTAAAAATGACTTTAACCACCTTAAAGTGCCTTGATAATGGATGGCTGTAGGTGGCGCGCGCAGACGTGGTGTAAGAGCGTCCTGAGGTCCGTCGCTGCAAGTCCCGATGTTACTCCTTCTTGAGACCGCGCCTCTCGA
>URBB01000095.1 GCA_900545835.1 uncultured Collinsella sp. | reverse complement strand
CTCGTGGGCAGCCTTTTCCCAGTACAGGCCGATCTCGGGATAGCCCTCGCGATGAGCGACGCGAGCCATGGCCAGGTACATACCGACCTCAGAGCACTCGCCCTCAAAGTTGGCGCGCAGGTCGGCAACGATGTCCTCAGAGACACCCTCCATCTTGGCGACGCCCACGACGTGCTCGGCGGCCCACTCGAGCTGGCCCTCCTCCTGCTTCAGGAAACGAGAACCGGGAACGCCGCACTGGGGGCACTTAAAATCCTCGGGCAGCTGGTCGCCGTCGAACTCTTCCACATAACCGCAAACGGGGCAAACAAACTTCATGATTCGATCCTTTCGATCGATGGCGATTGCGCGCTCGTCCGGTCCCGTAAGGGCCCTCTCCGGACGTGCGTCTTGACGAGTTCTATTATCCATAAATGCAACCAAATGTGAAGCCTATTAGGAATGATTTTTAATAAAACAATTTTGAGATATGAAGATGTTGATTGATTAACGATTGGCATACCGTCTGCGATCTCCGCTGAGTACAATCGGTCGAGCAAATGTTGACCTATCAACAAATGAAGGAGTTTCCTTTATGCATCTAGCCCGTCGTGCCTGGTGCCGAACATATCAGACGGTTTTTCGCATTGCATTGCCGATCCTGCCCTATACCGAGCCGCGCATTTTAGAGCATGCCGAGGATGTGCCCGCGGTGCTTCAAAAGCGCTCGATCCAGAAGGTCCTTATCGTGACGGATCCCGGCATTGCCCGTCTGGGGCTCACGGCACCGCTCGAGACGGCGCTCGCATCCAGGGGGATTGGCGTTACGGTCTATGCCGAAACGCGTGCGAACCCCACGGTCTCGAATGTGGAGGAGGCGGCGTCCCTGTATCGAGAGAGCGCCTGCCAGGCCATTATCGGCTTTGGCGGAGGATCAGCCATGGACTGCGCCAAGGGCGTAGGCGCACGCATTGCGCAGCCAAACAAGCCCATCAACAAGATGCGCGGCCTGCTGCGGATTCATCGTCGCCTGCCGCTGCTCATCGCCGTTCCCACTACCGCCGGTACGGGAAGCGAAGTCACGCTTGCGGCGGTAATTACCGATGACGGGACGCACTACAAATACCCCATTAACGACTTTGTGCTCATCCCGCGTTTTGCAGTCCACGACCCCGAGTTTACGTGCGGCTTGCCCGCTTCCATTACGGGGCAGACGGGCATGGACGCCCTGACGCATGCCGTTGAGGCCTTTATCGGGCGAAGCACCACGCCCTATACGCGCAAGATGGCGCGACAGGCGGTGCAGCTTATCCACGACAATTTGCTCGAGGCCTATGAGCATGGTGACGACATGCGCGCTCGTCGCAATATGCTTTCGGCGGCGTATAAGGCGGGCGTTGCGTTTACCCGCTCCTATGTCGGATATGTGCATGCCATCGCGCACAGTCTGGGCGGCCGATACGGAATTCCGCACGGTTTGGCCAACGCGATCATCCTGCCGCACATGCTTCGCGCTTATGGTGACGCCGCCGCCCCCAAGCTTGCCGATCTTGCTCGCACGGCGGGCATTACGCCGGCTACCGCGCAGGATAGTCTTGCGGCCGAGGCCTTTATCGATTGGGTCGACCGCATGAACGAGGCCCTGGGAATCCCCAAATATGTCTCGGGTATTCGCCGCTCCGATATTCCGCAAATGGCGGCCCATGCCGATGCCGAGGCCAATCCCCTGTACCCCGTTCCACTTTTGATGGACCGCTCGGAGCTCGAGCATATGTACGAGGTCGTCGCGGGTGGTATGTTTGAGGACGAGAACTAGGAGGGTGCCATGAACACCGAGGAAATTGCGCGCATCGTCGGCGATCAGCGCGCCCACTTTAAGACGCACGCCACGTTTGATGTCGATGCTCGACGTCGCGCGCTCGTGAGTTTACGCGATGCGGTGCGGGCCCACGAGGCCGATATCGCTCATGCGCTCAAGACCGATTTGGGAAAGTCGCATGACGAGGCCTATATGTGCGAGATTGGCACATCGCTTTCCGAGATTCGACATCAGATTGCGCATGTGGCCCGATGGAGTCGTCCGCGCCTGCGTCCGTGCGACCTCGCTAACGCCGTGAGCGTGTGCAAAACGCAAACCGTGCCCTATGGCGTCACGCTCATCATGGCGCCCTGGAACTATCCGTTTTTGCTGACGCTCGAGCCGCTCGCTGGCGCCCTTGCCGCGGGCAATACCGTGGTCATCAAGCCGAGCGCCTATGCTCCGGCATCGAGCGCGGTGCTCAGGCAAATCTGTGATGAGGCATTTGATCCGCGCCTGGTGACGGTTGTCGAGGGCGGGCGCGCCGAGAACGAAGCGCTGCTCGATGAGCACTGGGACAAGATCTTCTTTACCGGTAGCGTTCCGGTTGGCAAGCTCGTCATGGAGCGCGCAAGTAAAAACCTTACGCCCGTGACGCTTGAGCTGGGCGGAAAGAGTCCCTGCATCGTGGATGCGACGGCAAACTTGAAGGTCGCGGCACGGCGCATCGCCTTTGGTAAATGGCTCAACGTGGGGCAGACCTGCGTGGCGCCCGACTACCTGCTGGTCGATACGCGCGTGCACGACGAGCTGCTGGGCCTCATCAAGGAGGAGGTCCGTCGCATGTTTGGCGAACATCCACTCGACAATGAGGATTACGGACATATCGTCAACGCCAAGCATTTTGCGCGTGCGCGCGGGCTGATCGATCCCGATAAGGTCGTGCTTGGAGGTGCCGCGCGCGAGGCTTCGCTCAAGATTGAGCCGACAATTTTGGACGGCGTGGCCCCCGCTGACGCCGTGATGCAGGAGGAGATCTTCGGTCCCATCTTGCCGGTGCTGACGTTTGAGAGCCTAGACGAGGCCGAAGCGTTTATTACGGATCGTCCGACGCCGCTGGCCCTGTATATCTTTAGCCAGGATCGTGCGGTTCAGCAACGCTTTGTGCGCTACGTGCCCTTTGGCGGTGGCTGTGTCAACGACACGATCATGCACTTGGCTACGAGCCATATGGGCTTTGGCGGCATGGGCGCGAGCGGTATGGGGCAGTACCATGGACGCGAGAGCTTCGATACGTTTAGCCACAAGAAGAGCATCGTGAACAAGGCAACCTGGCTGGACGTGCCGTTTCGGTATGCGCCCTACGCAAGCTGGAAGCACAAATTCGTGCGCATGTTTGTGCATTAGAAAAGGGCGCAGGTAATACGAACAAGTGTTCCTATTACCTGCATTTTGCGTTAGACTACTGTTATGGAGCACGGATGGGCCAACTCCCTTTAGAAGGGATTTGGTATGAACGTAAGCGATGTTATTTCGTTATTGGCGTTGTTGATTGCGGCTATCGAACTCGGTCTGTTTATCGGCCGAATGAAATAGCCGCCCCCGCGTAAGCGAAGACGGCCACTTCTCACGATGAAAACGTGTATCGGAGTTGGCAAGACCCGCGGCAACGGGTGCCATCCGTGTTCCTATCTTATCTGCAAGCGTTCTGTCGCGCAAGCGTTGAGGCAAACGATTGAAGGACGCAGACAGGATGTATTTGTGTCCGCACGGGACCGTAGACTTCTCAATAAGGTTACACACCGGTTTATCCGGCCGTTAGAGGAGCTGCTATGTACGAGCCTTCGCGTGTTCTTCTGTCATTTCACATTGCAGGATTTCAGTATACCGATGGCGCCTTGGTCTTGGGCGATCTTAAAGCGGGCGATAAACTGACGCTGTGTGCCGAGCGCGATAATCCCCATGACCCCGAGGCAGTTGCGATCTACTATGGCAAGACCAAACTTGGCTACGTTCCGGGAAACGAGGTTGGCCCACTGTCCTTGATGATGTATTACGGCCACGAGGACGTATTTGAGGCCCGCGTGCAACAGGTTGCCCCCGAGCGCAGCCCGTGGCATCAGGTGCGCGTTGGGCTCTACGTGGTGGATGCTCGCTAGTCGGCAATGGAGGCTGCCATGTTTGATGACGATGACCTGTTTGATCTGGCAGATGATCCGTTTGAGTGGGATGTGCTACTCGATGACGATGAGCTGGAACAGGACCGTAAGATGCGGCAGGACAAGAAAACTCAGGGTGACGCTTCGAAAAAGCAAGACAAGCGCCGCCGCGGACTGTTCGGCGGGCTCTTTGGCTAACCGCCGCATCGCTGTGTCTGTATACTTAGCACGAGTTGGATGCATTGCGAAATGAGGGCATAGACGATGATGTGGTTTACCGCCGACCTGCACCTGGGCGATACGAATATCTTGCACGACATGGATCGACCGTTTGATTCGGTCGAGGAGATGAACCGCAAGGTCATCGATGCCATCAATGAGTGCGTGGATGTGGACGACCGCCTCTACATCCTGGGAGACTTTACCTATCGTTTGCCCCTGGCGGAGGCGGTGCGCCTGCGCGAGCGCATTGAATGCCAGAACGTGACGCTCATCCGTGGCAACCATGACGGTGATTGGGAAGACCCCGACGTCCCGCAGATTTGGGATGACGTGCGCGATTACCTGGAGATTGCCCCCGGCTATGCCAAGGGTCATCGTCTGGTTATGAGCCACTACCCCATGCTCAGCTGGAATGGCAAGGCGCGTGGTGCCATCATGCTGCACGGGCATATCCACAGCAGGGGAGATCGCACCAACGCGCGCAACCGCGATCGTGAGCGCCCTATCTTTCGCTACGATGTCGGTCTCGATGCCAACAAGTACAAGCCCGTAAGTCGGGATCAAATCCTGGGCTTCTTTGGACTGTAATGCTCGAACCACCACACAAACCACCACAAAGGGGACACAGTGCGCCTTTGTGGTGGTTCTGGCGCCGTTGCCATTATGGCGGCGGCGCCTTTTTTGTCCGTGCGGCGCGGTAGAGTGTAGGCGGTTGAAATTTGCGTCCATCGAGGAGCTGCTATGAATGAGATCAAGTGCCCGCATTGTGGCGAAGTCTTTAAGGTCGATGCATCTGGCTATGCGGATATTGTCAAGCAAGTGCGTGATGCCGAGTTTTCGCGCGACCTGGATGAGCGTGTGAAGGCAGTCCAGCGCGAGGGCGAGCAGGCGCTGGAGCTTGAGCGCTCGCGTTCGACGGCTGCTTTGCAGGAGGCAGAGTCTCAGCGCAACGCTCAGCTCGTTGAGCAGAAGAACGCTGCGGCTCAGCAGCTGGCGCAAGAGGTTGCCAAGCGCGATGCTGAGCTTGCCGAGCTGCGCGCTAAGCTCGAGGGCGCTGCCGCAGAGCGCGAGAGTGCAAGCCAGCGCGCGGCGGTAGAGGCGCGAGCCAATGCTCAAAAGGAAAATGCCGAACTCCAGCGTGAGATTGATAGCCTGCGTGCGCAGCTTGGGCGCAAAGATGACGAAGCAAAGCTTGCCGAGTCGGCGGCGCGCAACGCTGCTCAAAACGATTTAGCTGCACGTGATGCTCAGATTGCCGAGCTGCAGGCCAAGCTTGCCGCGGCGGACAAGGCCCAGGAGATGGCGCTTGCCGCCGCTGCGGCTGAGTCGCAGCGCGAACTCGATGCCGCTCGCAGCGAGGCCGAGCGCGCGCTTACTGACTATCGCGCGACGGTACAAGAGAAGTTTTCCGCCGCTAAGGCACAGTCCGAGCAAGAGGCCGAGGGTCTGCGTGCCCAGCTGCGCGAGCAGGAACTGATGGCAAAAATGAACCTGTCGGAGGCGGTCGCCGCGGCGGAGCGAGAGCGCGATGAGGCGCGTGCGAAACTGACGAGTGAGTTGGCAGTGCGCGATTCGCGCGAGGAGCAGGCCAAGGCGGCGCATGAGCTCGAGCTTGCTCAAGCCAAGCGCGCGAGCGATGAACTGATCCGCTACAAGGATGAAGAGATTGAGCGCCTGAAGGACATGAAGGTCCGCCTGTCCACCAAGATGGTGGGCGAGTCGCTCGAGCAGCACTGCGAGACCGAGTTTAACCGTCTGCGCATGACGGCGTTTCCTAACGCGTACTTCGAGAAGGATAACGATGCGTCCGAGGGCACCAAGGGCGACTTTATCTTCCGCGAGTGCGACGCAAGCGGTAACGAGGTCATTTCGATTATGTTCGAGATGAAAAACGAGAACGACGAGACCGCGACCAAGCACAAAAACGAGGACTTCTTTAAGAAACTCGATCACGATCGTCGCCAGAAAGGCTGTGAGTACGCGGTGCTCTGCACACTGCTCGAGCCCGAAAGCGAGCTCTATAACGCAGGGATAGTCGACGTGAGTTACCGCTATGAGAAGATGTACGTGATCCGCCCGCAGTTCTTCATTCCCATGATCACGCTGCTGCGCAACGCCGCCATGGGTTCGCTGCGCTATAAGCAGGAGCTGGCGGAGTACAAGCAACAGAACATCGACGTCACGAACTTCGAGGCCAAGATGGAGAAGTTCAAGAACGACTTCGGCCGCAACTATGAGCTTGCGAGCCGTAAGTTCCAGACGGCGATCGAGGAGATTGACAAGACGATTAGCCATCTGCAGAAAACCAAGGAGGCATTGCTGTCTTCCGAGAACAATTTACGTCTAGCCAACAAGAAGGCCGACGATCTTACCATTCGCAAGCTCACCTGGGGCAACAAGACCATGAAGGCGGCGTTTGACGAGGCGCGCGGGGCTGCGACAGGGGCAAACGATGAGCCCGCCGAGGCGGATTCGTATGAGGTCGAGGATGCCGAGTAGGGGATAGCGTATAGTGCAAAAGCGGGGCCGCTGGCGATATTGCCAACGGCCCCGCTTCGTTCCAGTATGTACGGCTAGTCCTCGAGCAGGTCCTCGATAAAGCCGACGCGGTAGTTTTTGAAGATGACCTCGCCGCCGTCTTGCGTGGCATCCAGGTCGACATCGCCCATGATGCCAAAGTCGTGGTCGCCATCCTCGTCGGCAAAAATCTGGTGCACGTGCCACACGTGATCGGTCTTCTCGTCGCTCCCGTCGATGGTAAACATCGCGGCGCTGCGGGCATCTCCGTCGGTGAGGATTTCCTCGTGCTGCTCATGGTAGGCATCGAGCGCCTTTTGCCAGCGGACCTCGCTCATGCCCCAGTCCTCGTCGAGTTCGCCCAGGTCGCGAACGTGCTCGCGGGCGGCAAGGGTCACGCGGCGGAAGAGTGCGTTGCGCACCAGCAGCGTGCAGCCGCGACGGTCCGCAACGACCTCGTCGATGCCCTGCGGCGGCGCGGCGTCGAGGGCCGCCGGGTTGCCGGCGTTCTCCCACTCGTCCACCAGGCTCGAGTCGACCGAGCGCACCACAAAGCCGAGCCACGAAATGATGTCGCGCAAGCGCTCATCGCGCTTCTCAATGGGCACGGTGCGATCGAGGGAGCGGTAGGCCTCGGCTAGGTAGCGCAGCAGAATGCCCTCGGAGCGGGCGATGCCGAGCTTTTGGATATAGCCCTTAAAGTCGCTCGCGCTCTCCAACATGTCGCGCAGGACGCTCTTGGGCGAGAGCTGGTAGTCGTTGGCCCAAGGTACTTCCTGGCAGTACTTGTCGAAGGCGGCATCGAGCAAATCCTCGAGCGGCTTTTCGTAGGTGACATCCTGGATGCGCTCCAAGCGTTCCTCATATTCGACGCCGTCGGCTTTCATCTCGGCCATAGCGCGGTCGCGCGCGGCGCGCTCCTGCGCGCGCAATACCTGCTTGGGGTCCTCGAGCGTTGCCTCGACCATCGAGATCAGATCCATGGTATAGGTCTCACTCTCGGGGTCGAGCAGCTCCAGCGCGGCAAGCAAAAACGGCGAGAGCGGCTGGTCGAGCGCAAAGTCCTCGGGCAGATCGACCGTCAGTGCATAGTCGATGTCTGGCGCGGCGTCAGTCGGGGCGTCGGGCGCGGGCGGCACCTCGGTGCGAACGACGACGCCGGAATCGATGAGCGTGGCGAAGATTTCGTCGGCGCGAACCTCGAGCTTGGCCTTTTCCTCGGGGGTCTGCAAGCT
>URBB01000094.1 GCA_900545835.1 uncultured Collinsella sp. | reverse complement strand
GTTTTCAATCGGCTGCCTATTCGATCTCGAACGTGTTGATCCAGGTGTCGGTTAATTCGTTTGGCGCCGATGTCACGACTGCTTGGGGTCTATCTGGGCGCCTGGATGGCATTATCTGGATGGTTACCGAGGCGCTCGGCGTGTCGATCACCACGTTCTCGGCACAGAACTTTGGCGCGCGCAACTACGAGCGCATGCGCAAGGGCTACCATACGTCGCTCGTGCTGTCGTTTATGCTCATTGGTGGCCTGTCTGCCGTGCTGCTGGTGTTCTCGGGTCCGTTGTCGCGTCTGTTTGTCGACGATGCTTCGATTTCGGCGTACACCACGACGATTCTTCATTTCATCGCGCCGTTCTACGCGATCTTCTCGATTATCGAGAACGCGTCGGGCTCCATTCGCGGCGCCGGCGTGAGTCTGCAGCCTATGATGCTCACCATCTTTGGCACCGTTGTCTTGAGGGTGATCTGGGTGTTTGCGATCATGCCCTTCGATCCGTCGCTCGAGCATCTACTACTGGTCTACCCCGTAACCTGGCTCATTACGGCCACGATGTTCACCATCTACCACCACAGCGGCAACTGGCTAGGCCGCGCCACCGCCTAATGATCCCTTGGGGTGGAGGAAAACGGATCATTGCTCTCCGTCGTGATGTCGACGATCCGTTTCTCTTCGTCCCCTTCGGATCAATTAGTATTCGCTGCCATGGCGGGCTAGGAGGCCTTCGTCGAAGTAGTGTTTGACGGGGCGCATTTCGGTGACCAGGTCGGCGAGGTCAGCGAGGGGCAGCAGGCCGCGGCCGGTCAGTATGAGCTCTGTGGTGTCGGGTTTCATCGCGATCAGTTTCTCGACATCCTCGCGCGTCACGAAGACGCGGCGCATGGCCTCGCCGAGTTCGTCCAAAATCAGAACGTCGACCTGTGAGATCTGCTCGCGTGCGAGCTCCATGATCTGTGCGGCGCAAGCCTCGGGCGTGTCGCGGTCGGCCTGTACAATTCGTAGCCCTAGGCGTGGTGCCGCATCATGCTCGGCGCAGTGCAGCTTCTTGGCAAACTGCAGCATGAGTACGTCGAGCCCATAACCTGTGGCGCGCATCGCCAATCCCAGCGCAGCCGTCGTCTTGCCCTTGCCGTCGCCCGTATAAATCTGAACCTTGCCGACTTCCAGTGATGCCATCTATGTCCTTTCGTGCCCGGCGTCGGTTTATCGCCGGCCGGGTTGGGTATTCTAGTTAGCATTATCAACCCCAGTAGATGGAGTTCAAGCAGATGGAGATGGATGACAACAAACGTAGACGGAATATGATCCTCTACGTGCTCATCGCCTTCGTCGTCTACCTCGTGCTCTCGACCGTTCTGTTCCCCAACATCGGTCACACGCAGCAGATTACGAAGACCGATTATTCGACGTTTGTCAAAGCGCTCGATAAGAAGAGTGTCGACAAGGTCGAGTACAACACGGACGATTACACGATTTATTACACCAAGAAGGGCGAGGACGAGAACATCGCCTACAAGACGACCGGTGTGCCGAATGATGCGGGTTTTACCGATCGCGTGCTTGAATCTGGCGCCTCGCTTGAGTCAGTCGTTCCCGATAAGAACTCGGGTCTGATGACCTACTACCTGCTCACCCTCATTCTTCCCATGGCGATTTTCTTCCTGATTGGCTGGTGGCTCAACCGCCGCATGAAGAAGGCCATGGGTGATGACGGTCCGTCGATGAACTTTGGTGGCGGCGGTTTTGGCGGCGGTGGACTGGGCAAGTCCGGCGCGCGCGTGATCGCCTCCAAGGACGTGGGCGTGACCTTTAAGGACGTCGCCGGTCAGGAAGAGGCCAAGGAGTCTCTCAAGGAGGTCGTCGACTTTCTGGAGAAGCCGCAGCGCTACGAGGAGATCGGCGCCAAGCTGCCGCGCGGTGCTCTCCTTGTTGGCCCTCCGGGTACCGGTAAGACTCTGCTTGCCAAGGCTGTTGCCGGCGAGGCCGGTGTTCCGTTCTTTAGCATTTCGGGCTCTGAGTTCGTTGAGATGTTTGTTGGTCGCGGCGCTGCAAAGGTTCGTGACCTGTTTAAGCAGGCCAAGGAAAAGGCCCCGTGTATCGTCTTTATCGATGAGATCGATACCATCGGTAAGAAGCGCGATGGCGGCGGCTTTAGCGGCAACGACGAGCGCGAGCAGACGCTCAATCAGTTGCTGACCGAGATGGATGGCTTCGATAACCACAAGGGTATCGTTGTCCTTGCCGCAACCAACCGCCCCGACAGTCTCGATCCGGCGCTGCTGCGCCCCGGTCGTTTTGACCGCCGCATCCCCGTCGAGTTGCCCGATCTGACCGGCCGTAAGAACATCCTCGAGCTGCATGCCAAGAGCGTGAAGACCGAGCCGCCGATCGACCTGACCGCGATTGCCCGCGCCACGCCTGGTGCCTCGGGCGCCGACCTGGCCAATATCATCAACGAGGGCGCCCTGCGCGCCGTTCGCGAGGGTCGCAAGCGTGCAACCCAGGACGACTTTGAGGAGTCGGTGGAGGTTGTCATCGCCGGCCAGCAGCGCAAGTCCACGGTGCTTTCCGACCATGAGAAGCAGGTCGTTTCCTACCACGAGATCGGTCATGCCATCGTCGCTGCCCGCCAAAAGGGTTCCGCGCCGGTTACCAAGATCACCATCGTGCCGCGCACGAGCGGTGCTCTTGGCTATACCATGCAGGTCGAGGAGGACGAGCGCTTCCTGACGACACGCCAGGAGGTCTTGGACAAGCTTGCCGTCTACTGCGGCGGCCGTGCGGCCGAGGAACTCATCTTTGGCGAGATGACGACCGGTGCCGCCAACGATATCGAACAGGCCACCAAGCTCGCCCGTAACATGGTGACGCGCTTTGGTATGTCCGACGAGTTTGGCATGATGGCGCTCGGTACCGTGCAGAACGCGTATCTCAATCAGGATACGTCGCTCACCTGCGCCCCTGGTACGGCCGAGCGTGTGGACGCGATTGTCGCTAAGCTGATCGAGGATGCGCACGATCGCGCCCTGCAGATCCTCAAGGAGAACAAGTTCAAGCTCCATGAGCTGGCTCGTTATCTGTACAAGAAGGAGACCATCACGGGCGAGGAGTTTATGAATCTCCTCACGCGCGAGAATCCGCTGATGCCAAAGCAGCAGTAAGGCTGGTTACATAGCATCGCACGCCCCATTTGAGCTTTTATCTCAAATGGGGCGTTTTGCTTGGGAGGGATATGTATGAAGATCGTGGTGAGCGCCTGTTTGATGGGCGAGAGCTGCAAGTATAACGGCCTCGATAATTACCATCGCGAACTGGTCGAAGCGTGCGAACGCACGGGGACCGAGGTCCTCTTGGTGTGCCCTGAGGTCTTTGGCGGCCTGCCCACGCCGCGCAAGCCGTCCGAGATTGTGAACGGCGAGGTCCGTACCTGCGAGGGCACCTCAGTCGATCGCGAGTTTCGTCAGGGTGCCCAACGTGCGCTCGATATGTGCGAGCAGGCAGGCGGACCGGAAGAGATCGCCGTGTGCATCCTGCAGGACCGCAGTCCCTCGTGCGGCGCGGGCCGTATCTACGACGGAACCTTCAGCGGCACGCTCACTGCGGGCAACGGTGTTTTTGTCGATCTGCTGCTGCGTCACGGGTACCGCGTGATCCCGGCAAGCGAATTCGACTCGAGCATGTTACAGCAATAAAAAACCACCACAAAGGTGCTGCTCCTTTGTGGTGGTTTTGGGTTAGGCCTAGAGGGTGTGGCCGTAGGCGTTGGCGGCCTTGATGGCGGCGGCGAACTTTTCGTCGGTGAAGGGCTCGGGGTTTCCCTGCTTCCACTCGTTGGTGGCGTGCGCGTACTCGCACAGGGCCGGGATGTCGGCCTCGGAAAGCCCGACCTGCTCCAGCGTCACGGGCAGCCCCATCTGCTTGTTAAAGGCGGCATAGCGCTCAAGGTTCTCGGTATCGCCCGTATAGGCAAACAGCACCAGCACGCCCAGGCTTACGACCTCGCCGTGCAGATAGGTGCCCTTACGCGGGATGCTGCAAGTGGCGTTGTAGAACGCGTGCGCCACGCTCGAGTTGTAGTAGTAATCGTTCTGGTTGGTCAGGTTCGAGACATAGCCCGTATTGACCACGATATCGAGTGCGATCTGCTTGACGGCCTCGCTCGACAGGTCCTGGCGCACGTCCTCAAGACCCTGGACGCCATAGGTAAACAGCGGCTCGGAGCAGGTGTGGGCGAGTGCCAGGCCAAGACCGGCGGTGTGCTCCAAGTTGCCGGCGCTCGTGGCGTACTCGACCTCGGGCTGCTTGGACAGGGCATCACCCACGCCGGCCCAGAAGTACTCCGCCGGTGCCTCGGCGATGATCTTGGGGTTGATGAAGATGTGCGCCGGTCGGTTGGGGTATGAATAGCCCTCGAGCGAGCCGTCGTCGTTGTACACGACGGCAATGGCGGTCGCGGCGGAGCAGTTGGAACAGATCGTCGGGACCGTAAAGACGATCTTCTTGAGCTCGATGGCTGCGGTCTTCACGGTGTCGAGCGCCTTGCCGCCGCCGCAAGCAATGAGCACGTCGGCTTCCTGGCAGGCAGGGGAGTTCACAACCTTGGCAATATTGGCACGCGTACTGTTGGTGCCATAGACGCGCGTCTCCAGGACCTCGACATCGGTACCTTCAAGTGCCGCCTCGATGCCCGGCAGCGCCGCAGCCAGGGCTCGCTTGCCGCCAATGATGGCGACCTTCTTCGCGCCGTACTCTGCCAGTGCGGCGGGCAGTTCGGTAAAGCAATCCTCGCCAACGGTGTAGTCGCTCATTCCAATCGTGCGCATAGCAACCTTCTTTCGTTCGATAGAGTGCTTTCAGGTATTTTGCTCCTAGAGAAGGGCTGCAATAGCGAGAAATTTCGAACGTATAAAACCAGTGTTGAGGGTTTTTCGCCGGCGCGGAACGTGCTAGCATACACCGCATAAGCGTTGATGGGGACGAGTAGTCGGCCGTCCGCATGCTACAGAGAGCGGGGTGCGCTGAGAACCCGTGCATGCGACCGATGAAAATCACCCCGGAGCTGCGGTCCCAACGGACGTGCCGTGCAGGTTCGTCTTAGTAGACATCGCCGAGATGGTCGTCGATACAGACCAGCCGAGTAACGGATGCGAGCGTGCGAATATGCGGGCGAGGGCATCTAAGCTGGGTGGTTAAGCGAAGAGCTTTTGCGGGCGTGCAGCCCGTTTTGCGGCGCTTCGTCCCAGCTTGTAGGGACGGGCGCTTTTTGGTGCCCAGAGGGCGTGCGCGCCCATGACATGAAAGGGGTACCGTGGCAAACGAGTACAAGCAGACGATGAATCTGCCCAAAACCGGATTTCCCATGCGTGCCGGTCTTTCCAAGTCCGAGCCCAAGCGACTCAAGGACTGGCAGGACAACAAGGTCTACGAGCAGGTTCTAAAGAAGAACGAGGGTCACAAGAAGTTCGTGCTGCACGACGGCCCTCCGTACGCTAACGGCCCGATCCACATCGGCCACGCCATGAACAAGATCTCCAAGGACATGATCAACCGTTACTGGATGATGCAGGGCTGCGAAGTTCCTTATGTCCCCGGTTGGGACTGCCACGGTCAGCCGATCGAGCACAAGGTCGAGGAAAAGCTCGGCACCGAGAAGTTCAACCAGACCTCAACGGCCAAGATCCGTGAGCTCTGCAACGAGTTCGCTGTCGAGAACATCGAGCTGCAGAAGGCGGGCTTCCGTCGCCTGGGCGTGCTCGGCGATTGGGACAACCCCTATTTGACGCTCTATCACCAGCACGACGCCGCTGATATCGAGGTCTTCAAGGCCATGTTCGACAAGGGCATGATCTATCGCGGTCACAAGCCCGTCCACTGGTGCAAGCACTGCCACACTGCGCTGGCCGAGGCCGAGATTGAGTACTCCGACGAGACGAGCCCGTCCATCTTCGTGCGCTTCGAGATGACTTCCAAGCCCGCCGGTCTCGAGAACTTCGACGGCCCGGTCGACTTTATCATCTGGACGACCACGCCGTGGACCATCCCCTCCGACCAGGCCGTTTCCCTTAAGCCCGGCGCCGCCTATGTCGCCGTTGAGCACGAGGGTCGTGCCGAGGTCATGCTCGAGGACCTGGCTCCCAAGTGCTGTGAGGAGTTTGGCTGGGAGTACACCCCGGTCATGGTCGACGGCAAGCCCTACGTGGTTTCCGCCGAGACCTTCCACCACATCCACTACAAGCAGCCGATCTTTGACGGCGTTGAGGGCGTGGCGCTGCTGGCCGATTACGTCGGTGTCGATGACGGTACCGGTATCGTCCACAACTCGCCCGGCCACGGCGTCGACGACTACTTTGCCTGCCTCAAGGAGGGCATTACCGACATCTGCATGCCGGTCGATGACGACGGCAAGTTCTACACCGGCGAGGAGTTTGGTACCGGTGGCCCCTTCAGCGGTATGGACACCGATGAGGCAAACCCGCACATCATCGAGTTCCTGCGCGAGCGCGGCACCCTGGTACTTGAGAAGAAGATCACGCACAGCTATCCGCACTGCTGGCGCTGCAAGCATCCGGTGCTCTTCCGTGCTACCGACCAGTGGTTTGTCTCGATGGACAAGACCGGTTTGCGCGAGCAGGCTGGCAAAGAGGTCCGCGAGAACGTCAAGTGGTATCCGGCCCACGCGGCCAACCGCATCGGCGCCATGGTCGAGCAGCGTCCCGACTGGTGCATCAGCCGTCAGCGCAACTGGGGCGTGCCTATCCCCAGCTACACCTGCGCCGACTGCGGCGAGAAGGTCATGAACGACGCTACTCTCGACGCCGTCATCAAGCTCTTCCACGAGAAGGGCTCCGACGCCTGGTTCACCGACGCTCCCGAGAGCTACCTGGGCGAGGCCTGCGTCTGCCCCAAGTGCGGCGGCCATCACCTCAAGGCCGATAAGGACATCCTCGACGTGTGGTGGGACTCCGGCGTCTCCTGGAAGGCCGTCTGCGAGTATCGCCCCGAGCTGGAGTATCCGGCGGACGTGTACCTCGAGGGCTCCGACCAGCACCGCGGCTGGTTCCAGAGCTCGCTGCTCACCTCGGTGGGCGCCAACGGCCACGCTCCGTATAAGGCGGTCGTCTCGCAGGGCTTCACGCTCGACGGCCAGGGCCGCAAGATGTCCAAGTCGCTCGGTAACGTCATCGACCCCAACAAGGTCTGTGACGAGATGGGTGCCGACATCATCCGTCTGTGGGTTGCATCTGTCGATACCAGCTCCGACGTTTCCATCGACCACGAGATCCTCGCTCGTACGTCCGATGCCTACCGTCGTTTCCGCAACACGCTGCGCTTCCTGCTCTCCGAGCTCGAGGGCCAGTTTGAGCCCGAGACCGACGGCGTCGCCTTTGCCGACCTGTTGCCGCTCGACAAGCTCATGGTTGCCCGTCTGACCCAGGTCCAGGCCGAGGTCGACGACGCTTACTCTTGCTACGAGTTCCCGCGCGCTTACCGTGCGCTCTACGACTTCGTGGTTACCGAGCTCTCCAACGTGTATCTCGACGCCCTGAAGGACCGTCTGTACTGCGAGAAGCCCGGCTCGCTCGAGCGCCGCAGCGCCCAGACCGTGCTTGCCGAGCTCTTCTCGATGCTCATGCGCGACCTGCAGCCGATCCTGTCCTACACGGTTGACGAGGCCATGGCCTATGCGCCCGCCGGCTGCGTCGATCACCAGAAGTACGCCGCGCTGCTCGATTGGTACAAGTCGCCCATCACGTTCGACGAGGCCAATGAGTTTGAGGGCGTGCTCGAGGCTTCACTCGAGCTCCGTAGCGCCGTGACCAAGGCCCTTGAGGATCCCCGCTCCGCCGGTACCTTCACCAAGAGCCAGCAGGTCCGCGTCAAGGCGGTCGTTCCCGCCGAGATGTACGCGCTGCTGACCGGTGATAAGGCCGTCGACCTGGCCGAGTTCTACATCGTTTCCGATGTTGAGCTGACCCAGGGCGAGGAACTCTCCGTTGCCATCGAGGCAGCCGAGGGCGAGTGCTGCGACCGTTGCTGGAACTACCGCACCACCGTCGGCGAGTACAACGGCCACGCTCATATCTGTAAGCGCTGCGCTGACGCGCTGTAGGTTACGGCGTT
>URBB01000093.1 GCA_900545835.1 uncultured Collinsella sp. | reverse complement strand
CTCCGAAATCGTCGAGACCCCATATAGCGATTGGTCTGACTATTCATGGATTGGACAAGAGGGAACCCAGTACGAGGCCTTCAAGGGCAAGGTGATGAATAGCCACTCGGGCAACCCTGCCATTGCCACAGGCGGCGGTTCGTGGGAGCGTTCGGTGCTTCCAGACAACTCTGTGCGCTTCCTCTATGTCGACAACCACGGCACTCCGTCGAGCAACATCTTTGCGTCGAGCTATGGTTACGTCTGCCCCGCCTGGTGTTTCTAGTTTCTTTTGGTAACCGCGCGAACGATTGTCGTCTTGAAGCATAGTTATCGGGTTGAGGAGAAAATGGGTCATACAGTGGCTCTTAGAGCGCCTGCCGCGCTCCTCCGCCAGTACCTCTGCGGCGTCCTCGTGTAGAGCCTCATCCTGCTTGGCGTTTCGAGTTCGGGAAGTACGCGGTGGGTGGATAATTGACTCACTCAGATGACGGCGCTGACGGGAGCGGCCATGGCGATGTGCGAGATTGCGGTCAAGTTCGATGAGGACGAAAGAGCTTCGATTCGGGATAATGCGGACGCCGCGGGCATGTCCTTTTCCGAGTTCGTGAGAAGGGCCGCGCTCGAGAAGGCTGAGGACATGGCGGACACCGAGGCCTACAACGAGGCCTTGGGCGGGGTCCGGCTTATAGCCGGATCCCGCTTTTCTATGGCTTTCATTCGTCTGTCTAAAGGTATGAAGCGGTTGACTCGATAGGAATGCGGGCAACGCCCGAAGCGGGCGTCATGGCTGCTCTCAGAGCGCCTGACTCTTTCCCCCGCCGCTACCGTTGCCGCAGCGGCACGTTACGGGCTGATCGGTTCGCTCTAACGTACGCTCCTGCATGCAATATCAATCCCCATACGAAGGGAGTGTCGCATATGTATGCAGCGGCGCAGAACCTTCGGGGGGGGGTATCTCCTAGAGGTGCCCGCCTCCGAGCCCAATCTATCATCGAGTATGTCCTGATCATCGCGGTAATCGGCCTGGTCATCGTGTTGGCGGGACCAGGCGTGGCCGGAGCCATCCGCAACCAGTTCAACCTGGTCGGCAACACGGTGAACAATGGGACGACCGGCGGCACCGAGGGAGGCGCGTCCGGCGGCGGCTCCACAGGCGCCGATTCCGCGACCGTCCAGGCGGCCGTCGCCAAGGAAGCGAAGGACTGGACACTCGACGAGCAGGAGGCGGTTGCCAAAGACCTCGCCAAAAACGGGACTTCGTCTCTCGCCTATGCCAAGGCAAAGGCTGCGATGGACGCTGGGACGAAGTTCTCGGTGAAGCTGACGGACGGCAAGACGCTGACCTACCGAATCATCGGTATCAACCACGACGAACTCGCGGACGGGTCCGGCAAGGCAGGTCTTACATTCTTTACAACATCAACGAATATCTCCTCACGCATGAATCCCGATGGCAAGACTATCGGCGGTTGGGAGAAGTCAGAGCTCCGCGGGAAAATGAACTCGGGTGAAATCTGGAACCTCATGCCCTCAGATTTCCAGTCCAAGGTGAAATCCGTCAGGAAGCTCACGAACAACGTCGACAGCGGTATCGAGAACAAGGACGCCGCCGTGACGGCTACCACCGACAAACTGTTCCTGCTTAGCTATTCGGAAATAGTTGATAACCCCGAAGTAACCGAAAATGGCGCTAAATGGCCGCCGAACAGTTGGCTCAGTAAAGAAGGGACTCAGTACGAAGTGTTCAGAACACCCGAGAATAAAAGTCAACTTGGGAATTCTTTGAGTAACGGCGACGCCTTTTGGGAGCGCTCTCTTCGTCCGACCTACTATAATCCGACGGATTTTCTTGATGTCCTTTCAGGAGGTTGGGCATCAAATGCTCAAAACGCAAAATATTCAAAGGTTGTCTGTCCCGCCTGGTGTTTCTAGCTTGTCTTCTAGCTTGTCTAGCGAAAAGCCCGCGCGAAGTGAACTGCGCCCCAAATCTTGGACGCCCTAAATAGCGACTAGGCCGCGAGGGCCTGATTCCGGTACTCCTCCGGGGTCAGGCCCTTCAATCTTACCTGCCTCCGGCTCGTGTTCCAGTGGACTATGTATTCCTCCAGGTCGCGTTTGAAATCCTCGAACGTCTTCCACTCGCGGCCCCTGTAGAACTCGTCCTTGACGTGGCCGAAGAGCTGCTCGGTGGCGGCATTGTCGATGCAGTTCGCCTTCCTGGACATGCTCTGGACGATGCCGGCGGCCTCGAGCCTGGATGTGTACGAGGCGTGCTGGTACTGCCAGCCCCGGTCCGAGTGCATGGTCGGGGCGGCGCCCTCGGGGATCTTGGACAGCAGCCCGTCGAGCATCCTCGCCTGCTGGGCCATGTCGGGCGTGGTCGATATGTCGCTCGCCACGATCTCCTTGGTGCAGAAGTCCAGCGTCGGGGCCCAGTAGGCCTTGCCGCCGGCCACCTTGAACTCGGTGACGTCCGTCCCCAGCTTCCGCCACGGGGCCCCGGCGTCGAAATCCCTCGCGATCACGTTCTCGAACGTCCTGCCGACGACGCCCTTGTACGAGTTGTACCTGTGGTAGGCCGTCTCGCGTCTGATGCCGCAGCGAATCCCCATCTCGCGCATCATCTTGAGCACGGTCTTGTCGGCTATCACGGCCCCCTCTTCCGCCCTGAGGCACATCGCTATCTGCCGGTGCCCGCAGCCGTTGGCGGTGCGCGAGAAGATCTCGGCGGCCGCCTCCCGGAGCTCGGGGCGCGTGGGCCTCGGCGGGTGCGCGGGGGCGTAGTAGTAGGTCGACCGCTTGAGCTCGGCGCATGCGAGCAGGTGCCCGAGCGCGTGCCCCTCGGCGCGCAGGGCCGCGACCGCTTCGGCCTTCGCCCTGGTCAGAGCCCGTCCCTCTCGACCAGGGCGCGTAATTTTTTAGGTAGGCCACCTCGGCCTCGAGTCTACGGCACCGCTCCTCGAGCTCCTCCTCGCGGGTCCGCGGCCTCGCCCTGGAACCGCTCGGCCGGCCCTTGGGCCTCGGGCGCAGGGCCTCCGCGCCGCCCTCGCGGTATAGCGCGCACCACTTCTTGAGCGGCGACATCGACATTATGCCGAACGCCGCCATCGCCTCGGTCTTCGTCATGCCGCCGTCGACGACGGCGGAGGCGGCGGCGACCTTCTGCTCGTATGTGTACCTGCCCTGCTTTCCGTCCATGCGCAGCAGCACCTCGCTCCCGAACGCGCGGTATATCTCCTGCCATCTTCTCACGGCTTCCGCGGGAAGCGAAAGGGCAATCGCGGCAGATTTATACCCGTGCCCGAGCTCGAAGAGCCCTATGGCCGCCTTCCTGGCCTCGACATCATGCTTCACCCTCAAATCAACGCGCATAAAGAAAGCCTCCCATTTCTCATGTCCAAGAAATGGGAGGCAGTTCAGTGGGAGATCGGGCTTTCAAGGCTTAGTTAAACCAAGTCTGTACGGTCAAATGACCCGCAGATTACATCTGCTCGGGCGCGGAAACGCCAACGAGGGTGAGCACCAGGGCGAGCGTCACGCGAACGGCGTCGCAAGCGGCCAGACGGGCGCGCGAAAGCTCGGGGTCGACGGGACGGCCCTCGCTCGGCAGAACCTGGCAGGCAGCGTAGAAGCTGTGGAAGTCGCCGGCGAGTTCCTCAGCAAAGTGCGTCAGACGGAACGGGGCGCGGTCGCGAGCGCAGCTGGCAATCAGGTCGGTGAGCTCGTTGAGCTTACGCGAAAGGGCGAGCTCGGTCGGGTCGGTCAGCAGCGAGTAATCGACGTTCTCACCGATGGCCTTGGCGGCAACGGCCTTCATGCCCATCTCGTCAGCCTGCTCGGGCGTAACGTCGGCGGCACGGCGCAGGATGGAGCACACGCGGGCGTGAGCGTACTGCACGTAATAGACCGGGTTGGAGTTGTCGCGCTTCTTGACGGCCTCGATATCGAAGTCGACCATCTGGTTGGAGCTTTTGGAGATGAGCGTGTAGCGAGCGGCGTCGGAACCGACCTCGTCGACGAGCTCCTGCAGGGTCACCATGGTGCCCTTACGCTTGGACATACGGACGGGCTTGCCGTTGCGCAGCAGGTTGACGAGCTGGCCCAGCAGAACCTCAAACTTGCCGGGATAGCCAAGAGCGTCGCAGACGCAGCGGACGCGCTCGATGTAGCCGTGGTGGTCGGCACCCCAGATGTCGATGACGTGGTCGACGCGCTGGAACTTATCCCAGTGATAGGCAACGTCGGAGGCGAAGTAGGTGTACTCGCCGTCGGACTTGATCAGGACGCGGTCCTTGTCATCGCCCAGGTCGGTGGAGCGGAACCACAGGGCGCCGTCCTTGGTGTAGAGGTAGCCCATCTTGTCGAGCTTCTCAAAAGCGCGGTCGACGGCAGAGGTGCCGGCGGTCTCGCCCTCGGTGTCCTTCACATACAGCGAACGCTCGGAGTACCAACGATCGAAGTCGCAATTGACGGCGTGGCAGAGGTCGCGCATGTTGTCGACCATCTTCACATAGCCGCGCTCGCGGAAGCTCTCCATGCGCTCCTGAGGATCGGCCTCGACCCACTTATCGCCGTCGGTGCGCCAGAACTCGGCGGCCTCGTCGATAATGTAGTCGCCGCCATAGGAGTCCTTGCCCAGGGTCTCGGCAAAATTGTCCTGGTACGGATGGGTCTCGGGGTGCTCGTCGTTCTCGTCGGCAACGAAGGCGTCGCGGTCTGCGATCAGCAGCTTGTGAGCCTCGTCGATATCCACGCCCTGCTTGGCGATGATGTCGGCAAGCTGCATATAGCGCGTGCTGATGGAGTTGCCGAAGGTGTTCATCTGAGAGCCGTGGTCGTTGATGTAGAACTCACGCTGGATGTCGTAACCGGCATGGTCCATAACGCGGCAGAGCGAATCGCCCAGAGCGGCCCAGCGGCCATGGCCGATGTGCATGGGGCCGACGGGGTTGGCGGAGACGAACTCGACCTGGGTCTTCAGGCCGCCACCGACGTTGGACTTAGCGAAGTCCATGCCCTTCTCGCGAGCCTCGCCAAAGATGGCATTCTTGACGGCAACGGAGAGGTAGAAGTTGATGAAGCCGGGGCCGGCGATCTCGACCTTCTCGATCGCGGGGTCCTCGGGCATATGGGCAACGACAGCCTCGGCAATCTTGCGCGGGGCACAGTGAGCCAGCTTGGCGGACTTCAGGGCCATGGTAGAGGTCCACTCGCCATGAGAAGTGTCAGCCGGTCGCTCGATGGCGCAATCGTCAAGTTCAAATGCGGAAAGGTCGCCGGCCTCCTGGGCCGCAGCAAGCGCAGCGCGTACCAGCTCTTCAATCTTCTCGGGCATAGGTCCTCCTTGTGTTAAAGCCCCCGAGCTCTTGGTCACTCGTAGGGCAAAAGCCAGAGTTTGTAGCACTCTATCACAAGCGACGGGCACTGTCGCAGGGTAAAGCCAATCGATATTGCATATGCACAAAATTGACTACAGCTTGTATGGAGTCACTCAAAGATGCCAGTCTGCCTGCAGATTATGCAGGCGTTGAAAATGTATAAAGGTGTGAATGAGCTGCGCCTGTTATCGAATACTCTTACCTATCAGAGTTGTGTGCTTTTCCTGCATAAAGTAAGGGTTTGCGCACGTCAGCGTGTTATTCTAGACATACGTAAATTCGTATAAGTTGGAGGTAGCATGTTCTCAATCGGTCAACACGTCATTCATCCGGGTCAGGGAGTCTGCACCGTCGTCGGTTTTAGGGACGACACACCGCAGCCCATGCTGTTGCTCGAGACCAAGCAGGGACATGCGCAGACGATCCTCATGTACCCCGTGGCGCAGGCCGACCGTTTGCACGCCGCCATCTCTCAGCAAGATGCCGAGCACCTGCTGAGCCACTATGACGAGCTGGAGTGCGACACTTTTACCGAGCGCAACAGCTCACTTGAGGAGACGCACTTTAAGCAGCAGCTCAAGCTGGGCGCGCCCGAGACGGTCCGCGTGGCAAAGACCATGATGCACCGCATTCGCCAGGCCGAGGAAGCTGATAAAAAGCCCAGCTCCTACTACATGCGCGTACTCAAGGAGGCCAAGCGCCGCTCCATCGAGGAGTTCGCCGTGGCCTTGGGCGTCACCGAGGAGGCCGCCGAAGCCCGCCTAGCCCAAGCCGCCCTCAACTAACCCATCCGCGCCAAAACCACCGCAAAGGGGACAGGCACCTTTGTGGTGGTTTTCTTGTTCTAGTAGTATTCATTCTTATCGATACCCACGAGCACAAGGAGTCTCCTATGGCAGAGCCGCTTACCGCCGGAATCACCCGCGACCGCGCGTTCGAACTGCTCAACGAGCACAACAAGGACCCGTTCCACATCACCCATGGCGAGACGGTCGAGGGCACTATGCGCTACTTTGCGCGCGAGTTCGACCCCGAGAACGAGGAGTTTTGGGGCATCGTCGGTCTGCTGCACGACCTGGATTGGGAGGAGCATGAGGACGACCCCATGAACCACACCATCTATGCTGCCGAGATTCTTAAGGGCGAAGGTGCGTCTCCCGAGCTCATTCGCGCCATCCAGACGCACACGTCGGACTTCAACACCTCGCTGCCCAAACCCGAGCTGCAGATGGAGAAGATCCTGTTTGCCTGCGATGAGCTCACCGGCCTGATCGGCGCCGCCGTCATCATGCGCCCGAGCAAGAGCGTTATGGACTTTACGACCAAGTCGCTCAAGAAGAAGTTCAAGGACAAGCGCTTTGCCGCCGGCTGCTCGCGCGACGTGATTTCGCAGGGCGCCGAGATGCTCGGCTGGGAGCTCCCCGAGCTCTTTGACCGCACCATCGCGGCCATGCAGTCCTTCGCGCCCGATCGCGATACCTTCCAGGCCTAACCGCCCGCGCCAGCTAAAACCGCCACAAAGGGGACAGGCACCTTTGTGGCGGTTTTTCTTGCGCGGTCGTTAGGGGCGGACCTGGCCGGTGCCTCGGAGCTTGTATTTGTAGGTAGCGAGGGCCTCGGCGGCAAAGGGGCCACGGGCGTGGAGCTTTTGGGTCGAGATGCCAATCTCGGCGCCCAGGCCAAACTCGCCGCCGTCAGTGAAGCGCGTGCTGGCGTTGGCGTACACGGCCGAGGCATCGACCGCATCCAGGAAGCGCTCGCAAGCATCCGTGTCCTCGGCAACAATGGCCTCGGAGTGCATCGTGCCGTAGCGGTTGATGTGTGCGATGGCCTCGTCCTCGTTTGCCACGACCTTCACGCTCATCTCGAGCGCCAGGTACTCGCGACCCCAGTCCTCCTCAGTCGCGGCGACGTAGTCATCACCCTCGGCAAGCCCGGCATCGGCGCATGCGGCGCAGGTTGCCTCGTCGCCGTGAATGAGCACGCCGTGGTCATGCAGCACGGCCACGACCGCGGGCAAAAACGCATCGGCCACAGCGCGGTCGACCAGCAGCGACTCGGCGGCATTGCACACGCCTACGCGCTGGGTCTTGGCATTGACGATAATGTTGAGCGCCTTATCAAAGTCGGCGGATTCATGCACGTAGATGTGGCAGTTGCCCGTGCCCGTCTCGATCACCGGAACGAGCGACTCGCGCACGCAGCGCTGAATCAGGCCTGCACCGCCGCGCGGAATGAGCACGTCGACGATACCGCGGAGCTTCATGAGCTCGCCGGTGGCTTCGCGATCGGTGGACTCGATCATCGAGACGGCCTCGCGCGGGAAGCCCTTGGCCTCGAGCGCATCGGCCAGCAGCTCGGCGATCATGGCACACGAGTGATAGGCCAGCGAGCCGCCGCGCAGAATGCAGGCGTTGCCGGTACGGATGCAGATGCCTGCGGCGTCGGCCGTCACGTTGGGGCGCGCCTCGTAGACCATAGCGACCAGGCCCAGCGGCACACTCACACGGGTCAGGTCCACGCCGCTTGCAAGCACGCGGTGGTCGAGCACGCGGCCCACGGGATCGGGCAGCTCGGCAAGCTTTTCCAGGCCGGCGGCCATGCCCTCGACGCGCTCGGGCGTCAGCAGCAGGCGATCGAGCAGTCCGGCCGAGGTACCCGCATCGCGCGCGGCGGACATATCGAGCTCGTTAGCGGCGACGATGGAGTCGACACCGTTGCGCAGTGCTGCGGCCATGGCGCGCACGGCCTCCTGGCGCTGTTCATCGCTCGCCGTGGCAAGCGAGGCCGACGCTGCCTTGGCGGCAACGGCAAGATCGTGGACATACGCTGTCTCTTATACACATCTGACGCTGCCGAC
>URBB01000092.1 GCA_900545835.1 uncultured Collinsella sp. | reverse complement strand
GCTCGGAGATGTGTATAAGAGACAGCCCGGCGAGATCGTCGTTGTCGTCGCGCTCGCACTCATCTGCTCTGCCTACGGCTTTATCACCCAGACGCTCGCACAGCCCCACGTGCCTGCCGAGACCACCGGCTTCGCCTTCTCGCTCGAGCCAGTCTGCTCCGCCGTCTTTTCGTTCTTCTTGGTCGGCGAGGTCCTGAGTCCCATCGCCTTCTTTGGCGCTGCCCTCATCCTCACCGGCGTCATGGCGGCAACCGTGCAGCTCCCGCGACTTCATGCGCATGCTCACGACCATACCCGCATGGCAGGAACGCCCGAGCGAGCCTCGTAAGCGCCTCGCCTTTTGTACCCCGACGCAAAGGTCTACGGACGCCTTTACAATAGATGCCAACAGAGCATCTGCCATAAAGGAGCCCCATGGACACCGCAACTCGCGACCGCAACATAGCAACTTGGTTGGGCGATGCGCCGCAGCCGGTACGTGACACTACGAACCAGCTGCTCGAGCGCATCGCCCTTTTGCGTGCCGAGCAGATCATCTACCCGGCACAAGACGACATCCTCAATGCCCTCGCCTATACGCCGGCCGACCAGGTCAAAGTTGTCATCTTGGGTCAGGACCCCTATCACGGACCCAACCAGGCCATGGGGCTGTCGTTTTCGGTCCCTGCGACGCAAGCCAAGTTGCCGCCGAGCCTGCGCAACATTTACAAGGAACTCAATGCCGATCTGGGCTGCCCTATTCCCGCCACGGGAGATCTAACACCATGGGCACAACAGGGCGTCCTGCTCCTCAACACCACGCTCACCGTGCGCGAGCATGCCGCGAACTCGCACGCCAAGCTGGGCTGGAGCACGCTCACCGACTACGTTATCGAACGCTGCTGTCAGCTGCCCCAGCCGGTAGTCTTTTTGGCATGGGGTCGCTTTGCCCAGCAGGTGGTCGAAGGCAAGCTCGCCGCGACCGGCGCGGGTAAGGCAACCAGCAAGTTCTGTCTGGCCTCCACGCACCCCTCGCCGCTTTCGGCCAATCGTGCCACGGCGGAACTCCCCGCTTTTATGGGGTCGCGCCCCTTCTCCGCTGCCAATCGGTTACTCGAACAGCATGGCTCGATCCCCGTCAACTGGATTTGCCTCGGCTAAAAATCGATACATCAAAAACGCGCCCGACGGCTTTCCATCGGGCGCGTTTCCTATTCGGGCCAAATAAATTGTGTGCGGCCGGCCTCGCCGCCATCGATCAGCAGGCTCTGCCCGGTCATAAACCGGTTGGTCACGCCCACAAAGTAGATCCACTCGGCGATCTCTTGGGCGGTGGCCCAGCGCTTAAGCGGCGTGAGCTCCATAATCTGGTTCCACAGGTGCTCGTCTTCCATCACGCAACGGTTGAGCGGCGTGATAACGCCGCCCGGGTCCACACTGTTGGCGATGGCCTGCGGTGCCAGGCGGTTTGCAAGATTCTTGGTGTAGGCGATTACGCCGCCCTTGCTGGCGGCATAGGCGGGAAACTCCGATCCCGTATGCCCGCTCGCCGACCCCACATTGACCACGGATTTGATAGCCGGCGCCGGCTTGGCGGCAAGCCCCTCCCCCACAAAGGCGTAACGCTCGGTCACGTTGATGGTGCCACACAGGTTGGCGGCGATATCGTCGGCCGAATCCTGCGTACCGGCAACGTTCACGATCACCTGGGGTTCAAGGTCGCCTGGAAACGAGTCCGGCTCGCAGACATTAACGATCAGATGGCGGTAGCGCTCGTGTTCGATCGCCGTCGGCAGCAGATCAAAGCCCACGACCTCGTGGCCCTCGTCCAAAAAGCGCTGCACGCACGCGGCTCCGATACCGCCCGAAGCGCCCGTGATCAAAACCCGCATCCTTGCTCCTTAGGCGGTTGCGTGACGCTCGAGGTACTCGGCGCCCACATTCTCGCGCTCCCAGCCGCGCACGACCTTGTAGCCCACGGGGCTCAGGAAGACCTCGCACAGCAGCTCGGCGACAGCGCCGGTCAGCGAGCACATAAGGACCTGCACCCAGGTCCAACCAAAGAACGTGTGGCTCACTACAATGGCAAAGACCAGGTTGTCGATAAACTGGCCAACACCCGTGGACACATAGGAGCGGAAGGCGAAGCTCGCAAAGTTATTCTTTTTGAGCATACGGCCGAGCGACTGGTTGAGCGTGGAGTTAACCACGGCAGAGACGAGCATTGCCAGCGAAGAGCCCAGCACCACGTACCAGGTGCCGCCGATGGTGGCGTTAAGGGCAGTGTTAACCTCGATCATGCCCGTGTCGTAGTAGGCGCCCCACATGCCGGGCGTGAGCGAACATGCCCAAAAGCACAGGCTCACGGCGAGGTTGACCAGCAGCGCGAGGATAGAGATTTTGATGGATGCCTTGGCGCCAAAGCGCTTGCAGATCATGTCCTGGCACAAAAACGAAACCCAGCTCACCACAAAGCCGCAATCGAGTGCCAGATACGGCAGGCTGATGAGCTCTTTGTTGGCCAGCAGGTTCATCATGATGACACTCACGAAAAACAGCGAAACCGTTGCCGCGGGAATGCTCCGCAACAGGACCTTGTAGTCCTCCATGACCTTCTTGATCATTATGTACTCCTTTGGTTTTAGGTTTAACGAGCAGGATATCGGACCCGAACTGCTCGGACGCCCCGGTCTTGAGACGACGGTGGGTATGATAGCCGCTCACACGGCATCAGGCAAGCAAACGGCGCGGCAGCCCCGCCAGGCCACCGCGCCGGCACACTAAAACGCTACGTTGCCAAACTCCGACAGGATAAGATCGGGGTTGTGATCGGTTGCCCAATCCACGTTCCACGGACTCGTGAACAGCAGCAGCTTGCCGCCGCGCATGTCCTCGACGCGCAGCGTGTCGCGCGTGAGCGAAAGGCCCGGGATATCGATGGTGTCGGGGTCGTTCTGGATCCAGCGAATGTCCGTATAGGGCAGCGGCTGGCGACGAACCTCAACACGGTACTCGGCCTTGAGGCGGCGCTCGAGTACCTCAAACTGCAGCACGCCGACCACGCCCACGATGACGCTCTCCATGCCGGCACCCAGCTCGCGGAAGATCTGGATGGCACCCTCCTGGGCAAGCTCCTCCATACCCTTGACGAACTGCTTGCGCTTGAGCGTGTCGACCTGCGTAATGCGAGCGAACATCTCGGGGGCAAACGTCGGGATCTGCGGATACTGCACGTGGCGCTTGCCGGAGCACACGGTGTCGCCGATGCTAAAGATACCCGGATCGAACAGGCCCACGATATCGCCCGCGTACGCCTCGTCCACGATGGCGCGGTCATCGGCCATCATCGACGTGCCCGTGGCAAGCTTGAGCTTGCGGTTGCCTTGCACGTGGAAGGCGTCCATGCCGCGCTCGAACTTGCCCGAGCAAATGCGCACAAAGGCGATGCGGTCACGGTGGTTCTTGTCCATGTTGGCCTGGATCTTAAACACAAAGCCGCTAAAGTCGTCGCGGCAGGGATCGACCGGCTCGCTGGTGAGCGTATCGGTATAGGCGCGCGGCGTCGGGGCCAGACGCAGGAACTCCTTGAGGAAGGGCTCCACGCCAAAGTTGGTGAGCGCCGAGCCAAAGAACGCCGGGCTCAGCTTGCCGCAGGCCACGGCATCCAAATCGAGCTCGTCGCCGGCACCATCGAGCAGCTCGATATCGTCCATCAGGTTCTTATGGTTCTCCTCGCCGATGAGTTCATCCATGGCGGGGTCGCCCAGCTCGGCCTCGACCTCGGCGACCTTCTTGGTGGCGTTGGCATGACCGTCGCCCTCAAAGGCAATGACGCGACGGGTCTGACGGTCGAACACGCCGCGGAAGTTGCGGCCACTGCCGATCGGCCAGTTCATGGGATACGTATTGATACCCAGGACGTTCTCGATCTCTTCCATGAGCTCAAACGGATCGCGAGCCTCGTGGTCGAGCTTGTTCACAAAGGTAAAGATGGGGATGTGGCGCAGTGTACAGACCTTAAAGAGCTTTTTGGTCTGGGCCTCGACGCCCTTAGCGCCGTCGATGACCATGACCGCGGCGTCGGCGGCCATAAGGGTACGGTAGGTATCCTCCGAGAAGTCCTGGTGGCCGGGGGTATCGAGGATGTTGACGCAGGCACCGTTGTAGGTGAACTGCAGCACCGAGGAGGTAACGGAGATACCGCGCTCCTTCTCGATGTCCATCCAGTCCGAAACGGCATGCTTGGCCGAGCTCTTGCCCTTGACCGAGCCGGCGGTCTGAATGCTACCGGTATAGAGCAGCAGTTTCTCGGTAAGCGTGGTCTTACCGGCGTCCGGGTGGCTGATGATCGCGAATGTGCGGCGCGACGAGATTTCATCCGACAGGCTTGCCATGCGGATCCTTTCTTGCATTGAGTGCATTACGTCGTTGTAACCGCACTATTGTAGCCGCGAAATCTCGCTCTAGGGCACCTATCAGGACAAATTCATCAGTTGGGGCCTGGACGAATGACTGTTTACGGTGTTCTGCGGCAGATTGTCTCAATCTGTAACAGGGAGACGGGTTTTTGGTCTCTACCTGTTACAGATCAAGACGAATAGGTAGGCCCGCCGACACAATCTCATTCTGTAACATCTAGCCGCCCAAATCGGGTCTAGCTGTTGTAAATCGAGATTAACGGGAAGGCAGGCAACCAGCGTCTCAATCTGTAACATCTAGCCGCGTAAATCGACTCTTGCTGTTACAGATTAAGACAAATAGGTAAGCGGGCAAATAACATCTCAATCTGTAACAGCAAGCGACCCAAAACGAACCTAGGTGTTACAGATTGAGATTTTTTTGGAGTAAGCACGGCGCCGGCGGGCTTACTCCACATTTGCCTCTTGCAGAACTGTGCATAGTGTATATACTGTGCTTACCGGTTATATACACGTGTAGCCCAACAGCTAAGGAGCCGCTGTGGACATTATCCTATCCAATTCGAGCGACAAGCCCATCTACGAACAGATATCCTCGCAGATCAAAGCTCAGATCTTATCGGGCACGCTCGCTGCGGGAGCCAAACTCCCCAGCATCCGTGCACTCGCGAGCGATCTTGGCGTGAGCGTCGTCACCACCAAGCGCGCCTACGCCGACCTGGAGCAGCTCGGCTTTATCTGCACCGTGCAGGGCAAGGGCTGCTTTGTCGCCGAGGGCAACCAAGAACTCTTGCGTGAAAACCAGCTCTGCCATATCGAAGAGTTACTTGCGAAAGCGGCAAGCCAAGCCGAAGCCTTGGGCGTCACGCGCGACAAGCTGCACGAAATGCTCGACCTCGTGGCCCCCGAAACCATGCAGTAGCCATCTGCAAGAAAGGCTATACCATGCAAAACCTTTTAGAACTCAAAGGTATCTCACGCCGTGTGAGCGACCGTTTTTCGCTGCGTGATGTCACACTCGCTGTGGAGCCCGGCCAGATTGTCGGCTTTGTGGGTGCCAACGGCGCCGGCAAAACCACGACGATTCGAGCCGCGCTCGGGCTTATAAAGCTCGATGCCGGCGAGGTGCACCTGTTTGGGCAGCGCTGTGGCGCCGACGCGCCCGATGAAGCGCAGCGTTGTCTGCGCACTCGTGTCGGCCTCGTGCTGGACACATGCCCCTTCCCTTCCACACTCAAGGTGGCCGAAGTTGAGGCACTCGTAGGCCCGGCGTACCCCATGTGGAATCGCGAAACGTTCAGCGGACTCATCAACCGATTTGGCCTCGATTCCAAGGCAAAGGTCAAGGACCTCTCTCGCGGCATGGGCATGAAGTTGCAGCTTGCCTGTGCGCTCAGCCACAATGCCAAACTGCTCGTTTTGGACGAAGCTACCGCAGGCCTTGATCCCATGGCGCGCGACGAGCTGCTCGACGAGCTGCTCGCCTTTGTCGCTGACGGCCAACACAGTGTGCTGCTCTCGAGCCACAATACATCCGACCTCGATCGCACCGCCGACCGCGTCATCTGCATCGACGCTGGCTCGATTATGTTTGACCTACCGCGCGAGGATATTACCGACCGCGCCGGCATCGCCCACTGCACCCAAGCGCAGGCCGCCGAGCTTATGGCTTGCGTCGAAGGCGCCCGTGCCGCCCACCGCGCCTATAGCGTGGATGTGCTCGTGCCCAACCGTCGCGAAACGCTCGAGGCCTTCCCCGAGATTCCTTGCGATCGGGCAACCATTGACGACTACCTGCGCCTCACGCTGAAAGGGGCTTCGAAATGAAACGCGCCTTTATGTCCGAGCTCGCCATCGTTCGCACGCTCGTCCCGAGCATCGCGGGCGTCGGCCTGTTTTTATTCGTCGTGTTGACCCTCGCCAACGCATCGGATGGCGATTCCGGCATGAGCGCCGGCGCCTGCGCCGTCAGCGCCATGTCGCCCATCATGGTCATGAGCTCACTGGCAGGCTTCGACAATCAAAACGGATGGGAGCGCTATCGGGCAACGCTGCCCATCTCGCGCAAAGACATTATCTGCGCACGCTACCTGAGCATTGTCGCATTTTCGGCCGTCATGGCGTGCGCCGCCGCGCTTTTGAGCATCGTCGTCATCCCGCTCTTCAACAGCGCGGGCGTCCCTTCGACGGGGCAGGCTGTCTTTGAAATCACAATAGCCTCCGCCGCATCGATGCTCATCTCCCTCATGATGGTGTTTTTGGCACAGCCGCTGTTCTTTCGATTTGGACACATGGAGGCGCTGCGCCTATCCGTTGGCCTGTTTGCCCTGCTCGGATGCCTTGCCATGGCAATGCTGAGCTCCTCCAACCCCATTAGCAACTGGCTCATGTCGATTGCTGGGGCGAATCCCGATCCCGCCGTCCTTGGCTGTCTGTGTGCAGGAATTGCCGTACTGGCGCTCGCACTATGTGCAATCAGCTGCACTGTCAGCACCAAGGTCTATCGAGCACGCGATCTGTAACCACGCGAGCCTCAATCCACGAAGGGCACGATCGCCGCCCCTTCCCGCAAATCCGTGGCAAACGGTATGTCCCCGGCGTGCGCCACCGTACTACTTGCGCAGCGGCTTGGGCAGCGGAATGCCGGCGGCGATGGCTGCGGCGATGATCATGCAGACGATACCCTTGAGTGGGAAGCACATGAGCAGCAGGCCCACAACCATGACGGGCTGACGCATGACCGCACCCATCGTCGATGCCGTGCAGACGGCGACGCAAAAGACCGGATCAGCGCCAGTGAGGATAGCAAAGCCGTAGCCCAGGCTCACGCCCGAGAAGATAACGGGGAAGAAGTGGCCGCCGCGCCAGCCCATGTTGATGAGGGCGGGGGTCAGCATGGCCTTAACAAGACCGGTCGCGATGAGCACACCGGCGGGGATGGTCAGATAGGTTTCCATGAGCACGTCGGCCTGCGTCTCGCCGGCAAACATGGTGAAGGGCAGAGCCGTACCGCAGGCGGCAAGTACCAGACCGGCCAGCATGGCCTTGGCGACGGGGCGCTCCCCTATTGCATGGGACAGTGCCTCGCTTGCGTGCTCGGAGACAAAGTACAGCCAGCCGCATACGGTGCCGACCAACGCCAGCGGGATGAGCCAGGCAAGTTCCAGGTTGCCCACCTCGGCGGACTCAAATCTGGGCATGCCCATGCCGCCGCCCACAAGCTGGCCAAGCAGCAGGTAGGCGCCCAGACCGCCGGCAATCGCAATGCCGTAGACCACCGTCTTTTGCGCCTTGGGCAGCTTGATGGTGATTTCGCCGGATGCGGGGTCCTCAGCATCATTGGCACCATGGCTGTCGGCGCTACCGGCGAGCGGAGCCACAAAGCCAAAGACAGGCGCGGTAAAGAGCGCCGTCAGGGCAGCCTGGGTACCCAGCAGCGTAAGCTCCCTAAACTCGGCACCAAAGCGGCGCATGCGGTTGCCGACCCAGCTGCACAGGCCCGCGATGACGCCGGTCAGACCGGCCTCCGGTCCAATACTTCCGCCAAACAGCAGCGGCAGCAATGCCGCGAGCGAAAGCTTGCCCAGGTTGTCGTACGGGTAGCACCCGTCTTGCTTTACCTTAGCCATCACCTGGTTGAGGTCATCGGTCTTGGTGCCTGTCATCTTTTCGTACAGGCCAATCACCAAGCCGCCCAGCAGGCAGACAAAAAACGGGTACGGCAAAAAGCCAAACGGGCCGCTGGCAAGCTCGGGCGAAGCAACGCCCAGCGCGTGCGGAATATCGGTCCATAGACTGTCTCTTATACACATCTGACGCTGCCGACGACGGAGAGAG
>URBB01000091.1 GCA_900545835.1 uncultured Collinsella sp. | reverse complement strand
CGGCAGCGTCAGATGTGTATAAGAGACAGCAGCTGCACCGCGCTGCGCAACGGTATGACCGTTGTCGTCGACGGTGGCAAGGGTATCGTCGAGGCCGATCCCGACGAGGAGACGCTCGCTGCCTACACCGCCAAGGCCGAGGCCTTCGCTGCCGAGAAGGCAGCCCTCGAGGCCTTCCGTGGCAAGCCGTCCGTGACTGCTGATGGCATCAAGAAGATCATCGCCTGCAACATCGGTAACCCCGATGACGTGCCCAACGCGCTCGATCACGACGCCGAGGCCATCGGTCTGTTCCGCTCCGAGTTCCTGTTCATGGACTCTGCTGAGCTTCCTTCCGAGGAGGAGCAGTTCAACGCCTACCGTAAGGTCGCCAGCGCGCTTAAGGGTGCTCCGGTCATCATCCGCACGCTCGATGTCGGTGGCGACAAGGAGATTCCGTATCTGCACATGGTCAAGGAAGATAACCCCTTCATGGGCTTCCGTGCCGTGCGTTACTGTCTGGCCAATCCCGACCAGTACAAGGTCCAGCTCCGCGCTCTGCTGCGCGCTAGCGCCTTCGGTGACGTCAAGATCATGATCCCGCTCGTCACCTGCGTCGAGGAGGTCTTGGCTGTCAAGGAGCTCGTCGAGCAGTGCAAGGCCGAGCTTACCGAAGAGGGTCGCAAGTTCAACGAGAACATCGAGGTCGGCATCATGGTCGAGACGCCCGCCGCTTCGCTGCTCGCAGACCGTCTTGCCGAGGTTGCCGACTTCTTCTCCATCGGCACCAACGACCTGATCGGCTACACCATGTGCGCCGACCGTGGTAACGACACCATCTCCAACCTGTACCAGGTTTACTATCCCGCCGTGCTCCGCTCGCTCAAGAACATCATCGAGAGCGGCGTGAAGGCCGGCATCATGGTCGGTATGTGCGGCGAGGCCGCTGCCGATCCGCTGCTCGAGCCGCTGCTGATCAGCTGGGGCCTGGAGGAGTTCTCGATGAGCGCTCCGTCGATCCTGCGCGCCCGCAAGACCATCAGCCAGTGGACCAAGGCCGAGTGCGACGAGCTCGCCGAGAAGGCACTCGCCTGCAACACCGCCGCCGAGGTCAAGGCACTGCTCGAGTCCGCAGCTCGCTAATTTGGTATCAGAGGTAACCGCGTGGTTGGAATGGGCCGGCCACGCGGCCCTCACATATACAGGGGGTACTGTAAATGTTCTACACGCTAACCGCTAACCCGGCTGTCGACATGACGGTTTCGAGCTCTCCGCTCGAGCCCGACGAAAACGTCCGCACCGGCTCGGCCAGCTACACGGCTAACGGCAAGGGCCTCGACGTGTCCTTCGCCTTTAAGAAGATGGGCGTCGACACCGTCGCGCTCGGCTTCTTCGCCGGCTTCACGGGCAAGTTCATCGTCGAGGAGGTCATGAACCTGGGTTGCCTCTGCCGCCCGGTCTGGACCGACGGTATCACGCGCATTAACACCTACGTCAACGATGGCCAGCACGAGTACGGCATCCTGAACCCGGGTGCTCCGATCACGCCGCAGCACCAGGAGGAGCTCTACAACATCCTGGACACCGCGGGCGATCTCGAGTGCCTGATCGTTTCCGGCTCCGTGCCTCCCAAAGCTACGCCTGACTTCCTGGCTAAGGTCATGGAGCACGCTCAGGCTCGCGGCGCCGATGTCGTCTTGGACCTGTCCTCCGACAAGCTCAAGGAGCTCGCTCACAAGAAGCCGCTGCTCATCAAGCCGAACCATCACGAGATGAAGGCCATCTTCGGCGTGCCGGTCGACACCGACGACGAGGTCCGCGTTGCCATGAAGATGGCTCACGACGCCGGCGTTCAGAACGTGCTGCTCACCCGTGGTAGCCGCGGCGACGCTTACTTCTCCAACGGCGAGGACATCTGGTACGCCAAGCGTGAGTTCAACATCAAGCTGGTCTCTTCCGTCTGCGCCGGCGACTGCACCCTCGCTGCGTTCCTGCACAAGTGGTACAGGGATCGCGACAACGTCGAGGAGGCCATGAAGCTCGCTATGGCCACCGGCGCCAACGTTGCCGAGTCCGTCGGCATTGGCGACTTCGGTCACGTCGACGAGTACAGCAAGCGCGTTGCTGTCCGCAAGCTCGATCGTCAGTAATCGAAACGCGACATATTCGTGCACATGCGGCGCCCCGGTTTCGGCCGGGGCGCCTTTTTTGTTCCGTCATGGGGGAGAGATGTTCTGCCGTACTTCATCGCTTCCACACCGTTCGCCGAGTTGTCCTAGCCTTTTACCGATGGGTGGAATATACTTTCATCAACACGTTGCTTCGTGAAAGGAACATTCATGATTTACACGCTCACTGCAAATCCCGCCATTGACTACAACATCGCCTGCGACGGCCTTGACGCCAACACCGTCACGCGTACCCGCAATGCCGTCTACACGCCCAACGGCAAGGGCCTCAACGTCTCGTTTACGCTTGACCACTATGGTGTCGACACCTCGATCCTGGGTTTCTTCGCCGGCTTCTCGGGCGAGTTTATCGTTAAGGGCGCCGAGGCCCTGGGCGTGCCCGTCAAGCCCGTGTGGACCGACGGCATTACGCGCGTCAACGTGTTCCTCAACGCCGGCCCCGACACCGAGTACAACATGGTCAACGCCGGTGCCGCCATCAACGAGGCCAACGAGCAGGAGATGTTTGAACTTATCGATTCGCTCGATGACATGACCTGCCTGGTCATCAGCGGCTCGCTGCCTCCCAACACTTCCGAGGGCTTCTTGGCCGAGGTCCTGCGCCGTGTCAAGGCCAAGGGGGCCGAGTTCGTCCTCGACATCTCGAGCCATCAGCTGGCAGACCTCATTGCTCTGGAGCCACTGCTGATCAAGCCCAATGACGACGAGCTGCTTGACATCTTTGGCATCAAGGTGAGCGGTGGCGACGACGAGTCCGTCAAGGGCGCTATGGCCGAGCTGCACGCCAAGGGCGCCAAGAACGTGCTGCTGACCCTTGGTGGCGCCGGTGCGTACTTCTCCAACGGCGAGCAAATCTGGTTTGCCAACCGCACCTTCGACGTCAAGCTGCTGTCGACGGTGTGCGCCGGCGATTCCTCGCTCGCTGCCTTCCTGTCCGTGTGGCACGACGCCCCCGAGCGCGTCGAGGACGCCCTGTGCCTTTCGATGGCCACTGGCGCCAACGTGGTCGAGTGCCCCGGTCTGGGTGATTTTGCCAAGGTTGACGAATATAAGAAGCACATCGAGGTTCGCCAGGTCTGCTAACCGCATCGAAAAATCGTTGCCGAACACCCGCTTTGGATCTCCGAGGCGGGTGTTTTTTGCTCGCTGAACGTATGTGGCGTCTGCTGTCTCGTTTTATCTAATCGACGACGCGATTGCGTGTGCGCGCTTTCTCGTTTCTTGTTAGACTTCTTGAGAACCATCGATTAACGCTCACAAGTGCAGGAGGCCATAGGCATGTGCAATGTTTCGCTCAACGGTACTCAACCGTCCGATGCGTCCCTGCGCGTCCTGCGCGCGCTTGAGGCGGCTGGTCTTGAGGCTTGGTACGTGGGCGGTTGGGTGCGCGACGCCCTGATGGGTTGCCCCAGCCACGATGTTGATATGTGCTGTAGCGGCCTGTGGCAGGAGTCCAAGGTGGCGCTCGAGGCCGCTGGTATCGCGGTCGTGGAGTCGGGCATTAAATTTGGCGGAATCACGGCTATTTCCGATTGCGAGCGTATCGAGGTCACCACGTACCGTCTGGATGGCTTTTACACCGATGGTCGCCATCCCCAGAGTGTGGAGCGTGCCGCCTCGCTCGAGGACGATCTGGCGCGCCGCGACTTTACCGTCAACGCTATGGCATGGCATCCCGAGCGCGGGCTTGTCGACCGCTACGACGGCCAGGGTGACTTGGAGCGCAAGCTGATTCGCGCTGTCGGCGATCCCAAGCGTCGCTTTAACGAGGACGCCCTGCGCATGTTGCGTGCGGTGCGCTTTGCCTGCCGCCTGGACTTTATGATTGAGCCCGAGACTAAGCGCGCGCTTGCCGAGTGCGCGCCGCTGCTCGACGCCGTGGCGCGCGAGCGTGTGGGTATTGAGCTTGAGGGCATTCTTTCGACCGGTCATGGGGGAGACGCGATGCTGCGCTACCCCGAGCTCATCTGTGCCTCTGTGCCTGAGCTGGCAGCGGGTCGCGGCTTTGATCAGCGAAGTGTCTATCATGCGTTTAACGTTTACGAGCATATCGCCCGTGTGCTGACGGTGGCAGGGGAGCTTGCGCTGTGCGACGGCGTCGCGCCCTCGTCGAGCCTTATGTGGGCGGCGTTTTTGCACGATGTGTCCAAGCCCGATTGTTTCACGGTCGATCACGCCGGCAGCGGACACTTCTACGGTCATCCCGAGCTCGGCGCCAAGAAAGCGCGCGTCATTATGGATCGCCTGGCGCTCTCGCACGACCTGGTGCGCGACGTGTGCCTGCTCATCAAATATCACGACAAGCCGCTGCGCCCCGAGCGCTCCTGCCTGCTCAATATGATGCGCGCGCTTTCGGGCGAGGGCGTCGACACGCCGCGTTTGATGGACGAGCTCATGGATCTTAAGCGTGCCGACACGCTCGGCAAGGCCCCGTCGTGCTTCTATTACGTTGAGACGATTGAGGAGATGCGCGCGATGGCGCACGAGCTGCTGAAGGCGGGGGAGCCCTATACGCTCAAGATGCTCGCCATCAACGGCGGCGACCTGATCCGTGCCGGAGTCAAGCCCGGGCCGGAACTGGGGCAGCTACTCAACTCCGCCCTCGACGCCGTGATCGAAGACAACATCCCCAACGAGCGCGAAGCTCTTTTGGTCCATCTCAACTTGAATTAGCTACCCAGTTTACCTGTGTGTTCCATAACCTGCCGACAATTTTTCGGCAATTTGGAATTTCTTCTTGCGCTGATGTTTTTTGTCCCGTAATATACTTCCTTGCAGCACGGCAGTGCAGATGTCATGTGGCCCGTTCGTCTAGCGGTTTAGGACGCCGCCCTCTCAAGGCGGAGATCACCAGTTCGAATCTGGTACGGGCTACCACGCATCTGATACCCGGACTTCCTATGGAAGGCCGGGTTTTTTATTTTCAAACAACCGTCTGCAATTCCCGTTTGAACCAGAGCTTTGCGTTCTGCCTATGGCCCTTACGGGTACAATATCCAAGATATTTTGACTGTTAGAAGGAGTCTCATGACGGAGTCCTCTCAGCATACGTCTAAGCCCCAGGTCGAGGTTGAGGCCTCGGGCGGAGATGACAATAAGAGCGCACGCCGCGGCGCCATCTTTATCGGCGTCGTGCTGGTAGGTTATATCGTCTATCTGGTGGTAACCGGGCAGATGGGGCAGTTCTGGGCCGCTATGTCGAGCGTCCAGGCGTCATGGCTCTTTGTCGCGTGTCTTTGCATGTTCATGTATCTGTTCTTTGGCATTGTGGCCTATGCGATCGCCGTCTGGCTCGATCCCAATTCGCCCGTCGGCATCCGCGACCTGATCTCGGTCGAGGCGAGTGGCATCTTCTTTGGCAACCTGACGCCCATGATGATGGGCTCCACCCCGGCTCAGATCTATCGCCTGACCAAGGCCGGCCAAAACGTGGGCGAGGCCGGCGCCACGCAATTCACGCGTTTTATCGTGTACCAGTTTGGCCTGGTCGCCTGGGGCGCTATCCTGCTGCTCGCCCGTATGCCGTTTTTTGCCGAACGCTACGGCGACATGACGCTGCTGTGCGTCTTTAGCTTTGGTGGACACTGCTGCATCTTGCTTGGCATCTTCGCCGTCGCGCTCATGCCTAAGACCGTCACGCGCGTCGCCCATTGCATCATCAATTGGCTCGAGCGCATTGGTGTCTCGGCCACTAAGATCGAGAGTTGGCGCACGTTTGTCGATGGCGAGATCTACTCCTTCTCCGAGAAGTTCAAGCTTTCGGCCGGACATTTTTCTTCCATGCTGCTCACCGTGTTTATCACCATGCTGCAGCTCGCGTTTTTCTATCTGGTTCCGTATTTCCTGATGCTTGCCTTTGGCCACCACGAGGTCGACTTTTTCTCGGTCATGGCCGCGAGCGCCTTTGTCCAGCTGTTAAGCTCTGCGGTTCCCTTGCCCGGTGGAACTGGTGGCGCTGAGGGCGGCTTTGCATTGTTCTTGGGTCATTTCTTCGGTTCGGCTTCGACCGCCGGCTATCTGCTGTGGCGTCTCATTACGTTTATTGCGCCTACCATTTTGGCTGCGCCCCTGCTGGGACTTAAGAGCGCCCACAACGAGAGCATCCATGCGCGCTGGGATCGCGTGATGCGCAAGCTCGGCCGCACGCCTCAGATGCCCTCTGTGGCCGCGAAGCCGCACCCCACGAATGCTGTTACCGTTGATCCCAAGAAGCACGCTCAGAAGGCTTCTGGGGCCGCTAAGCCGGCTCATAAAGCCTATGTGCGCCAGACAGGCGATGGTATTCGCGTATCTCCGTCGGCACTCAATAAGAAGAAGCATCCTAAGTCGCAGTAGGGCAGTCGTGCGTTCTTCATGACGCGGGGCATATTTGTGCCGTATGGGGGATAATCCTCTTACGTAGATTATCTCTCATCTGTTGATGAATGCTCGCATATCGAAGGGACACGCCCATGGCAACCAGCAAACCGCGTCTTGACCGCCGCATCGTTCGCAGCCGCAATGCCATCCTTTCTGCTTTCGAGCGCCTGCTCATGGAAAAGCCGTTGGCAGACATTACGGTGAGTGCCATCGCGCGCGAGGCCAATGTCGACCGCAAGACCTTTTACGTTCACTTTGGTACTGTTGACGGCCTGCTCGATGCCATTGCCGTCGATGTTGTGGAGATGATTGTCGACTCGGTCGAGAAAACGCTTGCTTCCATGGACGGCGACACCAACGAGCGCGCCCTTGGCGCGGCGGCGACCTTCTTTAAAACCGTTAACGAGGCGCTGTGCAACAACCTCGTGCTCAATCGTCAGCTGATCGAGAACATTCCGCTCGATGATTTTATGGCTCGTCTTCGTGCACCGCTCGAGCACGAGATTGCCGAGCGCGATCTGCTGCCCCAAGGTCTCAAGGACGAGATGTTCGACTACTATCTGGCGTTTTTGCTGTCGGGTATTATCGGTATCTATCGCACGTGGGCGCTGTCTGACGGCTCGGTTCCTATTGAGCGCGTCTCTGAGGTCGCCAACGACCTGACTCTCAACGGCCTGTCGAGTCTGGAATCTCGCTTGGACTAGGCCTAGTTGGGCTCGTCGGCGTGGAAATTCTTGTTCACGAGGTTCTCCGGTGCCTTGTAGACCTCGCCGGCGTAGGAGCTGTAGCCTGAGGATCCTTAAAATAAAGTCCAGTTTATCCTTCCCACTCTAATTGGGAATCCTCCGATGCGCCTTCGCACGCTCGCACGACCTCGATACCATGCGAGCGTGCGAACTCGACGAGCTCTGCGTTGCGTGCGTTTATAGTGCCGAAGGCGGCGGGGCACACGATAAGGAGCATGCAGTGGACGAGGAGCTCTTTGGCGCGGGCTATGGTTTTATCCCCGATCGGCTCGAAGGCGCGCTCGGCCACGCATTCCGTCGCCAGGTCGCGCGCGAGCTCGCAGTCGATGTCCCCTTCGTGCAGAACGCCCGCGTAGAACGCCTTGCCCTGCCGGATGAGCTGGCGAAACACAGCCGACCCCGTACCTGCGCCAGCGATGACGAACGTGTGCGCATCGCCGTGTGGGCGCCCAATTTCCACGCTGCCGAAGCGCTCGTTGAAGGTGCCATGTTGAAGGCCGTAGAGCTCGCCAATCGTCTCGCGCGTGAATATGTCCTCGGGTGCGCCGGCGCGGAAGACCCGGCCGTCCTTCACGCAAATCACCTTGTCGGCGCTTTTCTGCGCGAGCTCGAGTTCGTGGATGGACATGATGACAGCCACATTCCGCGATTTCGAAAGGTGGCGAAGTATTCGCAGCAGGTCGATCTGGTAGCGGATATCGAGATACGACGTGGGCTCGTCGAGCACGAGCACACGCGGATCCTGCGCGATGGCTCGTGCGAGCATGACGCGCTGGCGTTGCCCGTCGCTTATCTGCATGAAGTCGCGCTCGGCGAGCTTTTCCACATGTGCGGTTTTCATGGCCTCGTCGACCCGACTATGGTCGTCGGGCGAGAGTGTGCCCATTCGCCCGGTGTAGGGATGCCTTCCCGCCTCTACGATATCGCGGCAGGTGAGGAGCTCGGTCCGGGGTCGATCTGTCAGCATAACGGCAAGGTTCCTTGCGAACTCCGCCGTCTTCCATCGGGAAATCTCCCGCTCGTCGAGCTCGACCGCGCCGGCAAGCGGTGCCAGATGGCGTGTAATGGTTTTCAAG
>URBB01000090.1 GCA_900545835.1 uncultured Collinsella sp. | reverse complement strand
ACAACATCTTCCGCTTCACCCAGGCAGGCTCTGAGGTGTCGGCTCTGCTGGGCCGCATGCCCTCCGCCGTCGGCTACCAGCCTACACTGGCTACCGAGATGGGCGCTCTGCAGGAGCGCATCACCTCCACCCGCAAGGGCTCCATCACCTCGGTGCAGGCTGTCTACGTCCCCGCAGACGACCTGACCGACCCGGCGCCTGCCACGACGTTTACGCACCTCGATGCCACCACGGTTCTTTCGCGTAGCATTTCGTCGCTCGGCCTGTTCCCGGCTATCGACCCGCTTGCGTCTTCCTCCGACGCTCTCGATCCCTCGATCGTCGGCGAGGAGCACTACCGTGTCGCCGTCAAGGTCCAGGAGCTCCTGCAGGAGTACTCCGACCTTCAGGACATCATCGCCATTCTGGGTATGGACGAGCTGTCCGAGGAGCAGCGCCTTACGGTCAACCGTGCCCGTAAGATTCAGCAGTTCCTCTCGCAGTCCTTCCACGTCGCCGAGAAGTTCACCGGCAACCCCGGTGTCTACGTCCGCGTCGAGGATACCGTCCGCTCTTTCGCCGAGATTGTCGACGGCAAGGCCGATGACCTGCCCGAGCAGGCTTTCCGCTATGCTTCCACGATTGAGGACGTGCGCGAGCGCGCCCGCAAGATGGGGGAGAAGTAGGTTATGCGTATCCGCATCGTGTGCCCCGTGAGCTGCGCCTATGAGGGCGACGCTGCGTTTGTGTCGATTCCGTCCACGGATGGCGAGTTTGGCGTTCTGCCTGCTCACTCCAGCGAGATCTGCACGATCGACCGCGGTTACGTTCGCGTTTCCGATAAGGCCATGGGCACTGTCGACCACACGTTTGCCGTGGCCGGCGGCTATGCCCAGGTTGCGGACGATGTCGTGACCGTTCTCGCCGAGCGCGCTTGCGATTTGGCGACCGTCGATGCCGACAAGCTTAAAGCTGATATTCAAGGTTTTGAAGAGAAGCTGGGTAATTTGTCGGAGGATGATGCACGCCGCGCCTACCTCTATAATGAAATCGCATGGTGTAAGCTCAAGCTTGCCCAATAGTCAAACGATTTAGCGTTCGACCATTTGCGAACACATCATGCCCGGGATGGCCTAGCCACCCCGGGCATGCTTTTTGAAAGGGTAGACCTTGGATATTATCCGCGTTGAGGGTGGCCACGCCATCGGAGGCTCCGTGCCCGTCTCGGGCGCCAAGAACTCCGCGCTCAAACTCATGGCGGCAACGCTTCTGGCGCCGGGCAAGACGACGCTGCAGAACGTGCCCGATATTTCCGATGTCCACGTGATGGGCAAGGTGCTCAAGGGCATGGGCGCTACGATCGATGTTCTCGACGAGCACACGCTCGAGATTGATACCTCTCAGGTCGATTCATGGGAGGCCCCCTACGAGCTCGTTGCCAAGATGCGCGCTTCCACCGCCGTCATGGGACCCCTGCTGGGCCGCTTCCATCGCGCCAAAATTGCCATGCCGGGCGGCTGCAACCTGGGTGCTCGCAAGATCGATATGCACATTCTTGGTCTTGAGGCCCTGGGCGTTGAGTTCGATACCGCCCACGGTTACATCAACGCTAATGCGCCCCAAGGTCTGCGCGGTACCACCGTTACGCTCGAGTTCGCCAGCGTCGGTGCGACCGAGAACCTCATTATGGCATCCGTGCGCGCGCAGGGTACCACGGTTATCGACAATGCCGCCCGCGAGCCCGAGATCGTCGATCTCGCTAACATGCTCAACGAGATGGGCGCCAAGATTGTCGGCGCGGGTACGCCCGTCGTGACTATCGAAGGCGTGGAAGAGCTCCATCCCGTTACCCATCGCGTGGTGGGCGACCGCATCGAGGCCGGTACCTTTATCGTTGCCGGTGCGTTGATGGCCGACGATCGCGGTGTCGATGTCACGGGCTTTTGCCCCATTCACTTGGGCATGGTGCTCAAGAAGATGGAGCTCATGGGTATCGACTGCGAGCGCGTCGAGGATGGCGTCCATGTAAACCGTGCCGAGCGTATCAAGCCGGTCGACATCCAGACGCTTCCGTTCCCCGGTTTCCCGACGGACATGCAGGCGCAGATTATGGTGCTCTCCGCTCTCGCCGACGGCAGTTCCGTTATTACCGAGAACATCTTCGAGAATCGCTTTATGTTTGCCTCTGAGCTGGTGCGCATGGGTGCCGACATTCGTATCGAGAGCCATCATGCCATGATTCATGGCGTCAAGGGCTTCTCGGGTGCACAGGTTACCTCGCCCGATCTGCGTGGCGGAGCGGCCCTCGTCGTAGCGGGCTTGATCGCCGACGGGACGACCGAGGTTTCGGCTATCCATCACATCAAGCGCGGCTACGAGCAGTTTGTCGAAAAGCTGCAGGCGCTCGGCGCGCATGTCGAGCATGCTACCGTCCCCGATCCCGTCATCTACTAATACAGGTTGCCTATGTTTAATAAAAAGCCCCTCGCGGATACTAGCACCCGAAGACCCTCAACTGGTGCGCAGGCCAAGATCTACAGTCGCGATAACGTGGCTCGCTATTCCGAGCGCGCTCGCCAACGTCGTCGTAGCCACACGATTCGTCACGTCGCGCTCATTGTCGTGCTTGGCGTGCTGCTGAGTGCCACTACCGCTGCCGGCCTGTGGTTTGCCACCATTATGGGCAAGCTCGGCGATTCTAATGTCATTACCGACAATCTGCGTCGGGTTCTGGTTGACACCGATGAGGCAAAGGATCCGTTCTACGTGCTGCTTCTTGGCACCGACGGCCGTCCGGGCGAGGATACGTACCGTGCCGACTCGATTATCCTGGCACGCATCGACCCCACGCAAAAGCAGGCGACGCTCATTTCCGTTCCGCGCGACACTAAGGTCGAGTACAAGGGCGAGACCATGAAGATCAACGCCTGCCATACCGTTGGCGGCGCCGAGGCCATGGTCGAGGCGGTCAACGAGCTGTGCGGTGTTCAGATTTCCCACTATGCCGAGGTCAGCTTCGACGGTATGCAGGCGCTGATTGATTCGGTTGGCGGTATCGACATTAACGCAACCGATGATGTTGACGACCCCGAGCACCTGGATATTAAGATTACCGCTGGTCAGCAGCATATGGACGGCGCCACCGCCCTTACCTATGCCCGCTGCCGCTACACCTATGCCGACGGCGACTACACGCGCATGCGCCACCAGCGTCAGGTACTTGGCGCCCTTGCCAACCAGATTCTCAATAACTTCGATGCCACGAAGATCTTTGGCCTGGTTAATTCGCTGTCCGATATGCTCGTAACCGATATGAGCGTTCAGGATATCGTGGCTACGGTCAACGCCATGCGCGGTATGGATGTCGACGGTATCTACTCGGCCAACCTGCCCTCGTATGCCGACGACAGCACCATGATCGACGGTGTGAGCTACGTCTTTGTCTACGAGGACGAGCTCAAGGAAATGATGGAGCGCGTCGATGCCGGCAAGGATCCCAAGGGTCCCAACACCATGGGTCTTTCCGACGGTTCCAGCTCTACGATCGGCGACCTGAACAACAACACGTCTGACGACTACGCAAACGGTACCGCAACCTCATCGGTCAGCTCTGACGATTCCGATGACTCAAGCGATTCGAGCGATTCGGACTACTACGAAGAGCCCACCGGCGACGGCAACGGCTACGAAGCCAACTACTAAGTTACGGCGTTTTACCAAACGCCGTAACGGCTTGACGCTGCGCGCCGCCCAAGGCGACAATTTGTCATTCAAAAGGCAGGGCATGACCAGAAGGTCAATGCCCTGCCTTTTTCATGCCAACTTGTTCGCCTTGGACGTCGCTCGCTGACGTTGGCTCAACCTGCGGTGCTGACTACTCCCCTTGCACCAAAAACCGCCCCGTTCTCGGTTCTGAGGACGGGGCGGTTTTGCTTACCTAGATTGTTCGAGTTCCCTATGCAAAGCGGGCGACGAGCTCCTGCAGGACGTCGGTCATCTTGACGAGCGAACTGACCGGGACGAACTCGTTGACGCCGTGGTAGCAATAGCCGCCGGTGGAAAGGTTGGGGCAGGGCAGACCGCGGAACGACAGCTGGGCGCCGTCGGTGCCGCCACGAATTGGCAGCACTTGGGGCTCAACGCCGCAGGCAAGGTAGGCTTCCTTGGCAACATCAATAAGCTCGGGATAGTCACGAACGATCTCGGCCATATTTCGATACTGCTGCTTAATCTCGACCGTTACGCGCTCCTCACCCAGACGCTGGTTGAGCATCGAGGCAGCGGCATCAATAAGGTCGAGTTTCTGCTGGAACTTGGCGGCGTCATGGTCGCGGACGATATAGCGCGCTGTGGCGTGATCGACGGTCGCAGATACACCCTCAAGGTGATAAAAGCCCTCGTAGCCTTCCGTATACTCCGGGCGCTGTACGTAGGGGAGCAACGCGTTGAAGTCGCAGAACAGATTGCCTGCGTTGACCATACGGCCCTTAGCGTCGCCCGGGTGGATGGACTGGCCCTCAAAGCAGACGGTCGCCTCGGCGGCGTTAAAGCATTCCCACTCCAGTTCGCCGATGGGGCCGCCGTCGACCGTGTAGGCGTACTTGCAGCCAAAGGTATCGATATCCAACAGCTCGGCTCCGTGGCCGATCTCCTCGTCAGGGCAGAAGCAAATGCCGAGTGCGGGATGGGGCAGAGAAGGGTCCTGAGCGATACGCGCGACAAGCGACATGATCTCGGCGACGCCTGCCTTGTCGTCCGCGCCCAGCAGCGTGGTGCCATCGCTGCAGACCAGGTCCTCACCCGCGAGGTCATTCAGGGCGGGAAGCTTGGCGGTACTCATGGCAACGGGCTTACCGTCAACCGTGCCGCAGACCAGGTCGCCGCCTTCGTAGTGTACGATGTGCGGCTTCACGCCGGCGCCCGGTGCAACTTCGGTGGTGTCGAGATGGGCGATCAGGCCCAGGGCGGGCTTGTCCTCAGCGCCCGCACTTGCGGGGATATGCGCGCAGACATAGGCGTGCTCGGTCACGTGGGCATCTTCCGCACCAAGCTCGCGCAGCTCTTCAGCCAGCACGTTGGCAAGGTCAAACTGAACGGCGCTCGAGGGTACCTGGTCGCAGTTTGCATCCTCGGACTGCGTGTTGATCTGGACGTAGCGCAAAAAGCGCTCGAGGACATCGGGGTTCGTGGTGGTGTTTTCCATAAAGACCGCTCCAATCTTGGTCGTCGTGTGCAACAAGAACTCTAGCACGGTATGCCACGGCATACCGCGACGCTTGGATGGGGTAGAATCAGCCATTGAATGCAGAAGGGACGGAAGATCATGGATACGACAAATAGCTCGCGCGAACTACATCTGACGGTGGCGAACGAAGACTACTTGGAGTGCATGGTTCGCATTGAAAGCGAAGAGGGGGAAACCAACGGCGTTCGATCGGTCGACATCGCGCAGCGCCTTGGCGTCTCCAAGGCATCGGTCAATAAAGCGGTTTCGGCTCTCAAGGCATCCGAGCTTGTCGAGCAATCGCACTACGGCAAGGTGATCCTGACCGATCGCGGCCGCGAGGTTGGCACGGCTATCTGGTACCGTCATCGCCTCATCCGCACGTTTTTGGTTCAGGAGCTCGGTGTCGAATTTGAGCGAGCCGATTCCGAGGCCTGCATGATGGAGCATGCGCTATCCGAGGACACGATGAGCCGCTGGCTCGCCTATCTCGAAAAGCAGGGAATCAGCGTCGAGGAATAGCGGGATATATATGGATACGATTTATTACAACCGCTTTGGTGCCGAGGAACTTACGCGCCGCTTGTCGAGCGAGACCTTGTTGGCGCAGGGCCCCATGGGCAGTGTTTTGTTGAGTGAGTACGATGCCGCCGACATTCCACCGGCGTTTTGGAATCTGGCAGAGCCGCAGACCGTTTCTCGTATCCATCGCTTGTATGTCGCCGCCGGCGCGCAGGCGCTCATTACCAATACCTTTCAGGCATCGAGCTATGCCCTCAAGCACGACCAGATTGCGCCGTCCGTGGCGGAGGTCAATCGCGGGGCCGTCGACGATGCCCGCCAGGCGCACCCTCAGCTACTGCTGGGCTCGATGGGCCCGATCGGTATTGAGTGGTTTGCCGAGGACTCTGTCGAGTATCGTGAAATCCGCGGCATTGCGCGCGAACAGGCGCACGCCTTGCTCAATGCTGGTGTTGACGGTCTGCTGATCGAGACGGTGACGTCTATCCGTAATCTGCAGCCCATGCTTGCCGGCGCCCGAGATGCCGCCGACGGCATGCCTGTTCTGGTGAGTTTTGTCGTTGACGATAAAGGCGACCTACTGGGCGATGGCCTCAACATCGAGGCAGCCGTTTTGTACGCCGAAAAACACGGCGCAAATTCGGTTGGTGTTAATTGCTGTTCGCTTGCGGCCGCGAACGCGGCGGTGCCCAGGATGGTTGCATCGGCGACTACTCCCGTCACGGTGCGTCCCAACGTAGGCGATCCGGTCCAGACTCAGGATGGCCCCGTATGGCACGAGAACCCCGAAGCTTTCGCGCGCGCATGCATCGAATGGAGACATGCCGGTGCCGCAATGGTGGGCAGTTGCTGTGGAACCACGGCAATCACTACGGCCGCGATGGCCGAGGCGCTCGATATATAAAGGGCAAACCGCTCCATACGGGGCGGTTTTTTTTATTGCTTGCATGTCCTCGGCAGCATTTGCCCAAATGGTGAATGCTGGTGCCGGCAGGTTGCCGAGTGCATGTTGCGGGTATACCCCATGCGTACCATGATCCAAACACTGTGAGGTGTCTGCGCGTGTGCGCGATAATTCATTTTGGAACTGACGGTTGGCGCGCTCGCGTCGATGAGGACTTCACTGCCGATAACGTTGCCCGTATCGCCGATGCCGTCGGCGAGTTGTGGCAAAAGACCAATCCGGGCAAAACGGTATATATAGGGTTCGACACCCGGCCCCTGGCGCGCGAGTTCGCTGAGCTTGCGGCGGGCGTGCTAGCAGCGCACGGGCTAGACGCCGTGCTCGCTTCGCGACCTGTCCCGACCCCTGCCCTTACGTGGGCGGCGGCTTATGACGGTGAAGCGTGCGGCGCGCTCATGGTGACGGGGTCCCATCATCCGCAGGGCTATCTGTGCCTCAAGATTCGCATGGGTGACGGCTCGACCGCCAACCAGGATGTCATCGAAGAGCTCGAAGAGACTATGGCTCCCGAGCCAATGGGGATCGAGGGGCAATATCGCACCGCGGATATCATTCCTGACTATATGCAGGCGGTGGCATCGTTTGTCGATGCCGAAGCCATCCGCGCCGCGCACCTGCGCGTGGTTGTCGATCCCATGGGCGGCGCAGCCCAGGGCTATCTAGCCGACTTGCTGCGCGAGCTTGGCGTTGAGGTGCACGAGATTCACGCCGGGCAGGCGTCTGACCAAGAAGATATCTGCCCCGACCCCGTTGAGCCTTGGGTGGACGCTTGCGAGCGCACGGTTATCGATGACGGAGCTTGCGCTGGTCTGGTGACCGACGGCGACGCCGACCGTATCGGCGCGGTTGACGAGCGCGGCAGATATATACATCCGCATCAGATCATGGCGCTCGTTTTGGGCGACTTGGTTCAATTTCGTAATTTGGAGGGGCGCGTCGTCGTCAATCTTTCGTGCTCGACGCTCGTGCGTCGCATTGCCGAGGCGCTTGGCTGCCGCGTGACCGTCAAACCAGTCGGTTTCAAATATATAGCGGCGGAGATGAAGAAGGGCGGCGTCCTCATAGGCGGCGAAGAAGCCGGTGGTATCGGCATCGCCGCACATATGCCCGAGCGCGATGGAATCCTCGCCTGTCTGATTCTGTGTGAGCTTATGGCAAAGACGGACGCGCCTTTGGGCGTTCTGGTCGACCAACTCGAGGACAGTTTTGGTAAGACGAGTTACGGTCGACGCGATTTACGCCTTGAGGCCGAAGATGCCGAAACGTTACGAACCCTGCTGCCGGGCGTAAACCCCAAGTCGATTTGTGGCAAGGTGCCGCAAAACGTTAGTCATATGGATGGCTTGCGTTTGGCATTCGAGGATGACACGTGGCTGCTGGTCCGTCCTAGTGGGACCGAACCAGTGGTGCGCGTCTACGCCGAGGGGTTCTCGGTGGAAGAACGCGATGAGTTGCTCGATGCTGGCTGTGCTTTAGCTAGGGGGACGTATCCGCTTTAACCATGAGACTGCCTTATATAAAGAGATGCTCGGCGAGCGGTAGTTAACGGCTGGCAAACGTTAGTCGGATCACAAAATGTGTAGGAAATGTGTACGCCCAGATTCCCGCCCCCGGGGCCCCTCCGGTCTGGCAATATATCTCCTTGCCGCGCGGCCCGGTCGGACCGGAT
>URBB01000089.1 GCA_900545835.1 uncultured Collinsella sp. | reverse complement strand
TACACGGGCTTCGACTCCGGCTTCCAGCAGTTCTTCCGCGTCCGCGAGAAGTCCATGGACCTGGCCGAGAAGCTCTCCGGTCACCGCAAGACCTACGGCCTCAACGTGATCGGCGGCGTGCGTCGCGACATTTTGGCCGAGCAGAAGCTCTCCACGCTCACGACCATCCACCAGCTGCGCTCCGAGGTTCAGGAACTCGTCGACGTGCTGCTCTCCACGCCCAACTTTATTGAGCGTACGAGCGGTATCGGTATCTTGGACCGCAAGATCGCACGTGACTTCTCGCCGGTCGGCCCGCTCATGCGCGGCTCGGGCTATGCCCGCGACGTGCGCTTTGACCATCCCTTCGACGGCTACGCCGATCCGGACGTCCAAAAGATGCACGCCGCCACGGCCGACACCTGCGATGCCTTCGGCCGTACCGCCGTCCGCATCCAGGAGGTCTACGATTCGATCGACATGATCGAGACCATGCTCGAGAACTGCCCGTCGGGCCCCATCCTCACCACGGATTGGGAGTACACCCCGCACAAGTACGCCATCGGCGCCACCGAGGCTCCGCGCGGCGAGGACGTGCACTGGGCCATGCTCGGCAATAACCAGAAGTGCTACCGCTGGCGCGCCAAGGCCGCCACGTACAGCAACTGGCCGGTCCTGCGCTACATGTTCCGCGGCAACACCGTGGGCGACGCGGCGCTGATCGTCGGCTCGCTCGACCCGTGCTACTCCTGCACCGACCGCGTGACGGTGACCGATGTCGCCGCCAAGCGCGACCACGTGCTCGACAAGGAGCAGTTCGAGAACGTCTGGCGCGACAAGTCGCCGCTTGCGGGCGAGGGCAACATGGCCGCTCCGCTCGATGAGGAGGCGCTCTAATATGCTGAAGCTTTGGAAGGTTAACGCCAAGGCCGGCGACGCGACGGTCAAGTACCCGTTTGCGCCGTTCCCCACCAACAAGGACATGCGCGGCAAGCCCGAGCACAATGCCGAGCTCTGCATCGCCTGCGGTGCCTGCGGCGTGGCGTGCCCGGCCGATGCCATTCGCATGGACACCGACCTTGCGGCCGACACCATTACCTGGTCAATCGACTACGGCCGCTGCATCTTTTGCGGCCGCTGCGAGGAAGCCTGCCCCATGGAGGCCATCAAGCTCACCGAGGAGTTTGAGCTGGCCGTCATGAGCAAGGACGACCTCACCAGCAAGAGCGTCTATGCGCTCGAGCACTGCTCGCGTTGCGGCAAGCCGTTTGCCCCGCACAAGGAGATCGACTATGCCAAGCGCCTGCTGCAAAAGGCCGGCGGCATGGAGGCCGAGCAGGCCGCCCGCACCGTCGGTATGTGCCAGGAGTGCAAGCGCGAGCTCGACGCCCTGCGCGCCGCATCGGCCGTAAAGACCGGCAACGCTGCCGGCATGGCTGCCAACGAGACGCTTGCGTCCGGCGAGCCCCAGGGCCCCGGCATGGAGTATCTGGGCGGCCACGGCGTGAACCCGGAGTATATCGACCGCGAGCTTAACCCCGATGCGCCCGAGATTCCCGCCGGTCCGGCGCCGGTCGAGGGCATCATCATGGATTTTGAAACGAAGGAGGAGTAACCATGGCCGAACCCACGCTTTTGCCCGAGCGGCTTCAGTACCGCCCGACCAAGATCGAGCTCGACGAGAGCATCGAGAAGGCCAAGGCGACCCTTCTTAAGAAGATCAAGCGCTCGGTGTACGTCTACCGCGTTGACTGCGGCGGCTGCAACGGCTGCGAGATCGAGATCTTCGGTTCCATCACGCCCGTCTTTGACGTCGAGCGCTTTGGCATCAAGGTCGTGCCCTCGCCCCGTCACGCCGATGTGCTGCTGTACACCGGCGCCGTGACGCGTGCCATGCGCATGCCGGCCCTGCGCGCGTTTGAGGCCGCACCCGATCCCAAGATCGTGGTGTCCTATGGCGCGTGCGGCTGCACCGGCGGCATCTTCTACGACAACTACTGCGTCTGGGGCGGCACGGATAAGATTCTGCCGGTCGATGTCTACATCCCCGGCTGCCCGCCCAGCCCCGCGCAGACCGTCTACGGCTTTGCCATGGCACTTGGCCTGCTGGACCAAAAGCTCCATGCCGAGACTACGGTGGAGGCTGCCGGCGAGCAGGCCGATATCCTGCACCCCGGCGTGCCGTACAAGCTGCGCGTTGCCATCGAGCGCGAGGCTCGCGCCATGAGCGGCTACCGTTACGGTCGCGACCTGGCCAACGAGTTTATGGATACGCTCGAGGGCGCGCCCAAGGGCGATATCCGCGGTGCCATGGCGCTGCTCATCGACAAGCAGGACGATCCGCGCCGCGTTGAGGTCTACTCGGCGCTGCAGGATCTGGTGCTGGCCGGAGGTCACTAGATGGAGCTCACGGACCGCTCTGGTTACTTTGCGGGCCCCGGTATGCTCGGCGGCTCCTTTGGCGATGCCTCGCGCGCAAGCGACGAGGCCGCCGAGGGCGTCGCCGACCCCTGCCTGGGCCATGCGCCCGACCAGGTGGTCTTCTATGAGCTCACGCGTAAGTTTGTGGAGACCGAGGAAGACGTTCCCCAGGAGGCCTGCGACGTGCTGTACTACACGCTCGCCGTGGGCCACCACACCGGCGTGCTCGATTGCTTTGAGCCGCACCTGTCGGTGCCGGTGGATGTCTTCTATTCGCTCGTCGACGCGCTGCCGGAGGGGGAGGCCAAGACCAAGTTCGAGGCCATCCGCTTCTTTGGCGAGTGCCAGCTTGACAAGGCGGCGGTGCCGTCGCTGCTCGAGGCCTGCGACACGCTGCTCGACGAGCGCGGTTTTCGCGGTTCTGCCAAGGCCGGCATCTCGGTGTTCGATGACGACTTTGGCCTGCATGCCCAGCAGGTCGCGTTCTTAATGAAGTTTCGCGATCTGGTTGAGCGCGTGCGCGATGTGTCGGGCGTGTATCTGACGGGAAGGTTGCAGTAATGGGTCGCGTTGTGGATGGTCGTGTGAACGGCGCCCCATTTGCGGGTATCGTGCTCACGGCGGGAAGCGTGCTGCGCGCCGACGATGCCGCTGGCCCCGTGCTCTCCAAAAAGATGGAGGACACGCCTATCGCCGGTTGGTACACCATCGACGGCGGTCAGACGCCCGAGGATGACATCATCGAGGTCAAGCGCGAGCGTCCGCCGCGTTTGGTTTTGGTCGATGCCGCCGACATGGCGCTGCCCGTCGGCGCCATCCGCTTGCTCGATAAGACCGACGTCGCGCGCAAATCGATGTTCACCACGCATTCGCTTCCTTTGTCGATTCTGATCGAAGAGATTGAGCAATCGTGTGATGATATCGTCTTCGTCGGGATTCAGCCGGGCGACACGGAGTTCTACAACCCCATGTCCCCGGAAGTCTTTGAGGCCGTCGACGCCGTGTACGACGCCGTGGCCGCCAACGACTTTTCCCACTTTGTCCGCTTGGGGCAAGAGCAATAGGAGCGCTTGTTCCTGCTGATTAGGAAAGAAGTGATTGACATGGCAGATTCCAAGGTGGAGTACCCCTCTCCCGATTGCCTGGCGCCCGCCGCGATCGAGGCCAAGACCGAGGCCGCCGGCGTGACCAAGGCTAACCTGCCGGTCGCTAAGGCCTTTCTGTTGGCAATGTTCGCCGGCGCGTTTATCGCCTTCGGCGGCCTGTTCTTTACCGTGTTCTTGAGCGACAGCACGCTGGGCTGGGGCGCCCAGCGCGTCGTGGGCGGCCTGTGCTTTTGCCTGGGCCTGGTGCTGGTGCTGGTGTGCGGCGCCGAGCTGTTTACTGGCAATTCGCTTATGGTCTGCGCACTCAAGAGCAAAAAGATCACCCTGGTCCAGATGCTCAAGGCTTGGGTTGTCGTATGGGTCGGTAACTTTGTCGGTGCCCTGTTCATCGTCTTTTTGGTGTACATGGCCGGCATCTATAAGCTCAACGGCGAGGCGGTCGCCAACTCCATGGTGAGCGTCGCCGCCGGTAAGGTGACGATTGACTGGGTGACGATTTTCTTCCGTGGCATCCTGTGCAACATCTTTGTGTGCCTGGCTGTGTGGATCGGTACCGCCGGCAAGACCGTGGTCGATAAGGTTGTGGGCATTCTGCTGCCCATCGCCGCCTTTGTGGCCTGCGGTTTTGAGCACTGCGTCGCCAACATGTACTTTTTGCCTATGGGCGCTGTGATGCACGCGTGCGGCTATGGCGCCGACGTCGCCGGCGCCGATGCGCTCAACGCCGCGGGCATTGCGTTTAACCTGTCCGCCGCCACGCTGGGCAACATCGTGGGCGGCGCGGTTCTGGTCGCGCTCGGCTACTGGTTTATCTACGCCAAGAAGTCCGAGGCGTAAGGTATCGTCTGTTTGACGTTGGGCCTCCCGCGGGGCGTTGCCGTGCGGGAGGCTTTTTGGGTCTGGGGCTCGTTGCCGGGCTGTTGGCCTGTTGTGTTTGGCTGGTGAAAGGGGTAATCGAGATGGCATCTGCTGCGAAGCGTGACGGTCGCGCCGTGGTGACCACATGCGGGGGATGCTATGCCGATTGCGCCTTTGCGGCACGCGTTGAGGACGGTCGCGTGGTGGCCGAGCTGCCGGTGCCGGGGCATCCGTGCGAGGCGCGCGCCCTGTGCGCCCGCGGACGGCATCGCCTGGCAATGCCGTTTGACGAGCGCGACCGCATTGTGCACCCCATGCGACGCCGCCGGGATGGCTCGGGTTTCGATGCGATTACCTGGGACGAGGCGTTTTCGGAGATCGCGGCGCGCCTTTTGGGGATTGTTGACGAGCGCGGGCCTCGTGCGCTGGGCATGACGCTCGGCGTGCCCTCGTTCGACCGCTACTGGGCGTATCGCTTTATGCATACGCTGGGTTCGCCCAACGTGTACGGTGCCGATGGCGCCTGCGAGGTAAGTCGTCTCACCGGTTGGGAGCGTAGCTTGGGCTATAGTCCCGCCTCCGACCTGGCGCATACCGATTGCATCATGTACCTGGGGCGTTCCATTGTCGATTCGTCGACGATGGGGGCCGTTGATGCGCTCAACGATGCCCGTCGCCGTGGGGCGAAAATCATTGTCGTGGACCCGCGGCTCAGTGGCTCTGCGGCGCTTGCCGACCGCTGGTTGCGCGTGCGCCCGGGCTGCGACTTGGCGCTGCTGTTGGGTATTGCCCATGTCTTGATTGCCGAGGATCTGTATGACCACGAGTTCGTGACCCGCTATACCACGGGCTTTGACGAGCTGGCGCAGGCAGCTGCTGTTTGGACGCCTGAGTGGGCCGAGTCGATGTGCGACGTGCCGGCCGCAGAGATCGCCGCCACGGCGCGCGATCTAGCTGCCGCGGCGCCTGCTGCCGTGGTGGACGCTGGCTTTCATGGTGGCATCGGTATCGCGTATGCCAATAGCACCCAGACCGCGCGAGCTATCTGTATGGTCGATGTGCTGCTGGGCTGCATCGGACACGCGGGCGGTGCCCTCAACCCGCCCACGCCGCTTGCGTTGGGCGATTTGGACCCTGCGCGTTTTGCGACGCCGTCGATGCCACGTGAGCCCAAGTTGGGGTCCGAGCGCTATCCACTGGTCGATCCGGTGCGCGGCCTGTGCACGACCATCGGTCAGTCGATTCTTGCCGGCGATTTGCGTGGGCTCATCGTCTATGCCAGTAACCCCGGTGCGGGCTACGGCAATGCGCAGGCTTGGTTGGGTATTTTGCAACAGCTCGACTTGCTCGTGACCGTTGATATTCGCTGGTCCGAGACAGCGCGCGCTTCTGACTTCGTGCTGCCCGACGTGACGTATCTGGAGGCCGACCGTGGCGTGGGAACGGTGATAGGCACCAACGATGCGCGCGTGTTCTACCGTAATGCCGTGCTGCCCGTGCAGCATGACGACACGCGTCCCGGTCGGGAGATCTTTGCTGGTCTGGCACAGGCGTGTGGTGTGGGCGAGTACTTCCAGTTTACGTCTGACGATCTGGCGGCTGCCCAGGTGGCACCGTTCGGAATCAATCTGGACGAGCTCAAGGAGCGCGGCTGGGCCGACACGGGTGTTGCGTTGCCGTCGCGTACGGGCGAGCCGGCGATTCCGCTTGCCGGCGGCAAGATTGCGCTGGCAAGCGACATATGGGAGCGAGCCGGCATGGGTCGTGTGCCCAACTGGATCGCTCCCATGGTGGAGCCCGGCCTGGGGATGTTTCGCCTCATTAGCGGCAACCGTCCCTTTGAGTCGCATACTTCGCGCAGGCTCGCGGCCCAAGGTGCCGCCGAGGCTGGATCGGACCTGGATGCCGTGCAGATGAACGCCGATGTCGCCGCTCGCATGGGTATCGTCGATGGCGAGGTCGTCGAGCTTGTGAGCGACATAGGCCGCGATCGCGTGCGCGTGGAGACGACGCCCTATCTGCATCCGGCGTGCATCTTCACCTCGGCCGCTCCCGGTGGGCGTTCGTTTGGCTCCGATGCCGGTGGCGCTCAAGCCTTGGGCGTGGGCCCGCTCGACCATACGCCGTTGCGTTGGGACCCGTTGACGGGCGCCGCGCTCACTCAGGAAAACGCCGTTCGCGTGGAAAAGATCGTCGCGCGCGGGGATAATGACGATTGATTGACTCAGCCGATCGAATTGGCTGATAGTTTGACGTTCGAACGATTGATTCACCTTTGGTTTTGAAAGGCCGCACATGAGCGATAGCCAGAACATGTCCGATGAGGTACGCGCCCGCCTTCGCGCTATTCCTTCCGTCAACGAGCTGCTTGCCGAGTGGCCGGTGGTGAAGGCGGCGGGGGAGACCTGCGACGCGGTGGTCCATGCTGCCGTGACGGCCGAGCTCGACGAGGAGCGCGCTGCGATTCGTGCCGGTGCCGCCCCGCGTTCCAAGCGCGACCTGGCCTCGGCCATCGAGTGGCGTGCGCATCGCTCTGCGCTGCCGAGCCTGCGCCCAGCAGTTAATGCCACGGGTGTGGTCATCCATACCAACTTGGGCCGCGCCCCGCTCGCGAAGTCGGTCGCCAAGGCCGTGGCCGAGGTTGCGCGCGGGTACAGCACGCTCGAGTACAGTGTGGACACTTGTTCGCGCGGGTCGCGCAAGGAGCACGCCGCGCAGCTGATCCGCTCGCTCACCGGTGCCGAGGACGCGCTCGTGGTCAACAACAACGCCGCCGCGGTACTGCTGGTGCTGGCGACCCATGCCGCAGGCAAGGAGGTTATCGTCAGCCGCGGCGAGCTTGTCGAGATCGGCGGCAGCTTCCGCATCCCCGATGTCATGGCGGCTTCGGGCGCCAAACTCGTCGAGGTCGGCGCCACCAACCGCACGCATTTGGACGACTATGAGCGCGCCATCACGCCCGATACGGCGATGATCCTCAAGGTCCATCCTTCCAACTATCGCATCGAGGGTTTTCACGAGGAAGTGAGCTCAAGGGAGCTCGCCGCCCTGGCCCACAAGCATGGTCTGCTGTTCTACGAGGACCAGGGTTCGGGCGCGCTGTTGCCCGATGACATCCTGGTGCGCGGCGGCGAGGAGCCTACGCCGGCTTCGGTTGCGGCGGGGCTCGATTTGGTGTCGTGCTCGGGCGATAAACTGCTCGGTGCCGCACAAGCGGGCATTATCATGGGCCGTCGTAACCTGGTCCAGGCCTGTGGGTCACATCCGCTTATGCGCGCCTTGCGTCCGGGTAAGCTCGCACTGGCGGCGCTCGAGGCTACACTGCGCATCTACATGGATGGGGCGGATGTGGCCCATCGCGAGGTGCCGGTGCTCAACATGCTCACGCTCCCGCAGGCTCATCTGGAGGGTCGTGCCCGCAAGCTGCGCGATCGGATGGTCGCCGGGCTCGATAAGGCCGGTTGCCCGTGCGCCGTTCAGGTGGAGATCGTCGAGGAATCGTCGACCCCTGGTGGCGGCTCGCTGCCTACCGTGGAGCTGCCCACCATGTGCGTTGCCGTGCGCCTCGTCGATGAGCGTCTTTCCGTTGACGCACTCAAGCGCTCGCTCGTCCAAGATTTCGACACGCCGGTCGTCACGCGCGCCTCGCACGATCGCGTCCTGTTTGACGTGCGCACACTCGTGGGTGACCGCGATATCGAGACGGCGGCATCGACGCTCGTCGCGTGCGTTGAGAAGGCGATTGCTCGATGAGTGAGGTTCAGGCGCTGGTGGAGTGTCCCGTTATCGTTGGCACGGCGGGCCACGTTGACCACGGCAAGTCGGCATTGATCGAGGCGCTGACCGGCAAGAATCCCGACCGTCTGGAGGTTGAGCGCCGTCGCGGTATGACCGTGGAGCTGGGCTTTGGCGAGCTGGCGCTGCCAAGTGGCAAGATTGTTGGCCTGGTCGACGTACCGGGCCATGCGCATTACTTGCGCGCCATGGTGCAGCTGTCTCTTATACACATCTCCGAGCCCACGAGACCGGAGCCTATCTCG
>URBB01000088.1 GCA_900545835.1 uncultured Collinsella sp. | reverse complement strand
ATCCTGCCGGTCCATTACGTGAGTGATGGCGTGAGCCAGGCGTGGATGCGCCGCATCGTAAGCGGCGCGCTCGAGGTCGTCGGCAATCCGTTCGATCCGATTCCCGCGCCGCTGCGCGCAAAGCGGAAGCTCATGAGCAATGCCCGCGCGTTGCGTTCGATCCACTTTCCCTCGAGCATGGCTGAGCGCGACATCGCACGCCGGCGTCTTGCCTACGAGGAGTGCCTCTACCTGCAGCTGGCGCTGCGTCTGCGCAACGACGGCGGCCTGGTCGATGTGGTGCCCTATGCCCACACTGCGGGCGAGCATCTGGGCGCGCTTAAACAGGCCCTTCCGTTTTCGCTGAGCGACGAGCAGGAGGCCGCATTCCAAGACATCCTGCATGACATGTGCGATGGCGGGCGCGTGATGAACCGTCTGCTGCTGGGCGATGTCGGTACCGGTAAGACCGCCGTTGCCGCCTGCGCGCTGGCTGTGGCTGCCGATAGCGGCACGCAGGCCTGCGTTATGGCGCCCACGGGCGTGCTGGCGCGCCAATATGCCGATAAGACCGGCCCTCTGCTCTCGCAGGCCGGCATGTCCTGGGCACTTCTGACGGGTGCCACGCCGGCCGCAGAGCGCGAGCGCATCCATGCACAGCTGGAATCGGGCGAGCTTGACGTGCTCTTTGGCACCCACGCGGTTCTTTCGGATAACGTTGCGTTCAAGCATCTGTCGCTCGTGGTCATCGATGAACAGCACCGGTTTGGTGTGGGCCAACGCAACGCCCTGCGCGCGAAGGGGCCGGGTGCCGATCTGCTCGTTATGACGGCGACGCCCATCCCGCGTACGCTGGCGCTTTCGGTCTACGGCGATCTGGACACGAGCATCATTCGCCATCGGCCCGTCCCTGGTGCTGGCGTGACGACACGCGTGCTCACCGAGTCGAGCCGTGACCTCGCCTATGGCGCCATCCGCGAGGCGCATGAAAAGGGTCAGCAGGCCTACGTGATTTGTCCGCTCGTGGAGCCGAGTGACTCGGCCGATGAGCTGGAAGACGTGCCCGGTATTGCTCGCGACGACGAGGGCCGCGTAACCGTCCCCGTGCCGCTGCACGATACGGCAACCGAGCTCGACCGACTGCGTCTTGCGTTGCCGGGGCTTACCGTCGAGCGCCTTCACGGCCGCATGCCGGCGGGGGAGAAGGACCAGGTTATCGATGCCTTCAAGCGTGGCGAGATTGACGTGCTCGTCTCGACTACGGTGGTCGAGGTGGGCGTCGACGTGCCTAACGCCACCGTCATGGTCATCGAGAACGGCGAGCGCTTTGGATTGGCTGCCCTGCACCAGCTGCGCGGCCGCGTGGGCCGTGGCAGTGTGTCGGGCACGTGCCTGGTCATGACGCACTCCAAGGGCAACGGCGGCGCATCGGCGGCACAAGACCGTCTCCAGTCGCTCGAAAAGACCTCGGACGGCTTTACGCTCGCCCAGATGGACCTGCGCCTGCGCCATGAAGGCGAGATCCTGGGTTATCGCCAGCATGGTGGTGTGACCCTGCGCTTTGTCGACCTGGACGCCGACGAGGAGCTGATCGAGTGGGCCCATTTGGACGCGGTCGAGCTCTTGCGGTATGCTTGCAACCTTGACTCTGTGGCGACGCGTCCCTTGCGCGACGCGGTCGCCATGCGTTATCGACATATCTTTAAGGAGGTCAGCGGAGGATGAGAATCATCGGCGGCGAATGGCGCGGTCGTAAGATCGAGGAGCCCCGTGGTCGCGATGTCACCCGCCCCACGACTGATCGCGTGCGCGAGGCGTGCGCATCTATGGTCATGTCGGCATTCGATTTCGATTTGGACGAGGTTCGTGTGTTGGACGCCTTTGGCGGCTCCGGTGCCTTAGGGTTAGAGATGCTCTCTCGTGGGGCCCGCTCGCTCACGACGTTTGAGATCGATCGCAACGCCGCGCGGCTCATTACCAAGAATATCGAGTCGCTCTGCCATGACCGTGCGCGTCGGCGCGTGGTCACGGGCGACATGCTGACGAGTGCCTCACGCGGTCGTGTACCGGGCGGCCCCTTTGATCTGGTCCTGCTCGACCCGCCCTATGCTTTTGGTGCCGAGCCGGTCGAGGAACTGCTGCAGAATCTGGCCCAGCAGGGTCTGCTTGCGTCTGGCGCTTACGCCCTGTTTGAGCATGCCGCCGCCGATGCGGGCGCGCATCCGGCAGACTTTGAGACTGTACGTGAGAAGCGCTACGGCATTACCTCGGTCGACCTGCTCCGTTGGGTCGGCGATGACGATGGTGAGGGCGATAGCGCCGGCACCGATGCTGACAACAATGATGCCACGACGTTTCAGGAGGACGCCCATGAATGACACCATCAACCGCGTGATCGTCCCGGGCACCTTCGATCCCATCACGTTTGGCCATATCGATGTGATCCGCCGCGCCCGCCGCATCTTTCCCAGTGTGATCGTCGCTGTTGCAGAGTCGCAGGGTAAAAACGGTGTGGGCACCACGTTTATGCTCGATGAGCGCGTGGCGCTGGCCCGCGAGGCGCTCGGTGATATCGACGGCGTCGAAGTCCTGCCCTTTACCGGCCTCTTGGTCGACTTCGCTCGTGAGCAGGGGGCGGGGGCCGTGGTCAAGGGCCTGCGCGCCATGACCGACTTTGAGTATGAGCTGCAGCAGGCCGACCTCAATTATCGCTTGGATAGCGAGCTGGAGTCCATCTTTGTCATGAGCGCGCCGCAGTACGGCTATATCTCGAGCTCGGTTGTTCGCCAGATCGCCTCGCTCGGCAGCGATGTATCGACGTTTGTGCCGCCCAACGTGGTCGAAGCGCTCAGACATCGCTTTTCGTGACGTTTTTTATTGCCTGGTGGCATGTGGTAAACTAGCACGATGATATGTTACCTATGAAAGGAGACCGGATGCCGGGCGAGAATTTTCCTGGCGATAGGATCGTCAGCTTGGTCGATGAGCTCGAAGGGCTGATCGAGGAAGCCAAGCCGCCTTTCGGCAAGAACGCTCAGTTCAAGGTCATCGACGCCGACGTGTTCTTCAACATCCTCGACGAGATCCGCATGAGCTATCCCGAGGAGTGGCAGAAGTCCCGCCGTATCCTCAAAGAGCGCGAGGAGCTTATGGCTTCCGCCGCCGCTCAGGCCGATTCCATCATCGCCGACGCTCAGCAGCAGGCCCTCACCATTGCCGGTGAGCAGGAGATCGTCCGCTTGGCACAGCAGCAGGCCGACGACATCCGCGATCGTGCCCAGCAGTACGAGCGCGAGACGCGTTATGCTGCCGAGGACTATGCAGAGCAGGTCTTTACGCACCTGGAGGAGAACCTCAAGAGCCTGACCGGCACCGTTACCCGTTGCCGTCAGCAGCTCAACGAAGGTGCCGCCCAACAGAATGGTCAGTGGTAATGGCTGAGTTCCCGAGCGTTACCGTCGATCTTTCCGAGCAGCTCGAGTTTCCTGGTGATTCGTATCCGCTGACCGGCAAGGTCGATGTTGCCACCTACACGGTGGGCGAGAAGGAGTACCAGCTACAGGACGGCATCGACTACGACGTTGTCTTTACCAATGCCGGTACCGGTGTCTTGCTCACGGGCATGGTCCGCGCGCACGCCATCGGCGAGTGCGACCGTTGCCTGGAGCCTGCCTCGTTTGATATCGCCGGCGAGATCGAGGAGTTCTACCTCTTTGAGGAGCCCGAGGATCCCGAGGCCTACGAGGACGGCTACGAGCTCCTGGGTGAGGACCGTCTAGTCGATCTGGGTGAGCCCATCAACGACGCGGTCGTTATGGACACGCCGTTTGTCGTTCTGTGCAAGCCCGATTGCCGCGGTCTGTGCCCCACTTGCGGTTGCAATCTCAACGTCGAGCAATGCGATTGCACCGCCCAGGCAGAGGCAGAATGGGCCGCTGCCACGGAAAATCCATTTGCAGCATTGAAGAATCTCAAGCTCGATGAGTAAAACTGTGGTAATATCGCTACTTGCGCGTAATCGCCACACTGGATAGTTCATAAGGAAGGTCACTATGCCCGTACCTAAACAAAAGCAGGGTCGTATCCGCACTCACACCCGTCGTTCCGCCAACATGAAGATCTCGGCTGCGGCTCAGTCCACGTGCCCCCGTTGCGGCGCTGTCAAGCTTCCGCACCATGTGTGCCCCAGCTGCGGTTTCTACAAGGACCGTGAGGTTATCGTTACCGAGTAACGCTATACTCTGGATGCGATGCCGTTCCAAATGGAACCACAATGGCCGGCTCAATGAGTCGGCCATTTTTGTATAAGGAGCATGTATATGAGTAACGTTCGCATTTGTGTAGACGTTGTGGGCGGAGACGAGAAACCTCAGGTTGTTCTCGATGGTATCGAGGCTGCACTTGCCGCCGATCCCGATATCGAGGTCTTGGCAGCTGGCCCCGCCGATATCGTTAATCCCTTTGCTGCTTCCCATGCACGTGTTGAGGCCCTTGAGGCACCCGACGTTATCGCCATGGATGACGATCCCATTCGCGCCGTGATGACCAAGCGCAAGTCGTCGATCGTGCTGTCGTGCCGCGCCATCAAGAAGGGAAATGCGGACGCGTTTTTCTCCGCCGGCTCCACCGGCGCCATGACCGCCGCTGCGACCGCCTACGTCACGCCGTTTAGATATATGGCCGAAGGTAAGAAGCAGCCGGTGCGTCCCTGTCTGACCAATGCGCTGCCCAATCGCGCCGGCGGTCTGACGGTGCTGTGCGATATGGGCGCCAACCCCGATGTCGAGGTCGATGACATGGTGCGTTTTGCCCAGATGGGTAGCGCCTATGCCCGCGTCGTCCTGGGCATCGAGCATCCTCGCGTGGGCCTGCTTGCCAACGGCACCGAGGATGAGAAGGGCTCCAACTTTACCAAGGCCTGCTTCCCAGCCATGAAAGCCGCCGTTCCCGGCTTTGTTGGTAACTGCGAGGGAACGGACATCACCTCAGGTAACTTCGATGTCGTCGTTGCCGATGGCATGTCGGGCAATATTGCGCTCAAGGCCACCGAGGGCGCTGCCAAGTTTTTGCTGCAGGAACTCAAGGGTGCCTTTATGTCTTCGCTTGGCACCAAGATCGCCGCGCTGCTCATTAAAAGGCAGATGCGCGAGATAAAGGCCAAGCTTTCGGGCGACGCCAAGGGCGGCGCGATTCTTTTGGGCCTGCGCGGCGTGGTCCTGATCGGCCATGGCGCCACCTCGGTCGAGGCTGTTAAAAACGGTACGCTCGCGGCGGCCGAAGCCGTGCGCGCCGGGCTGGTCGAGAATGTCGCCAACTCCATGGACGGCATCGTTTTATAACAGCGGCGTTATGCGTCTCGGGGCGTGCGTCGTGGGGTAGAATCAGAACCGTGTCTTGGTACCGCCCGGGCGGTACCATTCTTTTGGTATTCATGCACTATGAGAGGAAGCGCTATGGACCGCTCCGAAATCTTCGACAAGATCGCCGAGGTCGCTGCTGACGTTCTGGGCGTCGATGTTGCCGAAATTAGCGATGAGACCACCTTTGACGACCTCGATGCCAACTCGCTCGAGCGCCTGCAGCTGGTTACGGCTATCGAGGACGAGTTCAACCTCGAGATCGATGACGAGACTCTGCTCTCGCTCAACTCTGTCGCCGACGCCGTCGACGCGATCGAAAACGCCAGGGAGGCCTAGGTCTTGGCTTTGTCTGAACGACTTACGCGCGCCCAGGAAATTCTGGGCCACGAGTTCAATAATAAGGTGCTGCTGCGCGCGGCCCTTACGCATCCCTCGGCAGTCGAGGGCCAGCCGGTTTCTGCCAGCTATGAGCGCCTTGAGTTCTTGGGCGATTCCATTTTGGGCGCTGTGGTCGCACGCTCCCTGTTTGAGTCCTATCCGGAGTTTGACGAGGGCAAGCTCACGCGCCTGAAGGTGTCGCTTGTCTCGGGCGCTACGCTGTCCGAGGTTTCTCATGAGCTGGGCATCGACGACATCATCATCTTTGGTGCCTCTGAGACCGGTACCGGTGCGCGCGGCCTGCATTCGGCGCTCGAGAACGTCTACGAGTCGCTTGTGGGCGCGCTGTATCTGGACGCCGGCTGGGACGTTGCGGCGGAGTTCATTCACCGTACGCTTAAGCCGCATTTGGCTTCCGAGCGTGCCGAGCATCCTGCGAACCCCAAGTCGTTTTTGCAGGAGTGCGTGCAGGCCGACGGTCACGAGCCCCCAGCGTATAAGCTCGTTGGCTCCGAGGGCCCGGCGCATGCGCCCACCTTTACCGCCGTGGTTTTGATCGATGGTATTCGCCAGGGTCGCGGCTCCGGCTCTTCAAAGAAGGAAGCCGAGGGAGCCGCCGCGCTCGAAGCGCTCGACCGCATGGGTTACACCACCAACGGCGTGATTCTGAACAAGAAGCACGTGTAAGCGAGGAACCGTGTATCTCAAGTCCCTCACGCTCAAAGGGTTCAAGTCGTTTGCCGACCGCGCCCATATGACGTTTGAGCCGGGCCTGACCGTCATCGTCGGTCCCAACGGCTCGGGAAAATCGAACATCTCTGACTCCATCCTGTGGGTTCTGGGCGAGCAGAGCGCCAAGCAGCTGCGCGGCCAGGCCATGGAGGATGTCATCTTCTCGGGCTCGTCGGCTCGCAAGCCGGTGGGTGTCGCCGAGGTCACGCTGGTGCTCGATAACTCGGACCATATGCTGCCCGTCGATTTTGACGAGGTTGCCATCACCCGTCGTATGTATCGCTCGGGCGAAAGCGAGTACCTTATCAACTCGAGTCCGTGCCGCCTGATGGACATTCAGGACATCCTGCACGATTCGGGCCTGGGCAAGGATACGCATTCCATCATCAGCCAGGGCAAGCTCGACGCCATTTTGCAGAGCCGCCCCGAGGAGCGTCGCGCCCTCATCGAGGAGGCCGCCGGCATCTCCAAGCACAAGCGCCGCAAGGAGCGCGCGCTCAAAAAGATTAAGTCGATGGACGAGCACCTGACGCGTGCCCGCGACATCAATAAGGAAATCGCCCGTCAGCTGCGACCGCTGGAGCGTCAGGTCGATCGCGCACGCAAGTACAAAGAGCTGTCCTCTCGCGCGAACGAGCTTACGCAGATGCTGGCCGTCGACGAGCTGCGTTCGCTGCAGTCGCAGTGGAACGATCTGGAGAGCCGCTCCAAGGAAGGTGCCGCCGAGCTGGAGCTTGCGCAGTACCGCATGGGCGAAAAGGAGCGCGAGCTCGAGAAGCTTCAGGTCATGCTCGAGGAAAAGGGCCTGTTTGTGGGTGATCTGGGCGAGCAGCGCCGTCATATGCAAGATGTGGTCGGCCGCATTAACTCCGACATGCGCCTGCTCGAGGAAAAGGGTCACAACATGGTGTCGCGCCTGTCTGATATGCGCGGGCAGATTTCGAGCTCCGAGCATCAGCGTCGTCGCGTGGTCGAGGAGCTTGAGGACGCGCGTGCGCAGCTTGAGGAAGTGACCGGTGCGCATATGCAGGCCCAGGAGGACGTTGACGCCGCTGGTCCTGCCGCCGCTGAGCTCCACGACCGGCGCGTGGCGCTCGACAATCAGATTTCGCAGCTTACGCGTGAGCATCGCGATGTTCAGCGCGTAGCCGATAACGCCGCGCTCGAGCTCGCCAAGGTGAAGGACTCGCTGAGCAATGCCGAGGTCGAGGACAACATGTATGCCTCGCGCCTGGAGCAGATTGACGAGCAGCTCGAGGAGGTCATGGCCTCGCTCGAGAGCCGTCGTGACCGCGCCGAGGAGCTTGAAGGCGCTCTTGAGGAAGCGCGCCAGGCCCAGGCCGATGCGCGTGAGGCCACCGAGACGGCACGCGCGGCCCTGAAGGACCTGCGTGCCCGCGAGAGTGAGGCGCGCAACAAGCTGTCCGAGGTGCGCTCGGAGCTTGCCAGCCAAAAGAAACTCGATGCCCGCATGGCCGACAGCTCGCCGCTCGTGAGCCGTCTGGTGGGTGCGCTGGGCGACGATGTCTTGGGTCGTCTGGGCGACGTGCTGGAGGCCCCGCGCGAGCTTGAGGGCCTGGTTGAGCAATTGCTCGCCGGCGATATCGATGCGCTGCTGTTTGATGACGCCGCCACGCTTGAGCGTGCCGGTCGTGCGGCTCTGGACCAAAAGAAGGCCTCGGGCGAGGCATTGCTGGTGGCGCGCGGCGTGAGCGGCTCTACCGCCGCTGAGGGCGCTGCTGGTACCCGCCTGGTTGATCGTCTGTCCGTGCGCGCAGGCTACGGACCCGTCGTCGAGGCGCTGCTCGGCGGCTATTACGTAGTGGACGATCTTTCTGCCGCGCTTTCGGCGCCGGTCGTTGACGGCGTGACTTACGTGACCCCCGATGGCGCCCGCGTCGCCTGCGGCGGCCTGGTGCGTGTGGGCCTCGATGCCGGCGAGGCGTCGGGTGCTCTGGAGCTGTCTCTT
>URBB01000087.1 GCA_900545835.1 uncultured Collinsella sp. | reverse complement strand
GGGCCATGATCGGCGCGGTGCCGGCCTCGCCCTGGGCGATGGCGTCGTCGTCGGCGACGATGAGCCAGTAGCCACAGGGCAGCTCGGCCGCCGTGCCTGCGTTAAGGGCCACGGAAGTTGCGCCGGCATTGCAAATCGCACGAGCAAGCTTTGCCGTCAGCGCGGTCGTTATGTGTCCGTCGGCATCCATCCATTCGGCAGCCTCTTGTGCCCCCGATGCCGAGCTATCGAGCCCCGCATCATGAAGCACGGGGAGAACAGCTTGACGAACGGCGTCATTCGCCCACGTTACGTCAGTTGCGACTTTTTGGTCGGCATCAGCATCGTCGGCAACGATCGCCGAAAAGAGCTGATACGTGTCATACCGCGTCGCAACTTTACCGTCCACCGTAATAGCTCCGGTACCGACAGCATGAGCCGTCCCGGGCAACACCACAAAAGAGAGGATGGCAACCGTGACTATCGTCGCGACAGCCAGCAAGCGGCGGCAAAACCTACTCACGACGGCCACCTCGATCCAGATCGCGATGACGACGAGCATGCATCCACGTCGCGGCAAAACACAGCATCGAAGCGCCAGCCAGATATGTCATAGTCAAGCCAGCCCCGCCCGCCTCGGGAAGCGTGGTCGAGTACTTGTTGGTGAAGGTCGGCGGATCCTGAGAGCCATCACCATAGGTAACTACGGCGTTGAGCTGGTCCGTGCCATTAGTTACCGTAACCGTGACGTTGCGCGGGGTCGTGTCATAGGTGATGTGGTCTTTAACATGGCCGACAGCACCCTCAGGCTCGACCTCGGAGATGGTGTAAGTGTAGGTATCGGCCTTGTTGTAGTCGACGTTAAAGGACACATTGCCCTCGGCGTCGTTGGTCACCGTCTGGAGCACCCTGCCGTCGCCATCCTTAAGCGCAAACGAGAACTGCCCCTTCTTGAGTGTGCCCCCTTCAAGCACCTTCTTGGCCCGGATTGTTGCGGATCCTTTTAGACGATTGTCATAGACCCAAATCTCGTCCTTTTTGTCATCGCCTATGATCTCCGCGTCGCCGACGATGGTCTTCGCCTTAGCTAGCGCAGTTTGATAATCCTCGTCGCTCGCGTTGCCCTTGAGCATGATCCACATAGGCTTGGCCTTGGCGTAGCCAACAGGCGCCCTGGTCTCCTCAAGCTGGTAGAGCACGCAGCTGTTCATCGCCTTGCTTTCTCTGCCAAACGAGATCTTGCCGCTGGCGTCGGTGTTGGCGGTTTCAAACTCGGCCCTTGCCCCCTCGATACCTTTCGTTGCAACCTCATCCATCTTCACGCTATAGAGCGTAAACCTAGCATCCTTGAGCGTCGCACCGACTTGTTGGGCGTCATACTTGGTCATCGTGATGCCGTAGCCGTTGCCACCTGCGCTGGCGGACGCATTTTTTATTTCCCAAGTCTGCTCATCAGTCGCGGAGCCATCCGTCACCCCCGTAAGCGTGGCGGTATTGGAAAGAGGCACCTTATCGCCAAGATTTCCGCTCGGGATGACCTCGTACTCGACCTTGAGATACTTGCCGTCGGGCACGCTAAGCGTCAGCTTCGTACGCGAGGCAGATTCATCCTTGACTTGCTCCATCTTCGACGAATAGTCCTTATCAGTCAGCGGTGACCAGGCACCATTCACCCACTCATAGACCTTAAGCATCGACGGGACCAGCGTGCACTTGGCATCCATGGTGTCGACCAGCTCGAGGACATCAGTGCCACTCTTAAGATCGACAGCTGACTCGTTGACCAGAATGGTGTACTTGATGCGATTGCTATTGTCGACCTGTTCGCCGGTCTTCTCGATAACGTTGTTCTTAATGGTGACAGCACCACTGTCAGAGTCGAATTTCTTGCTTCCCGACTCGGCGCGCGCAGAATTGGTGAACTTCACCTCGTTCGTGGAGGTATCGAGCTCACCGCGCTTGACCGCTGTCTGATACGTAAGCTTGACATAACCGGCATAGCTTTCAAGCTTAGTCGTAGGAATAGAAAAGGTGACAGTGTTGCCATCACTCTTGACACTATCGGTGACAAGCGGTTGGCTATCAACGACCGTCTCGGCCTCGCTTCCGCGATGGAGCCCCGTATGTTTATCATAGGGATTCTGCACGAGCGTATACTTTGCGGAATTCGCAACATAGCTCATACCATCCGGAAGGCTATCAACGATATTCAGCGATTTCCCGCCCAGCTTTCCAGCCCCGAAGTATTCGTACTCGCCGTTCGCGCCCTTATTGCCCTTCTTGCGGTTCGCATACACCGTCCAGTCGACGACCCAGGCGCCCCTCTCGCTCGATCCGTCGACGGCGCTCCAGTCGAAGTCCTCGTCCCAAGACACCTTCGACTCCGCTTCCGGCTTCTCGACCGCGGGCGTCGTTTCTTGGTTGACAACGTACTTGACGGGTTCGGTGAACGGCCACCGTAGTCTCAGGCCCGGTGCTTCGACCGATGCGAAGTTTGAGTACCAGCCCGACAGCGCTTCTGATGTGGTGTCGTAGGTGATAACGGCGTAGTCCTCGTTCTCGAGGGCGGCTTTCACTTTGTTGGTAACGAAGATTTTGAGGTCGTAGTTTTCCTTTGTTTCATTACCCGGAAAGCTAGCCGTTGGATTCCAGTCGGTACCCCGTTCCAGCACGGTATCGCCGATTTTAATGGTAATGGAGTTTTCATCGACACCAAGTTTCTGCGACCATGCCGACTGAAACGTGTCCTTCACCGTCACCTCGCTTGGATGGGCCGCATTGACGATCGCCTTCAGCGCGACGCGCGTCTCCCATGTCGCCCTGCCCGTCGTCGCCGCCTCATCGGCTCTCACGAGCCTCTTGGTGATTGGCACAACACCCGTCAGCTGCGGCGTGAAACTGCCATCATCGGTACCGGAAACGGAGCCTTCACACTCGATGGTCGCGCTGTTGCGCACAGTGTCGTACGAGCTCGTGTCGTTCATCTTTGTGTGATAAACGATGCAGTAGGTGGCGTACTTATCCTCAAGGTTGTCCCGGAACTTATAGGAAAAGGATTTTTCTCTGGGTCAAGGTCACCTTTCCCAATCTCGACTCCGCTCGCCTCCGAGTCGCCTTTGTAAACCGTAAAGTAGTTGCCCGTATACGTCTGTTTTCCGTCCAGATAATCGGTGAACGCGTAGCCGCTCATGTCGGCTTTGAGCTTGCCTTGGTTGAGCGTGACCGTCCACTTGATGTCCGACGGCGTGCCTGAGCCATTGGACTTGTTAATCATGTCGTAGCCGAATGTAACAGGCTCAGCCGTAGCCGTTCTGTTATCGCCGTCGCTTGAGCCAGCCCAATCCCACGTTGCCGTATTCTCAGCTTTGATCAAATCGCCGTTGTTCGCCGAAACGCCGCTCTTCAGCACCGTTTCGTACGTGATCGTGTGGTCGCCCTGGGAAAGGTCGCCCAGTTTCTCGATGGTCGCGATCTGGCCATCAATCGTCGGCTGTGGACTGAGCTTCTCTCCGTCGAGCATAAAGCTCTCTTTCACAAATTCGAAGTTCTCGCCCAGCGTATCGGTGATCTTAACGTCCGTGGCATACGACTCGACAGTGAGTTTAACGGTCCAGGTCACCTTGGCCACACCGTCTGAACCCTGAGAGTAAACCCCCGTCTTCTCTCCCGTCACCTTGCCGTCCTTGGTGGGAATATCGATCGATCCCTTGCCAGGAAACTCGACAGACACGTTGCTGCCGGATCCGGTGTCCTTATTTGAAAGATGAAACGAGAAGTTTGCCGCGACATGGATGTCCGCAGGGTTATTCGCAAGCCACGCCTTGTCAAACGTAAAGAAGACCTTATTGTCCTTGATCTTCCACGTGCCAGCCCTGGCAGAGGTAGCCTCCGGACCTTCCATAAGGTCGCCACCGTCGTTATCGTCAACGGCGATGGTATCGGGAAACTTATAGACGGCGACGTTACTGCCAGTCGACGGCGCCTTACCAGTCCTGAAATACGCTGAGAAAGCTCCATAGAGCTTCGAAGTAGACGTTACGGCACCATTGAGCTCCTGAGTACGATACTCATCGGTATACAGCTTGACATCAACCGTCGCCGTCTTCTCATCAATCACAATCGGATCCGGCGTCGTCGCATCCTCGGCGCGCACAGGGGCTGCGCCGTGGAAAATTGCGGCGGTGAGGCTAATTAGAATGAAGATCAGGGCCGCCATACCCAGCGACCGCGAGCGGTGTGCATCCATAGTTGTCCCCTAATTCCTACAACACAGTGTGGAATACGGCGAATCGTCGGATCGAACACAAGCCCCACCATCAACGAGAACCTACCTAGCGCGTTGCAAGAACCCATTGGGGAACACCTTCTAAGACGGTTCGTCTATGCCACAATGCATAAAATATAATATAGATACCAATCATGTAAACCGCAGGTCAAGAGGTCTTTTAATTTAATACCAGTTACTATTTACCTGTTAACAGTTTTGTATCATACCGGCTATATTCAGTGAAATTATGTATATGTTTAAACAACTTTACTTTGCCTGGAAAGCCGATCGGAGGGATAGTCGCCCCAGCTGTGGTGCAAACTAACCCGTCCCCCTTGCACCAAAAAGGGCGCCGACCATTGCGGTCGACGCCCTTTCTTGTTAGTCGCTATAAAGCCCCAGCGCTTATTTGTTGACCTGGCCGGCGCGGACGGCAGCCTTCTTGCGGTCGGTGGCGTTGAGCAAACGCTTGCGCAGGCGGATGTTCTTGGGAGTGATCTCGACCAGCTCGTCGTCGGCGATGTACTCCAGCGCCTCCTCCAGCGAGAAGGTGCGGGGCGGCACCAGCTGGACGGAGATATCGGAGGTCGAGGAACGCTGGTTGCCCAGGTTCTTGGTACGAGCGATGTTGACGACCATGTCGCCGGCCTTGCTGCGCTCGCCCACGATCATGCCCTCGTAGCACTCGGTGCCCGGCTCAACAAACAGCTGACCACGCTCCTGCAGCGTACCAAGAGCGTAGGCAACGGCCTTCTCGGTGGTCATGGAGATCATGGCGCCGTTCTGACGGTTACCGATCTCGCCGGCGTAAGGACCATACTCCAGGAAGGTGTGGTAGAACACGCCCTCGCCGTGGGTGACGTTCATGATGCGGTTCTTAAGGCCCATGATGCCACGGGTCGGGATCTTAAACTCGAGGTGCGTCACGATGCCCGAGGTATCCATGCTCGTCATGATGCCGCCAGAGGTACCGAAGACCTCAACGACCTTGCCCGAGTACTCGTCCGGGCACTCGACGACGGCCTGCTCGACGGGCTCCATCTTGTTGCCGTTCTCGTCCTTCTTAAACAGAACGCGGGGACGACCGACCTGGAACTCAAAGCCCTCGCGGCGCATGGACTCCATCAGGACGGACAGGTGCAGAATGCCGCGGCCCGAGACCTCGACGCCGCTCTTGTCCTCGAGCTCCTCGATCTTCATGGTCACGTTGTTCTCGGCCTCGTTGAACAGGCGCTCCTTGAGCTGACGGGCGCCCACGATGTCGCCGTCGCGACCGACGAGTGGGGAGGTCGAAGCCTCAAAGACGATGGACAGGGTCGGCGGGTCAATCTCGATGGGCTCGAGCTCGACGGGGTTCTCGGGGTCGGTGTAAACATCGCCGATATCGGTGCGGTCGATACCCACGACAGCAGCGATATCGCCGGCGCCGACTTCCTGACACTCGGTACGGCCCAGGTAGTCGAAGGTAAAGAGCTGCTTGACGGTGGCGGTAGCGCTGGAGCCGTCGTTCTTGACAACCAGGATCTGATCGCCCTGGTGGATGGTGCCGGAGTACACGCGACCGATGCCGATACGGCCAACGAAGTTGGAGTGGTCGATGGTCACGCACTGCATGGCCAGCGGGGCGTTCTCGTCAACCTCGGGCGCGGGCATGTCGTCGATGATCATATCGAGCAGCGGGTACATGTCCATATTGCCGTCGTTGGGATCGAGACGGGCAAAGCCATTCATGGCGCTGGCGTAGACCACGTGCTCCATGGCGAACTCAAGCTGGTCGTCGGTGGCACCCAGGTCGGCCATAAGGTCCAGGCAGTCGTTGTAGGCCTTCTCGGGGTTGGCGCCCGGACGATCGATCTTGTTGATAACGATCATGATCTTGAGGCCGGTGTCGATAGCGTGGCGCAGCACGAAGCGGGTCTGGGGCATGGGGCCCTCAAAGGCGTCGACCAGCAGCAGGGCGCCGTCGGCCATACGCAGCACGCGCTCGACCTCGCCGCCAAAGTCGGCGTGGCCCGGGGTGTCGATGACGTTGATCTTGACGTCCTTATACTCGATAGAGATGTTCTTGGCGAGAATCGTAATGCCGCGCTCGCGCTCCTGGTCGTTGGAATCCAGGACGCGGTCCTCGACCTGCTGGTTGGCACGGAAGGCGTCCGTGGCACGCAGGAGCTTATCGACCATCGTCGTCTTGCCGTGGTCGACGTGGGCGATGATGGCGATGTTTCTCAGATTGTCTACGCGCATGTAGTTCCCCTATCTTCTATCCATATACAAACGGCACGCGTATGCGGCCCGCCCAGCGACACAACGCTCAGCGGGAATATTGAGCCTTTTACCGAAAACTCGTTTATTTTAGCGATTTTAGATGAGAGGGGTTTCCTCACCTGCAGGTTCAGGGTCGCTCCACATAAAACCATCGCCGGCGCCCATGCCCTCATACAGCACATATGCCGAAAAACCGCTCTCGAGCGTCGTCTCGAAAAAGCTCACGAGCAGGGCGTCGTGGTAGCCACCGTCAATCTCGACGCAGCCGGTATAGCCGATGGCATAGCGGACGATACGGCCCAGGCCCTCGTCCTTAAGACCCATCTTGTGCTCGGAGATAAAGTTGGTGGCCGCCTCGAGGCACGCCTCTTCGCCATCCTCATCGAGCGCCGCCAGATAACGGTTGGAAGCGGCGTCCTCAATCGCCACGACCACGCCGGGGTTTTCACCGGCGGCAAGGTCGTCCAAGAACGCGCCGATCAGATCGCACACCATGGCGTCGAGCTCGGCGGAGACGTTACCGGCATCCTGCATATCCTGTGCCATCTTTAGACCTTCCCATCGAGTCTGGCGTCGTTACAGTTCTTGCGCCTCGGCGGCGATCTTAGCAGCGGCATCGCGGGCGCGCATCATATCCGCTGCACGCTTGTCGAGCACCTTGATCTGGCTAGTCAGCATGACCGCATCGACCACGCCCCAGATCACCAGGCCCGTAGAGATCGAAAACCCAAGCGCACCAACTGTACCACGAAGGCGCGAACAGATTGCCGCGACAAGGGCGGAGATGACAACCATCTTGATAAACGAGCCGCGGCGTTCGCGAAGCGTGCGGGCCTGCGTCACATAGGCAATGCGTGCCGCCTCAGAAGCCTCCGAGCGCATCTGGGCCTCGCGCGCAATGGCCGCCGCCTCGGCAGAAACTCCGGCGCTCATGAGAGCGCACTCCGTCGCGTGTTTGTCGAGCATTTAGAAGTCATCGGGGGAGAGCGTATGGACGAACTCGTCGAACTTCTCGAACTCCTGCTCGTCGTCAACTTCCTCGGCATGGGCAGAAACGGTGCCCAGGCGATTCATGATGTCGTCCTCCACAAACATGGGGGCATTGCTGCGCACGGCAAGGGCAATGGCGTCACTGGGGCGGGCGTCGATCTTGCGCTCCTCGCCATCGGCCAGTACGACGATCGTCGCGTAGAACACCGGCGGCTCGGCGCGAACGATCTCGATGCGCTCGAGCTTGGCGCCCAGGGCGCTAACAGTATCGAGCAGCAGGTCATGGGTAATCGGGCGCTCGGCGCGGCCGCTATCGATGCCACGGCTAATGGCAGCAGCTTCAAACGAACCAGTCTGAATGGAAAGGGAACGCAACGGCGCGGGCGAGTCCGATTTGCTGCAGCGCTCGCGAAGCACGATAAGCGATGGCACGGGACCGGCGGCCATGACGATGGTCTCTATGTCGACACGAACCATGGAACACCTCCGGTACGTAGCGGTTAACACGCGGCAGCCCGCCGCATTGAATAGCTATACTACCCAAACTTTCGCACAGCACACAAAATCAAAGTAGTTAATTTGGGACGGGGCTTTTTTGACTACTTTCAGTAGGTAAGAAAAAAGCCCCGAGGCAACGCCCCAGGGCTCTTCACAGTTTTGATGGTGGACCTGACAAGATTCGAACTTGTGACCTCCCGGTTATCAGCCGGACGCTCTAACCAACTGAGCTACAGGTCCATCATGGTGGAGGTTAGGGGGATCGAACCCCTGACCTCAGGCTTGCAAAGCCCGCGCTCTCCCAGCTGAGCTAAACCCCCACGGAGACAGTAATAAACACCCCAGCGGCGACTCGGCTCTCGCTGGGGTGTTTATTGCGAAAGAAAGTGGTGGACCTGACAAGATTCGAACTTGTGACCTCCCGGTTATCAGCCGGACGCTC
>URBB01000086.1 GCA_900545835.1 uncultured Collinsella sp. | reverse complement strand
TACGAGATAGGCTCCGGTCTCGTGGGCTCGGAGATGTGTATAAGAGACAGCCCGTCATCATTGATGCTTGGCGCTCGGGCTCTCGCTTTGACGCCTGGGTAGAGCATTTCTCGCTCGATAACTGGAAGGAAGCTGCTGCCAAAAACGGCATCGACCTCAATGAGCTCGTGCACCTGCCCTACGAGTTGGACTGGCGCCTGCCGTGGGAGCACGTGAGCCCCGGCTGCACGCGCGGCTTCCTCGAGCGCGAGTACCGTCGCTCGCTCGAGGGCGTCACGACTCCCGACTGTACCCGCACGTCGTGCACCGGCTGCGGGATCTGCCCCACGCTCCACGCCAAGAATGTATTGATGGGTGATCGCGCATGAGTGAACGCCTGACCGACAACCCCTCGCTCTTTAGGCTTCGTGTTCGTTATGGCAAGCGCGATCGCCTTAAGTACCTGGGCCATCTCGAAGTAATCCATACCATTGAGCGCATCGTGCGCCGTGCGGGACTTCCCTATGCCGTCACGCAGGGCTTCTCTCCGCACATGCGCGTGGGCTTCTCTTCGGCGCTGCCGGTGGGTACGTCGTCGACCTGCGAGTGGTATGACCTGTTTATGACCGAGTTCGTGGCGCTCGACGAGGCGTTTGGGCGCCTGGCTGCGGCGTCTCCGGCCGATCTGGCACCCATCGAGGCGGCGTACATCGACGTGCGCACGCCGGCGTTGACGGCGCAGCTCACGCGCCTGTCGTATCGCATCGACCTGCACTTGGATCCCGAGGCGCCCGTAAGCGCCGACGAGGTGCGTCGTGCGATCGACACGCTGCGCGCGGGCCACGGCATCGACTACGCGCGCGGCAAAAAGAGCAAGCGCTTGGATTTGGATCACACGCTCGTGGGCTATGAGCTCACGGCGGGGGAGCGCCCAGACCATTTGGTGCTCATGCTCGACACCCATGCCGACAACGAGGGCTCCATGCGTCCGGAAATTTTGCTTTCTGCTGCTGATGTTTTGTTGCAGGGCTTGACCCCGGGCGTGGATGCACCTATTGTTTCCACCGGTATGCAAGACCTCGTGACCATCTGCTCCTACGATGTCGAGCGTCAGAATCAAGCATGCGAGGACGACGAGGGCCGACTCGTCAGCCCCATACCTGTGCGAACTTGTGGATTTGCTCCACATACTCGTTGACGGGGGTATTTTCGCCTGCTACTATATTCGGCTGTTGCACTAACTGATGCATGAAGGGCAAGTAAACATGTACGCAATCGTTAACACGGGCGGCAAGCAGTACAAGGTCGCCACCGACGATGTCATCACCGTCGAGAAGATCGAGGGCAATGAGGGCGACAAGGTCACCCTGCCGGTTATCTTCCTCAACGATGGTAAGAAGATCGTCACCGATCCCGACAAGCTGGCCAAGGCCAAGGTTACCGCTCAGATCGTTGAGCAGTTCAAGGGCGAGAAGCAGCTGGTCTTCAAGTTCCACAAGCGCAAGCGCTATCGTCGTCTGAAGGGTCACCGTCAGCAGCTCACCAAGCTGAAGATCGTGAAGGTCCAGGCTACGTCCCGCGCCAAGAAGGCTGTCAAGGCAGAGGCCGAGGCTGTTGCCGAGGCTCCCGTCGCCGAGTAGATTACACTCGTAACGAAAGAGTAGGTATACACAATGGCACACAAAAAAGGACTCGGTTCCTCCCGTAATGGCCGTGACTCCCGCGGTCAGCGCCTTGGCACGAAGCGCTATGCCGGCCAGACGGTAACCACGGGCACGATTCTCGTCCGTCAGCACGGCACGCACATCCACCCGGGTGAGAACGTTGGCCGTGGTAAGGACGACACGCTGTTCGCGCTGGTCGACGGTACCGTTGAGTTCCACAAGGGTATCAAGCACAGGGTCAGCGTACGCCCGCTCGCGAACGCGTAATTCACCCTTCATAGAGCACATATGTGGGAGGCACTTGAGTTTTAGGATTCAAGGGTCTCCCTCTTTTTTGTAGGAGGCGATTCTGTTGTCACAGTTCACCGATATCAGCCGCATTAACGTGTGCGGCGGCGACGGCGGAGCCGGATGCATGTCGTTTAGGCGCGAGGCATTTGTCCCCAAGGGCGGCCCCGATGGCGGCGACGGCGGTCGTGGCGGCAATGTCGTCATCCAGGCCGATGCTCAGCTGTCTTCGCTGATCGATTACCGCTTTAAGCATCACTTCCGCGCCGAGCGCGGCACGCACGGGCAGGGTGCCCGTCGTAACGGTAAGAGCGGCGAGGACCTGATTCTCAAAGTCCCTATGGGTACCGTGGTGCGCGAGCTCGACCCCGAGACGCAGACCCCGATGTTCGAGATTGCCGACCTCGTTCACGATGGCGAGCGCGTTGTCGTGGCGCCCGGCGGTGCCGGTGGTCTGGGAAATACGCACTTTGTGACGTCGGTGCGCCGCGCGCCCGCGTTCGCTCAGCTGGGCGAGCCGGCCGAGGAGCACTGGATCGAGCTCGAGATGAAGCTTATGGCTGATGCCGCGCTCGTGGGCTTTCCCTCGGTGGGTAAGTCATCGCTCATTGCGCGCATGAGTGCCGCCCGCCCCAAGATCGCTGACTACCCGTTTACCACGCTCGTGCCGAACCTCGGCATGGTGCGTGCCGGCGAATATTCTTACGTCGTTGCCGACGTCCCCGGTCTCATCGAGGGCGCGAGCGAAGGCAAGGGCCTGGGTCACCAGTTCCTGCGCCACATTGAGCGTACGGCTCTGATCATGCATGTCGTCGACATGACGGGTGGTTTTGAGGATCGCGATCCGGTCGAGGACTATCGCATCATCAACCGCGAGCTCGAGCAGTATGGCGCCGAGCTTTCGGAGCGTCCGCAGATTGTCGTTGCCAACAAGTGCGACGCGCCGGGCACGGCCGATAAGATTGCCGACCTCAAGCGTGCAGCGCTCGACGATGGCCATATGTTCTTTGCCGTGTCTGCCGTGACGGGCGCCGGCCTCAACACGCTGATGCTTGCCGTGGGTGAGCAGGTGGCCAAGCTCCGCGCCGAGCTGGCGGTCTCCGATGAGCCGGTCGACCTGCACGACGATGAATGGGAGCGCCGTCGCCTGCAGCGAGAGAAGCGTTTCCGCATTGTCCAGGAAGAGCCCGGTGCCTTCCGCGTGGTCGGTCGTGCCATCGAGCGCATGGTCATTCAGACCGACTGGGAAAATGAGGAAGCCGTCATTTACCTGCAGCATAAGTTTGCGCGTATGGGTGTTGACGATGCGCTCGAGAAGGCCGGTTGCCGTGCGGGCGACGAGGTCCGCATTTGCCAGCGCGCCTTTGACTTTGAGGGCGCCGAGGACTTCTCGGAGTACGAGGAGCTCGAGGATGCTGGCGAGGACGTTGCCGTTGAAGCCATTGACGTGGCTGATGCTGCGGATGAGGGCGTCGAGGTTGTCGATGCGGCGGATGCCGCGGGCGATGCCGAGACCTCGGAGGGCGAGTAGGCCATGTCGCTGCGCGGTGGAATCGGTCTGCCCGAGCTTCCTCTAGAGGACGGGCAGGAGTTTAGGCTCGGCATTATGGGTGGCACCTTTGATCCCATCCATTACGGGCACCTGGTGACTGCCGAGCAGGCGCGCGAGTCGCTCGACTTGGACGCTGTGCTCTTTATGCCGGCGGGCTCTCCTGCTTTTAAGCTTGACAAGCCGGTGACGCCTGCCGAGGACCGTTATGCCATGACGGTCCTCGCCACCGCCGCGAACCCGGCTTTTTTGGCGAGCCGGTTCGAGATCGACCGCCCGGGCGTAACCTATACGGCCGATACGCTTCATGCCCTTCGCGACTTTTACCCGCCGCAGGTAAAGCTCTACTTTATTACGGGCGCCGACGCGATCATCGATATCGTGACCTGGCATGATGCCGAACGAATCGCTGAGCTTGCTACCTTTATTGCGGCGACACGACCGGGCTTTGATATCGATACGGCGCGTGCCCGAATCAAAGAGTCGGGGCTGCCGTTCGACGTGCGCTATATTCAGATTCCAGCGTTGGCGATCAGCTCGACGAACATTCGTAAGCGAGTTGCCCGCGGTATGAGCGTGCGCTATCTTACGAGCGAGTCCGTGCTCGGCTACATTCGCAAACGCAGGCTATATGCCGATTTGGGCCAAGAAGATTTTGAGTGATGGGGGTCTACGTTGTCGGTAGAGGATCAGTTTGAGGGCGATGAGCGCGCGCTGCTCAAGCGCATTCAAGAGCTGCTCGATGTTCGCATGAAGGATAAGCGCAAGCGCTATGTGCATTCGCTGGGTGTTGCCGAGACCGCACTTCATCTGGCCGAGGTCTACGGCGTTGACCGCTTTGATGCCGCTGCCGCCGGCCTGATCCATGACTGGGACAAAGTGCTCTCCGACGACGAGCTGGTCACGCGCGCTCTGCACTACGGCATTAAGATTGCCGGCTCTCCTTCCGCCGCGACGCCGCTTTTGCATGGCCCTGTTGCCGCCTATGAGCTTCCGCAGCTTTTCCCCGAGTTGTCGTTGGCCGTTTTCCAGGCTGTCGACCGTCACACCGTGGGTGCCTGCGACATGACGCCGCTCGATATGGTGGTCTTTGTGGCCGATGCCATCGAGCCCAACCGCCACGGCGACTATGCCCATGCGTTGCGTAAGATGGTGGGGGAGTCGACGCTCGACGAGTTGTTCTTCTCCTGTTTTGCGCAGGGTTTGGTCTATGTGATTCAGTCCGGGCGCTATCTTTATCCCACGGCTATTTCGATTTACAACCATTACGCCCAGCTGCGCTAGCTCGGGCTGTCTAGAAAGAGGTATTCCATGGCCGACGAGACCATGACCGACGAGCAGATTCTTGAAGGTGTGGAGCACAAGAGCTTCGTCGCCACGTCCGACCGCACTGCCGCCTCGCTGTCTGCGAGCGGTGTCGCCGCCGAGGATGTCGCCCGCGCCGCCGCGCAGGCCGCCTACGACAAGAAGGGCGAGGACGTTCAGGTGCTCGACCTGACCGAGCTTTCCGACGTATGCGACTACTTTGTGCTTGCCACCGGTACCAACAACCGCCAGGTCGATTCTATCGTCGACGAGATCGAGGAGAAGGTCGCCGAGGCTTGCGGCGAGCACCCGTTCTCCATCGAGGGTCGCGAGCAGAAGACCTGGATGCTCATGGACTACGGTTCGGTTGTCGTCCACGTCTTCACTCCCGAAGCCCGCGACTTCTACCGCCTCGAGAAACTCTGGGGAGACGCCCCCCAGCTCCCCCTCAACCTCCTCTAGTAGCTCATTTGAGACGGGGTTAGCTACCCTCACGCATATCGCCGGGCAGTTGCGGTTTTCCGCACCTGCCCGGCTTTCTTTTTGCCCAAAGGCGGTTAATCGTTGAAGCGGGATTGGCGGCCGAAGGATAGGGCGGTGTCGCCGAATTTGTCTCGGACGGCGTCGATGGCGACGGAGAGGTCGCGGCGGTCGCTGGATTGGGCTCCGCGGTCATCGATCTCGCAGAACAGGTCGGTCTGGATGCCGCCCCGATGGTCAAAGTCGCTCATGCCGATGCCCGCTAAGCGAACATGCATGCCATCCTGCCAGATGTTGTCGAGCAGATCGAGTGCAACCGCCACGAAGATGTTCTCATCGTCGGTCGGATGAGGCAGCCGGCGCTGTGCCGTACGCCCGCTGCCATACGAATACTTAAGCTTGAGCGTTACCGTGGCACCCGTCAGCCCCTGACGGCGCAGACGGCGTCCCACTGACTCTCCCAACAGCGCAATCGCCGCCTCAATATCCCCACGCTCAGTCAAATCTTTAGCAAAGGTGCGTTCATTGCTGACCGACTTGACCTCGCGCTCTTCATCGAGGCTTGTGACTTCAGAGATTTCGAGTCCCAGCGCACGCTGGCGCATGTGCTCGCCGTTGACGCCAAAAATAGAGGTCAAGGTGGATTCCGGTGCACGTGATAGCTCGCCGAGGGTGTAGATGCGCATGCGGCGCAGTCGCTCCTCGGCCGAGCGCCCGATGCCACTCATGGCAGATACCGGCAGCGCGGCCAAAAAGCGCTGCTCGGTTCCGGGGCGCACGATGGTCAGCCCAAACGGCTTATCCCGCTCGCTTGCGATTTTTGCGACCGTCTTGTTGCAGCCCACGCCAATGGAGCAGGTCACTCCCAGCCCTGCCACGCGGTCGCTTATACGCCGCGCAACCAGCAGCGGGTCTTCGGGCGCAAAGCGACCCGGTGTGATATCGATAAAGGCTTCGTCGATGGATACGCGCTCGACGCGCGGGGTCTCGTCGGCGAGAATCGCCATGACCTGCGCGCTCACCTCGCGGTAGCGATCAAAGTGCCCGTGCGTCCAAATGGCTTTCGGGCACAAGCGCCGCGCTTCGGCCGAGGCCATGGCAGAGTGCACGCCAAAGCGACGTGCCTCATACGAACACGTGGACACGACGCCACGCGAATCGGCGTCTCCGCCCACGATGAGCGGCTTGCCGCGCCATTCGGGATGATCGAGCATCTCCACGCTCGCAAAAAACGCATCGAGGTCCATCAGGCCCACCGCCGGACCCGTCCAGGGAGGCGGCGTGACGCCCGTGGCATCCTCATAACCGTATGTATGTTCGCGTCTTTCCATGTCATGAGTATACCGCGCAGCTCATGTGGGGTGCGTGTATGTGCTTGCAAATCCCGAATTCTTGTCTAAGATATGGATTTGCCCTCGACTACACCGAAGAAGTTGGTCTCACGGACTTCACCTGCCCGCGTCGATGGCGTATTATGTTCAACTGTTTGTTTGTAGTTGCAGCCTAAAGCTGCTTGGTTGGAGGAGTTTCCTTTGGCAGTCAAGATTCGCCTTGCTCGTCACGGCGCTAAGAAGCGTCCGTACTACCGTGTCGTCGTCGCCGATTCCCGCGCCCCGCGTGACGGTCGTATCATCGAGGAGGTTGGCCGCTACAACCCGATGACCGCCCCCAAGACCATCAACCTCGACCTCGAGAAGATCGCCGACTGGCAGTCCAAGGGCGCTCAGCTTACCGACGCCGTCGCCGCTCTGGTCAAGGCCGCCAACGAGGGCGAGAAGACCGAGACCGTCGTCAAGAAGTCCAAGAAGCAGCTCGCCAAAGAGGCCGAGGCCGCTAAGGCTGCCGCTGAGGCCGCTGAGGGCGCCGAGGAGTAAATCGTGCCTGAGGTTGACGCTGCACAGCTCGAGGGTGAGGCAATGCTCTCAGATCGCATCGCCGATCTCGTCGAATATCTCGTTGTTCAGATCGTCGACGACCCGGATTCCGTGAGCCTTGAGGTCATCGATGGTGACGACGCCTCTACGATTGAGGTTTCGGTCGCCGAGGATGACGTCGCTAAGGTCATCGGCCGTCGTGGTCGTACCATCAAGGCCATTCGCACGCTCGCCCGTGCACTGGCCGCTCGCCTCGACACTGCTGTCGAGGTAGAGGTTCTGGGCTAGGACCTTGAGGTCCCAGTACAAAAACATCGCCCGTGTGGTCAAGCCGCACGGAAGGAAGGGGGAGGTCCTCGCGCAGCCGCTGCGGGGGCTTCCTTCTGTATTAGAGCCGGGTATGCGCGTCGCCCTGACGCCGCCGGCGCTCAAGCGCGACCGCTTTTGCACGGTCGTGTCCGTCACCGATACGGGCGATGGCGATCTGGTCTCGTTTGAGGGCATTGACGACTTGACGGCCGCCGAGGGTATCACGGGATGCTACGTGCTGGCAAATCGTGACGATTTTGAGCTCGATTCGCTCGACGCTGCCTATACCGACCTGATGGGTCGCGAGGTGGTCGACGAGCGCTTCGGTTCGCTCGGCACGATTGTCGAGATCATGTCGACGCCCGCTAACGATGTTTGGGTTGTCGAGGGTGATCGGTACGGCGAGGTACTGATTCCCGTGATCGAGCAGGTTGTGCTCGATCTTCCCGACACAGGAACAATTTCCGTCCACGTGATGGACGGCCTGATCGATATGGACAAGTAGGGAGGACAACATGCTGATTGAGACCCTTTCGGTCTTTCCCGAGATGTTTGAGCCCGTCATGTCCACGTCGATTTTGGGCCGCGCCCGCAAGGCCGGCCTTTTTGATTTTAAGGCGTATAACCTGCGCGACTGGACGCACGACCGCCATCGTACCGTCGATGACGAGCCGTACGGCGGCGGGCAGGGCATGCTCATGAAGGTCGAGCCTATCGCAGAGGCCATCGAGGCCATTAGCGCAGAGGGTCCCAAGCCCACTGTGGTGTTCTTTACCCCCTGTGGCGAGCCCTTTACGCAGCATGTGGCCGAGCGCCTGCTCAAAAGTGAGCGCCTGTTGTTTGTGTGCAGTCGCTACGAGGGCGTCGACGAGCGTGCGTATGCGTATGCCGATGAGCGTCTGTCGATCGGCGACTACGTGCTTACGGGCGGCGAGCTGCCTGCCATGGTCGTTGCCGATGCCGTCGTACGCCTGATTCCCGGCGCCCTGGGCGACGAGATGAGCAATGTGGACGAGTCGTTCTCGACCGCCGAGGACGGAGGCCTGCTCGAGTACGCGCCTGTCTCTTATACACATCTCCGAGCCCACGAGACCGGAGCCTATCTCGT
>URBB01000085.1 GCA_900545835.1 uncultured Collinsella sp. | reverse complement strand
AGAGACAGCGTTCCCGCCGCTCGAAGAGCCCGTCGTGAAGCGCGTTATCCACACCACTGGCGACTTCACGTACGCCGATTCCCTCGTGTTCACCCATGACGCCGCGCACTGTGCGCTCGACGCACTGCGCGCAGGGGCCACGGTGCTCACCGACACGAACATGGCGCTTGCAGGCATAAGCAAACCCGCGCTCGCGAAGCTCGGCTGCAAGACCGTGTGCTACATGGCCGACCCGGATGTCGCCGCAACGGCGCGCGCCGCGGGCACGACTCGCGCCGTTGCGAGCATGGACAAAGCTTGCGGCATCGAGTGTCCGCTCATCGTGGCCGTCGGTAACGCTCCCACAGCACTTCTGCGCCTCGTCGAGCTCATGGACGCGGGGAAGATCGCGCCCGCGCTCGTCGTTGGGGTGCCGGTCGGGTTTGTGAATGTGGTCGAGGCGAAAGAGGAGCTACTTGCGCGACGCGTGCCGGCCATCGTCGCGAGGGGTCGCAAGGGCGGTTCGACCGTGGCGGCCGCCATTATGAATGCGCTGCTCTACCAGATCACGCGCACGGGCGGCCCGAAGTGACGGCCCCCGCATCCGCGTCGGCGCTGCGCATCTTCGCCGGCACCACCGAGGGCCGTCTTCTGTGCGAATGGGCGAGCGGGTCGGGCATCCCCGCCCGTGCCTACGCGGCAACCGAGTACGGAGGCGAGCTTTTGGGCGAGCTTCCGGGCATCGAGGTGCATGCGGGCAGGCTCGACGAGGCCGACATGGAGCGCGAGCTTTCCGGCGCGCGCATCGTCGTCGACGCCACGCATCCCTTCGCTACGCTCGCAAGCGGCAACATCCGGGCCGCTTCGCTCACCGTGGGTGCACGATGCCTGCGCCTTGCGCGCCCGGTCGAGGCGCTGCCCAAAGGCGTCGTCTCGGTCGCGTCGATCGCCTGCGCGGCGCGCTTTCTCTCCGAGAACCCGGGTCGCGCGCTTCTCACGACGGGGAGCAAGGAGCTTGCTCCCTACACGCGCGTCGCCGATTTCGCGGAGCGCTTCTTCGTGCGTGTGCTCCCGCTGCCCGGTGCTATAACGAAGTGCATCGACGCGGGGTTTTCGCCGTCGCACGTCATCGGCATGCAGGGGCCCTTCACCCGCGAGCTCAACGAGGCGATGCTTCGGCAGGTGGGCGCCCAGTGGCTTGTGACCAAGGACTCGGGAACCGTAGGCGGCACGGCCGAGAAGATCGCCTCCGCGCACGACGTGGGAGCGCGCTGTATCGTGGTCGCCCGTCCTGCCGAGGGAGGCGGGGCCCTTTCGCTTCGGGAAGTGAAAGACGCGCTCTTACGGGAGTTCGCGCGCTAGGCGCTCTAATTCACCGCAACTTGTTGGTGTTGGCTTACTGGTAGCGTAGGCACTCGACGGGGTCGAGCTTTGCTGCGCGGCGAGCGGGGTAGAAGCCAAAGATTACGCCGATGCCGACCGATACGGCAAACGCGATCAACACTGTTGTAATGGAGAAACTTGGCGTGATCGTCCCGGTAGCTCCAAACTCGCTCATGATGCCCGAGCTTGCGGCAAAGAACGTGAGTCCCCATGCCAGCAGATAGCCAATCAGGACACCCAACAGTCCGCCGGTGACGCACAGCGCCGAGGACTCGGCCAAAAATTGGGCGGTGATATCGCGACGACTGGCGCCCAGAGCGCGGCGGATGCCGATCTCGCGGATGCGCTCAGTTACGTTGGTGAGCATCATGTTCATAATGCCGATACCGCCGACAAGCAGCGAGATGCTGGCGACAGCACCCATGATGAGCGAGAACGCGCCCATAAAGGAGTTGAGCGCATCGATGGCGCTTTTCATGGAGGTCGCCGATACGCTGTCGTACTCATCATCCTCCGCGATGCCCTTCATCGCGCGCACCTTGGACTCGATGGTCTTGCAGAGTTCATCCATGTCCGTGCCCTCGGCGGCAAGTGCCGTCACGCTGGGGAATGAAGGATTCTCGTCGCCAAACAGCCCGGAGATGGTTTCGCGTGGCATATACAGCGTGAGCGAGCCCATGGAGTCGCTGCCGCCGTCGATAACGCCGACAATCTGTACCTCGCCGTTGGAGACCTTAATAGTCTTGCCTACCGCGTCCTGTTCGTTGCCGTAAAGCTGATCGGCGCCGCCGCGGCTGATGAGCGCCACGCGCGAGCCTGATTGGGATTCGGCCTGGGAATAGGTGCGCCCCGCAACGAGCTTGCTGGCCCCCACGGCGTCGAGCATGTTGCTATCGACACCCTGTGCCATGACGGTATAGCTTTTATCGCCGGTCTTGTACTCGGTATACGCGCTGTCGACAATGCCGATCTGCTCAATCTGCGGCACCAGTTTTTGAAGCTTCTCGATGTCCGACTCGGTGAGTTCTTGCGACGAATAGATTTGCACCATGCGTGCCGCATTGAGGCCCAGACTGTTGACCAGGCTGTTTTGGATGCCGCCGATGAGCGAAGTCATGGCGATAACCGAGGCGATGCCGATGACAATGCCCAGGATGGTGAGCAGGCTGCGCCCCTTGTTAGCTTCGAGCGAGTGAAGGGCTTCCTGGATGAGATCGCGGGCGCTCATGCCACCACTCCTTTCGGCGGGTTGGCGGAGGCGGAAATCATGGGCAGGCTATCTACGGCGCTGCGCAGGGTCCGCGGTGCATGTGGAATATACGCGCCGTCGTGAATGCGACCGTCGCGGATGGTCACGGCACGGTCGGCCTCGGCGGCGATGCCGGGGTCGTGTGTGATAAGAACGATGGTTTTGCCGCGCTTCTGGAGCTTATGGAAGGTTTCCATCACAAGCGCTCCGGTAGCGGAGTCCAGGTTTCCCGTCGGCTCGTCGGCCAGAATGATGGGCGGGTCATTGACGAGGGCGCGCGCGATTGCGACGCGCTGCATCTGGCCGCCCGAGAGCTCGGATATGCGGTGGTCCCAGTGGTCGGCCGATAGCGTGACGGCCTGCAGCGCGTGTACGGCGCGCATTTCGCGCTGGCTACGGGGCACATTGGTGTAGGCCAGCGGCAGCATCACATTTTCGATAACCGACAGGCGCGGCAGCAGGTTGAAGCTCTGAAAGACAAAGCCAATGCTCAGGGCGCGAACTTCGGTGAGCTCGTCATCATCGAGCTCGGCCACGTTGAGCCCTTGCAGGTAGTAGTCGCCCGCCGTCGGCTTATCCAGGCAGCCTAGGATGTTCATGAGCGTTGATTTGCCCGAGCCCGAGGGGCCAGTGATAGCGACGAATTCGCCGGGTTCTACCGCCAGGCTCACGTTGTGCAGGATGTGGGCGCACCCCGCCTCGCTCTCAAAGATGCGGTGCACGTTGCGGATGTCGATAACGGGACGCATTACATGCCCTCGTCGGCAGACATACTGCCCGAATCCGCACCGTAGCCGCCGTCAGCCGTTGCGTCCGCTCCGGTGTCCATGACGAGGGTGTCGCCATCGCGCAGCTTGGTAACCGGCACGTTGGGGTTGATCTCGTTGCCCTGGTCGTCGCGCTTGACCTGTGTCTTGCCGACTACGGCTTCGTTGTCGTTTTGCGTCACGACGGTCACCTTCACGCGATGGGTTTGCTTGCCCTCGTCATCGGTTGCGACGTTGACGTAATAGTGTTCGCCGTCTTCGGTCATGAGCGCCATCGTCGGCACCATCACCACGTCGTCGAGCTGCTCGGTCACCACCGATACCTCGGCCGTCATGCCCGGCTTCAGGCGCGCGTCGGGCGCCTCGATGAGAATGTCGACGTTAAAGGTCACGCTGCCGCCGCCACCGTTGGCGGCGTCGGAGTTTGCCACCGACGCGATAGCCGTGACGGTGCCCTGGCTCACGATATCGGGAAACGCGGGATACGTGACGTTGGCGCTCTGCCCAACGGCGATCTTGGCGATGTCCTTTTCGCCCACCTGCACGGTCACCTTCATCTTAGATAGGTCGGCGATCTGCATGCACTGCTTGCCGCCGCTCGTATCGCTTTCGCCCATGATCATGCCGCCTGTAACCGTGGCGCCCACTTTGGCATTGAGCTCCACGATGCTACCCGAGCTCGGGGCCGTGACCGTGCGACTGGAGGCCTTGGCGTTCGCCTGGTCGAGGTTTGCCTGGGCTGATGCGAGGCTGCGCTGCGCGGCCGATACGGCGTTCGTGTCCACTGATGCGGCGGAGACGCCAGCCGCTGCGGAAGCTCCCTCGACGTCCGTCGTTGGGGTGGCCTGCGCAGCAGCTGCGGCTTTCTGCGCGTTGGCGAGGTCTTCTTGAGCGGCAGCAACTGCACGCTGCGCCTCGGCAACGTTGCGATCGAGCTCGTCGTTTTTAATGGTCATAAGTACGTCGCCCTCGTTGACGGATTGGCCTGCCTGCACGTTGATAGAATCGACCGTGCCGTCGACAGAAGGGGAGACCACTGAGGACGAAATGGGTTTGAGCTGGCCTTTCGCCTCGACCGTTGTGGTAAACGTGCCCTCGGTCACTATGTCGGTCACAGGACCGCTAGCGCCCTGTGGCTGCACATTGATAACAAGGGTTGCAACAATGGCAATGAGCGCGACGGCACCCACGACGCCGGCGGCAATACCGCGACGAATCAGCTTTTTGCGTCGGCGTTCGGCACGCTTTGCCTTGAGCTTGGCATATGCCTCTTCATCGGAAATCTCGGCCGCATCGTTCGCGCGTCCGTTCTGCTTATCGGCATGCACGTTTGTAATCAGAGGAATCGTTTCGGTGGCACCTTCGGGCGTGTGCTCGGTATCATCCGGGCCCGGGGTAATGGTGGGGACATTCGGCATAGCGTCTCCTTTATAGAAAGAACCTCGATAATTATATGCGCCCACCGGTTGGGGCGGGCGCATAGGACGGTTTCTTTCGGAACTGTTAGATTGGTCGCAGCGGTTCCACGTTGTAGGAATGCGCGCGTTGCACTACGAGTGGACAACCACGCACAGGCCGACTTTGATGCAGTCGTGAAGTGCCTTGGCGTCTGCCAGGCGCAGGTTGATGCAACCGTGGCTGCCGCACCACTTGTACGACTCGGCATTATCGAAGCTCTTGTCGTTTTGCCAGGTGGCATCGTGGAAGCCGATCATATTGCCCTCGAACGGCATCCAGTAGCTCACCGGGCTTTCGTATTTGGGCTTACCGGTCTCGGGGTCCTTGGCTCCGATCAGGGTACTGCCGCCGTCGTTGCTGTTGATCTGCCAGACGCCCTCGGGCGTGGCGTCCTCGCCCTGTTTGCCGGAAATAAAGTTGGCCTCCCACACGATATTGCCGCTCTCGTCATAGTAGCGCGCGTGCTGCTCGGACAGGTCGACGTCGATATACGCTTTCCAGTCGGGCTCTCCCTTTGCGGTAAAGGTGTCGGCCTTCTGGGAGTACTTGATCTCGATCTCGCCGGTCTGCTTGTTGTTAATGGCGTCCTCGACCTGCTTGGCGAGCGAGCTGCTGTCGATGGACCAACCAAAGTCGCCGCCTTCGACGGCGCACTGCTTGCCATCGGCGCGCGTCCACCAACGAGTGGAGCCCACGGTATTAAAGCCGTTGGCGAGTTCGGCTGCCCAGCTGCTGATCTGCGACGTATCGAGCGTGGGGTTGGCCGGATCGGCAAAGCTGATCCACTGCAACACGGAGCTGCCATCAACCTTGCCGGCATCCTCGCCGTTGAGCTTGAGGGTCACGTTGACGCCCAGGAAGTTGTTGGCGGCATCGCATGCGGCCTGAATCTGATCATCGGTCAGCGTTCCATTAAGCGGCTCATAGGCATCGTTGCCGAGCTTGGAAAGATCTACGGTCTCGGTCAGCGAGGCGAGCTCGAGCTCGGCATATTTAATGACATGCTCGCGGTTGAGTTTTTCGTTGGAGCGCGCCTTCTCGACGGTAAACTTGCCCGCTTGCTCGTCATAGGAGCTATTGGCCTCGAACGTGCCCGAACGTCCTTCGTTAAACTCGTCGATGGCGGCGCCCAGATCCTTCTCAAACTTCTTTTGGTCAAAGGTGTCGGAAAGCATGGACAGGTCGACGTCTTGATCAAGATCGACTTCGTTGGAGGTAGCAGTTGTTTTGGTCTTGCCGCTTAAGGATTCCACAAGGCGGACCGGCCAAATAAAGGCTTCGTTGTGGTTGATGATTTCTTTTGCAGCAGCTTCACCGTCGACGATGGGTTCATCGGACTCGGGCTGATAGGTCCAGCTAAAGTCATCGCCTGTCACGGTGAGCTTATAGTGCTTCCAAGCCGAGTTGACCTTGGTGGCGGCAGACGAAGCGTTGGAGAACGAGACATCGACGCCGGCGATGGTGGTGTTGGGGTAGGCTACCTGCGAAAATGCTACGACGCCTACGATATAGACAATGACGATAAGACCCAGGACGACAAAGAGCGTCGTCTTTTTGCCCGACTTATTGTTGCCGGCGGACTTGCGCGCGGGGCCGCGATCGCCTCGAGCGTGCGTGGGGGGCTGCTTGGGCGCATTGCCGTTTGCCTGGCGCTGCTGACGTTGTTGACGCTGCTGTCGCTGTTGGTTCGGGCGTTGGGAAGCGTTTGCCGCACCACGCTGCTGACCGTGGCTCGGCGCGATAGGACGCGGTGACTGAACGCCGCCGGTGTGCCTGCTCGGCTGCTGCGGATCGGGAATCAGTTGAGTTCGATCGTTTTGCGACATCGTATGCATATCCTTCGATTTTCGCCTTGCGGTTCATCGTGTTTTTACTGGGCTTGCATTATAGCGATTGCCCTGCTGTTTGTGGTACGGAAACGGTGGCATTCAAAAGAGGTGGGACATTTGTCCCACCTTTGAGTCGTTCTTTGTCGCTATCCGCACACACCGCATTTTGCACAGGCCGAAAGTGCGGCCGGAGCCTGCGCGATGCCGCCCTTTGCCGTCTCGCGCAGCGTGGCCGGCAACGCGTGACCCACCGAGAGCATGACATGTGCCATCTGGTCAAACGGCACCAGGCTCTTAATGCCTGCGAGGGCGAGTTGTGCCGAGCTAAAGGCCGCTGCCACGCCGATGGCGTTGCGGTTTTGGCAGGGCACCTCCACGAGGCCACCGACGGGGTCACAAACGAGGCCCAGCAGGTTACTTAGCGCGATGGAACTGGCGTCAAGCGCCTGCTCGGGCGTGCCGCCGAGCATCTGTACCAGCGCGGCGGCTGCCATGGCGGCGGCGCTTCCGACCTCGGCTTGGCAGCCGCCCTCGGCGCCGGCAACGCAGGCGCTTGTGGTGAGGTTGAGGCCGATGGCGGCTGCGCAGTATAGCGCGTCCATGACCTGCTCGTCGTCGAGCTGCAGGCGATCGGCGAGCGCCAGCACGCAGCCGGGCACAACACCCGCGGAGCCGGCCGTGGGGGCGGCGACGATCACGCCCATCGTGGCGGAGCGCTCGAGCACGGCCATGGCGCGGGCCACGGCATCGGTCTGAACGGGGCCCATCAGGCTTGCACTCAAATCGTTGCGGCCGGTGGCTTCGACGAGCTTGGCCTCGCCGCCGATTAGCCCACCGAGCGAGCGCTGCGGATTGGCGAGGGGGGCCGTGGTCTCCTCGCGCATGACGTCGAGCACGCGGCGCATAGCAGCAACGGCGTGGGCCTCGCCGGTCAGACGCGCCTCACGAACGGCCATGACGGCGCCGATGCTGAGCCCCATTTCCTCGCACGCATCGAGCAGCTGCTCGCCGTCGTCGAAGATTTCCTTGGCCGAGACGCCGGGAGAGAGCGACGAGGCAGAACCGGGGAGCTCGATAAAGGTCGCGTAATCGACATTGTCGAGCTTGCGCAGCATGGGGACGACGGTGTCGTCGGGCGCGCCGTCGGTCTCAAAGACGGAGTAGGCCTGGCCGCCCACTTCGGTGCGGTAGGTGCGGCAGAAGGCGATGTTTACGTGGGCGTAAGCGAGCAGGTTGGTGAGCGCGGCGAGCACGCCGGGGACGTCCTTGTGCGCCACGAAGAGCGTGGAATACATGCCCGAGATGTCGACGCCGACGCCGTTAATGCGGCTGATGCGCATCTTGCCGCCGCCAAGGCTTTCACCGCGGACCTGTGCCGTGGCGCCCGTGTCATCGACCATGTCGATGTCGACGGTATTGGGGTGGATGGAGGCGTCGTCGCCCTTGATGTCAAAGTGATATTCGAGGCCCTGCTCGCGCGCGAGGTCGAAGGCCTGCTTGATGTTCTCGTCATCGGTGTCGAGGCCCAGTATGCCCGCGACGAGCGCACGGTCTGTGCCGTGGCCGCGGTAGGTGTGGGCGAAGGAGTTCCACAGGCCAAAGGTGACTTTGGTGATGCGACCTTCCAACAGGCTGGCGGCAACTTGGGCGCAGCGGAGGGCGCCGGCGGTGTGCGATGAGCTGGGGCCGACCATGACGGGGCCCAAGATCTCGAATGCCGAGGTCGTAGCTAGTGTTTGCGGCTTGCCTGCCATGGGTGCTCCTTTTCTATCCCGTCGTTCCGAGGGCTTTGGTATTTGGTCGCCTGCTCTACAGTCCTGGCTCGCACGGAGGCCACATTAAGTGGCCTCCGGCTCGTGCGGAACTCGCGACCGACCAAATACCAAAGCCCTCGGAACTTAGGATACATGGTAGAGGCACGCTTGCTGCAAAATTCATCAGCTGGGAACCTATTCTGCGTCCCATGTCGACTCATCTTCACCACCGGTTAATAAAAAAGAGGTACCGGTTGGGGCCGGTACCTCTATTTGGTGCGTTTCTATTTGGCTGCAGCTTTTGCCGCTGGCTTACAGGCCGCAGGCTGCTTTGAGTTCTTTGACTCCTGTCTCTTATACACATCTCCGAGCCCACGAGACCGGAGCCTATCTCG
>URBB01000084.1 GCA_900545835.1 uncultured Collinsella sp. | reverse complement strand
CCAGAAACTCCTAAGGTCGATGCGGCCGGTCTTAGCGACTTCGTTGAGTAGCAGGCGTGTGATCAGATAGCCCGAAAGCACAAAGAAGATCGTGACGCCGAGCAGACCGCCCTGCGCCCACGTGAGGTTGAGGTGATAGAGCACCACCGCGACGACGGCAAGCGTGCGCAGACCGTCGAGCGCAGGGATATAGCGGGACTTGGGGCGAGCAGGCGTCTGCTCCGCGGCGGGAGTGTTGGCGCGGCCCGCGTTGTTGGCAGAAGCGCGATGGGGGCTCGCGGTGCGTCGCGGCTCGTTGGCACGGCGTTCGCCCTTCACGCGTTCGTGCGGCGCCGGCTCGTTGCCCGTGCGGCGTCGACCGCGCGAGCCCGATTGCGAGAGTTGTTCCATAAAACATCATCCAATGACGAGAATAATCAGCACGTATTCATTGTAGCTGCCTGCTCCTGTGAATGCTTGCTGCTGGCGCAAGCTCAAGCGCGCGTCCACATCAAAGTGGACTAAAGTTATAGGGGGTGCGAGAGCGCACAATCGTTGGTCGACGGTGGGCGCAAAGCCTGTAGACGAGGAGGTTTCCATGGCAGATCGCGGCATCGTTGCGGTGTTCGGCAGCATGAACATGGACCTTTCGGTGGCGTGCGAGCGCATGCCGCGCGCGGGCGAGACGGTCGGCGGCAGCGGGTTTATCACCAACGCCGGTGGCAAGGGCGCTAACCAGGCCGTAGCTGCCGCGCGTATGGGCGCGTGCACGTACATGATCGGCGCGGTCGGTCGCGACGCGTTCGGCGCGTCGCTCGTGGCGGGGCTCCAAGACGCCGGCGTGGACTGTGACTTTGTAGTGCATCGCGATGACGTGGAGACGGGAACGGCGACCATCATTCGCTGCGAGGGCGACAACCGCATCGTACTGTCACCGGGCGCCAACCATGTGCTTGCGGGCGCGGACGTTGCCTGCGCGCTGAGGCGTCTGGTGGCCCATGAGCTCGACGGCGACGCCAGCGAGATTGTCCCGGCTGCCGGAAGCGTCTTTATCGCCCAGGGCGAATGTGACCTTGCAGCGACGGCCGAGGCGCTTGTTTGCGCTCGCGAGCTGGGGTTCTATACGGTCTTTAATCCGGCGCCTGCCTGCGAGCTGCCTGCGGAGGTCTGGCCTGCGGTCGACCTGGTCTGTCCCAACGAGACCGAGTGCCAGGTTCTGACGGGCATTCTGCCCACGGATGATGTGAGTTGCGTCGCCGCGCTCAATGCGCTGCTCGACAAGGGCGCCGGCGCCGCGGTCATCACGTTGGGCGGTGCCGGCTCGGTTACGCTCGGCGATGGCGGTGAGCTGCTGCGCATGCCGGCACTTTCGAGTACGGTAGTCGATACCACGGCCGCCGGCGATACGTTTATCGGCGCGTTGGCGGCGGCTCGCCTAGAGGGCCTGCCGCTCTTTGAGTGCATGGCCGCGGGTGCTCGCGCCTCGGCAGTGACGGTGTCGCGCCTGGGCGCTCAGCAATCGATTCCCACGCGCGCCGAAGTTGAACATTGGTTTGGTTAAACGATAAAGACGGAGAAGCGGAGTAGAACAATGGCAATCAAGAAGCTGATCCTTGATCTGGATATGGGTGTTGACGATGCGATGGCGCTGGCCTATGCCATCGCGAGCCCCGAGGTGGAGCTCGTGGGCATTACCACGTGCTTTGGCAACGTGCGCGTCGAGCAATCGGCGCACAACTGCCTTGCGGTGCTCGATCTGCTGGGTCGCCCCGAGGTTCCGGTGTACCTGGGTGCCGACCGTCCTCTGCAGGCGACTGAGCCCTATACGCCGCCGGCGTCCACCGCGCTCATTCACGGCAAGAACGGCATCGGCGGCGCGAGCGTGCCCGCGTCGCCCTACGAGCCGGTGGGGGCGACCTCGGCCGACGGCAACGCTGCGGTCGATTATCTGATCGATGCCGCGCGCACCTATGGTCCCGATCTGGTCTACGTAGCGACTGGCCCGCTCTCCAACCTGGCGCTCGCCCTGGAGCGCGATGCGGCGGCGATGATGTCCATCGGCCGCGTGGTCGTGATGGGCGGCGCCCTTACCGTGCCCGGTAACGTGAGCGCGGGCGCCGAGGCCAATATGGCGAGCGACCCCGAGGCAGCCGACGCAGTGCTGCGCTCGGGCCGTAAGCTCACCATGGTGGGTCTGGACGTGACGCATCGCGTGGTGCTCACACGCCGCGACATTGCCGGCTGGACGGGCTCGGGCACCATGGCGGGCTGCGCATTTGCGAGCATGGTCGAGCACTACATTGGCTCGTACGAGATGAACGCACCCTACCTGGGTGGTTGTGCGCTGCACGATCCGCTGGCCGTTGCCGTGGCGATCGACCCCACGCTCGTAGGTGCGCTCGGCTGCAACCTGCGTGTTGATCTGCTGGGCGAGTACCGCGGTCGCACCATCTGCGATGAGCGTCGCCTGTCCGATCCGGACAAGAGCGCGCTTGTGGCACTGACCGTGGATGCTCCGCGCTTCCTGTCCGAGTTCAAGACGCGTATGGCCCGTGTCCTTGGCTAAGTTGTCTTTTTGGGACGGGGCTTTTTTGACTGTTATGATTGGTGCGACCATTCGAACCAGCTAAAAGAGCCCCGTCCCAAATTGACTACCGAGAGGATCTGCCATGGAGCGCATTGCGAGTTTTTCCGTTGACCATCTGCTGCTTGAGCCCGGCGTGTATGTGAGCCGCATCGACCGCGATCCGGCGACCGGTACTGCCGTCACCACGTTTGATCTGCGCCTGACCACGCCCAACAAGGAGCCGGTCATGAACACCGCCGAGTGCCACACCATCGAGCACCTGGGCGCGACGTTCCTTCGCAATCATGACGAGTGGTCGAGCCGTATTGTCTACTTTGGCCCCATGGGCTGCCGCACGGGCTTTTACCTGGTCGTGTTTGGCGAGGTGACGAGCGAGGAGATCCTGCCGCTCGTGCGCGAGCTGTTTGAGTTTATCGCCGGCTTTGAGGGCGATGTCCCCGGAGCCGCTCCCGAGGAGTGCGGTAACTACCTGGACCAGAACCTCCCCATGGCAAACTGGCTCGCGCGCCGCTACCTCGACCGCGACCTGGCCGATATCGACGAGAAGCACCTGCACTATCAGCAGGCGTAAGGGCTTCATCGCCCAAAACGCGCGCATTGGGCGTCTTCGCTTATGCGGGGGCGCCTTTTTGTTGATTGGTCGGGACGAGCGTTCAAAATCGCTCATGTTTGTTCTAGAATGTTCGTATAGTCACATTTACGAACAGGAGTGAACATGCATATCTACTCTGTCAACGATCCCGAGTTCAAGTCCTATGGCAACGTTTGGGATAACGTTCCGTCCGAGCTTACGTCGCCCGTGCTCGAGGCGCTCTCTGCCACGCCCATTCCCGAGGGCAGCAAGTACGTTGCAAGTGCGCCGGAGCTCGAGGACGTCAAGGATGCCGACAAGCTTGGCTTTCTCATGTTTGGTGGCCGTCCCTTCCAGCTCGGCTGGTGCAACGGCCACAATACACGACTCAACTGCCTGGAGTATCACCGCGCGAGCGAATTCAACCTGGGCGCTCGCGACTTTATCCTGCTCGTGGCGCATCGCTGGGAGATCGAGGACGGCAAGCTCGACACCGCGTGCGTCAAGGCGTTTCGCGTGCCGGCGGGTACGGTCGTCGAAGTCTACAACACCACGCTCCACTACACGCCGTGCATGGTCGACGACGGTGGCTTCCAGGTGATGGTGGCGCTGCCCGCCGGCACCAACGGCCCGCGCCCCGAGGTCGCGGCCGACATGCCTGCGGCCGGCGACAGCTACTGCTACTGGAAGGCCGACAAGTGGGTCCTCTGCCATGCTGACAGCCCCAAGGCAGCCGAAGGCGGCTACGTAGGCCTCATCGGCAAAAATCTCGACATCACCGTGGACTAGCGCATCGCCCCAAACCACCACAAAGGTGCCTGTCTCCTTTGCGGTGGTTTGGGGCGGGCGGATATCGGGAAGTGCCAGACGGGGGAGGCTGCCGGGCGCCTTGCCGTCTGCGGATTTTGGGACATGCGGCCCGCTTTTTGAGCCTGCCTGTCGGTACACTAAAAGCACTATGGGTACCCGCGAGCGACATATCGGCCACGCGGCCGCCCGATCCGCACCCGTGGCGGATCCCAGGGGCGGCAGGCTCTTCGCCATGCCGCGATTCCTTGTTGGCATAACACATCAGGTGTACCGTCACCGCGTCTTCGCTATCGCCGGCGCCATCACCGCGCTGTTCCTCATACTTTTGGCAGTCTTGCCGGCGCTGTTCGCCTTCGACCTCAAACTTTCTAACGCCGTGCCCGCCTATAGTGAGGTGTCCAAAGAGGTCGTGGATGCGCTCGTCCATTCGAGCTCTCTCCCGTTGCTTGTCGCCGCAATTGTATTTTCGATTTGGGGCGTATCGGTCTATCTGCGCTGTTTGGACTATGTGTTGCGCCGCCGCCTTGTTGCCATCGCCACCATCTGCGCCCTGTGGATGATCGAAGTCATTCTCAAGTACAAGTCGTTCACGCCGTTCTATGCCACCGTGCTGTGGTACCTGTACTACGTGCCCATGACGCTCATTCCGCTGCTCTACCAGTTGTGTGGTCTGCGCCTTGCAGGCCTGGAACAACACCGCCTGGGTCGCCGCTACTGCGCTGCGCTGTGGATTGTGGCCATCCTGCTTATCGGATTTGTGCTCACCAACGATTTTCACCAGCAGGTCTTTCGCTTTGACCGCACAAGCGACACCTGGAGCAACGATTACACGTACGGCTGGGGTTATTTCGCCGTCCTCGTGTGGACGGCCTTTGACTTCGTGGCCTTTTTTATCCTGGTTGGCCGGTCCTCATCCTTTCGCATCCAGCGTTTCTCGGGCACGGCGGCGCTCGTACTGCTGGGTGGCGCATTCTTTGCCATTTCGTATGCGTTGCGCGTGCCCTGGGCATGGAGGCTCAACTTTTCGCTCGTCTATTGCGTCCTGTGCGTGGTGGCGATGGAAATCTGTCTCGATTGCGGTGTCATTCCGTCGTATCACGACATCGCCGGCATCTTCGACATCTTGCCGCTCGACCTCAAAGTTCTAACGCGCGACCTGCAGGAAGTCTATGCCACGCCAGTGTCAAAGCCAATGCCGGTAGGCGTGTGCGAGGAGTTGCGGACCCAGGAGCACGGCCGCGCCCATGCCTTTGCCGTGGCGTCCGATCCCGATGTGATGTACCGTGCCTTTCCGCTGCTGGGCGGATCGGCCCTGCTTGCCCAAGACGTGTCGGAGCTCAACGAGCTTAACCGTGAACTGGCGCATCGTCGCATGGAGCTGCAGCGTCAAAACGAGCTGCTCACCGCCGACTACGACCTTAAGACGCATTTGGCAGATCAAGAAGCCGAGACCTTGCTGGTCCAAGACGTGGACCAAGCGCTTGCCCGCGCGCTCGAAGGGATGTACGACCTGCTGAGCTCGCTGCCGCCGTTGACCGACGAAGCGTCTTCGCACGAGCGTTACCGCATGCTGCAGCGCGCCAAGATGCTCGTCGCCTATTGCAAGCGCAAGGGGTCGCTCACGTTGGCACAGCACGGGGAGAGCGGTTTTGATCGCGGCCGCATTCAGCTCATTGCCAACGAGCTCGCAAGCGACCTGCGCACCATCGATATCGATTGCGCCTCGATTATCGCCATACGGCGCCCGTTGCACGCCAGTACGGTAAGCGCCCTGTACGACTGCGTGTACGACTTTGCGTTTTTTGCCTACACCACCGACCATCCGGCGCTTATGTATCACTTGGGCGACCATGACCGATGCAGTGTCGAGCTGCGTGCCACGCTTTTTTCCAACGATGATGAAGATCTTTCGCAGACGCCCGCCGCGCAAGAACTCGAAAGCGCTCTGCAAGGGCGTAACGTGGCATACCGCTTTGAGGGCGAGCCCGGCCAGCTGCGCATGATCGTCTTGATGCCGAGGGCGGGTGAGTGACGATGCAGATTTCGCTCATCCTTCCCCAAATTGTTGCGCTCGATGTTGTCTTTGCCCTGGCTGCGTGTCTGCAGACGATCCACGTCCCGCTCATCGCATCGCGCCGCTCGTCCTATAACCGTAAGGTGATTTGCGCCTACGAGGCGAGCCTTGTGCTTCACCTGATGATTTCGGCGCTCATCTTATTCGCGTCGTCTGGCTCGTATCTGGTGGCGCCGCTTGACGTTTGCGCCAGGGCAATGGGCGGAGCGTTGTGGCTCAATGCCGCGATCTTTGCCTGTGGCGTGGTGCTTATGGTGCACTATCGTCGCCCCGTCATGCTGGTCGAGCTGCTGCTTGTTGTCGCCGTTACACCGCCGGTGGTTTTTGCCATGGGCTCGGCGTGGACCGTTGTCCTTATCGCAGAGGGAGCGTTCTTCCTGTTCCGTTCCATCGCGGCGCTCTTGATGGACGTCCGTAACCGCCAGGAGGATATCACCGCATTCTCGACGATTGAAACCATCAACGTGATTCCCGTGGGCATCCTGTATCTAGACCCGAGGGGCCGTCCGCTGCTCATGAACCGCTGCATGCGCAAAAACCTGGTGGAACTTCATATGCCAACCGATCTGCGCGACATGAGCAGCACATGGAACGACCTGCGCAAACTTAGCATGCAAATGCCCGAAAGCAGCAGGAACCGTGTGCGGATTAATCTGGACCGCTTTGGTGAGGCGCGTGCGGTGGTCGAGGTCTCTCCCGCCGAGATTCGCCTATTTGTGTGCGATCGTGTTATGGTTTCGGGCCGTTCGTTCGAGCGCATTATCGGTCTTGATGTGACAGAGTACGCGCATGCTCATGACCGCTTGGCGCAAGCCAACCACCTGCTTGAGCTTGCGGGTCAAGAGCTCCAGGCCCAGATCGAAGAAGTTAAAAAGGTCGCCGACAATGCTGCCTACCTACGTATGCGCGCCCGCGTTCACGATGTGATCGGGCAGCGCCTGTCCATTCTTCATCGCTATTTGGAGGAGGGGCGTCTGGACGATGAGTCGCTCGAGCAGATTGACCCGTTGCTGCGCTCAATCTCCGACGACTTGCGCAGTGGCGGTGCCAGCGAGCCTGCAGAGCAGCTGGGCGATATCGTCCATGCTTTTGGCCTGGTGAGTGTGCAGATCGATGTTGAGGGCGCGCTGCCCGAGGACGCGCGTGTCGCCGCCGCATTTTTGCAGATTATCCGCGAGGCCTCGACCAATGCCACCAAGCATGCGCAGGCGCATCGGGTCCACGTGCGTCTGTGGCAGGAGGGGACGGATGCTGGCGCCGTCGCGCGCATGACGATTTCTAACGACGGGTCCCCGGCCCCCGTATCGTATCGCGAGGGAACGGGTATCCCAGGTATGAGGCATGTCGCGCAAGATCTGGGTGGCAGCCTAGAGGTCCACGCCGCCCCACCCTTTACGCTTACGGTATCCATTCCGCTTACGCCCAACGCTGCTGTTCGGAGGAGAAGCTCATGATTCGCGTCCTTATAGTCGAAGACCAGGCCATTCTGCGCGAGAGCCTGGCGCGCTCCGTTGGCGATCAGCCCGATATGACCGTTGTTTCCGCCATCGCCGATGCCTCCGAGGCCTTGGGTGTCGCGCTCAAGGAGCGCCCGGACATGATACTGATGGACGTCTGCACCGAGCATGATTCCAACGGCATCGTGGCGGCGGCGCGCATCAAGGAGCAACTGCCCGAGTGCCGCATCATTATCATGACCGGCATGCCCGAGATCACCTTTGTCGATCAGGCCCGCGAGGCGGGCGTCGATAGCTTTGTGTACAAGAACGTCGGTATCGACGAGCTGTTCGCCGTGATGCGCTCAACGCTGGCGGGCTATTGCACGTTTCCCAAGCCGCCCGAGAGCATTTTCTCGGGCACGGCGGCCCTCGACGATGTCGAGCTGTCGATCCTGCGCCTTGCCTGCGAGGGCAAAAGCCGTCGCGAGATCGCGGCCGAGCTGTTTATGAGCGAGGGCACCATCAAGCGTCGCATCTCGGAGATCCTGAGCAAGACCGGCTACGACAACATCATGCGTCTTGCCGTGCACGCGGTAACGGAGGGCAGCATCGTTCCCAATATGGAGCGCTAGCGCTCGTTACGCATCGGCATAAAAACGGCGGGGCCGCAGGATTAACTCCTGCGGCCCCGTCTGGTGTGCGCGGATGTGTCCGCCAATCCGCGGCTGATGTTACATGCCGCTACGCGATGGTTGCGCTGTAGGAGGCGACGTCCTCGTAGGAATCGGTCAGATAGGCGTCGATGCCGATGGTCGTGTTGACCAGGTCGTCAAGGCTGCCAAGCTCGCCGCTCGAGAACGCGAATTCCTCGGTGGCGTTGGTGCCGGGCATCAGGTGAGCCGAGAACTAGGGGTCCTTCATGGTGCCGTTGACATTGGTCTTGCCGGAGGGAGCGTAGAAGGTCAGGTCCTTGTCGCTCTTGTTGGTGATGTTAACGACAAAGCCGATGTCGCCCCAGTCGTCCTTGAACTTCTCGGTGATGGTGATGGTGCACAGGTCGTCATCGGCGACGGTGACGGCGGGGGAGATTTCGACGCTCTGGACATCGTCGTCTTCGACGGCCTCATCGATCTCCTCTTCCTTCTCGGCGTTCTCGCGATCCTTCTTTACCGTACCGGACAGATCCTTGTCGGACTTCGTAAAGATAAGCTTGTCGCCTTCCACCTCGAGGACGAGCTTGTCGTCCTTGAGCTTCAGGTCGTGCGACTCATCTTCGGCGGTAATCGTTACGGTGGTGGCGTCCTTGGCCTCCCATTTCAGGTCGGCGACCTCAAGGAACATGTCGAGGACGCCCGTGCCGTCTTCGTCGAGGATCAGGATACAGTTGAGGCCCCACTCCTTGAGCATATCCATGTACTCATCGGTGAGCTCTTCGCCGTCCAAGGTTCCACCCGAGTACTGCCAGCTGCCGACGAAGTTGGCCTTGGGGTCTTTGCCGCCGCCGCTGCAGCCCGTCAGGGCAAAGGCGAGCGCCAGGACGCATGTCAGGAATGCGAGTACGGACTTTTTGAACGTTGTCTTCATGGTGTCCTCCTTTATCGAACGAAACCCATAGAAGCAAATGCGGGGGTGGCGGACCTCCCCGCCAATTACCAGGTAGAGGGGCTAGGGCCTGGGTGTTCCGCAGTTGCTGCAGAACTTGCCGCCGTTTTCGCTACCGCAGTTGGGGCAGAACCACTTGGTCGGTGCCGGGGCGGGTGCGGGACTGCCACTGTCTCTTATACACATCTCCGAGCCCACGAGACCGGAGCCTA
>URBB01000083.1 GCA_900545835.1 uncultured Collinsella sp. | reverse complement strand
TGGAAATACGCAATGAGGTCAACACCGGTCGGCAGCATCTCGAGTTCGCGGTCCAAGTCAAAAATCACGGCGATGCGCACGCCGTCCACGTCGAACACCGGCGGCGCCCAACGTGTGTCGTTGTTCTCGCCACGCTGCAGGGCAATGCTCGAACGCGCCGGCACCACATGACCGTCCTTGAGCATCATGTAGTCGAGCAGCGGCTGGCCCTCAAACGAAACCGCCGCGGGCACGATGCAGATCATGTCAAGCTCCTGGATACGCTCGGCGACACCAGTCAAACCGGCAAGCACGTCGTGCTCAAAGTCGGCAGCGCCCACCAGGCCACCGGGCATGGCGCCCATAAAGAGCGGAGCCGGAACGCACAGCACGCGCGCTCCGCGCACGTGGGCCAGACGAGCCTGGTCCTCGATGCGGCCGCAAATGCCCTCAATATCACCCAGGCGCATATCGATCTGTGCAAGCGCGAGCTTCATGGCTCAGCCCTTTCCGTCGTAAACCATCGAAATCGTAGTAAGAGCGCCGGCCGCATAATGCAGTCGGCGCTTACATGTGCATATGCTAGCTATGATACCCCGAGCGGGGGCGCGCTCCTAGAATGTCGCGGACCACAGCCCGTGCAGGTTGCAGTAGGCATAGACGGTACCGGTCTTGGAGCCGCCCGCGAAAAACGTCGCGGGTTTCATGCCGGGCTCAAGGTAATGGACCTCCAAGCGGCCCTCGGCCTCAAGGGCGATCCACTCAATGTAGTGCTCGGGCAGGCTGGGGTGCTCGACCGAGCCAACGCGTGCGCGAATCACGTGACCGTCACGCTCGGTCTCGACAACAGGCACGTGCTTCTCGTGCGCCGCGTCCTCAGTGTTTGCGGTCAGTTCCGTGCAACCGGCAGGGGTCGCAACGTCGTCGCCAAGGGCGGCGATGAGCTTGCCGTCGGGGTCCTTAAAGAATTTCGCCATGATGTTCTCCTTTGCTGATGTGCCAATGTTCTTGATGGTTCTTATGCCCAAAGGCAGACAAACCATCCACGGCATGGCAAATGAACACATAACGAGCGGGGACGATGGGACAGCGCGGGCTATCCGCCCTGGCGGCCTCACCCGAGCGGGTTAACGCCCTTCGCCGCCCAGCAGTGCCAAAACATCCTCGCGCGTAAACAACGCCGAGGAGATGCCGTCGCCACCGAGCACACTGTTGACCAGGTCGCGCTTGGACTCCTGCATCTGCATGATGCGCTCCTCGATCGTGTCCTTGGCGATGAGCTTGTACACGGTCACGGTTTGTTGCTGGCCAATACGGTGTGCACGGTCAGTCGCTTGGTCCTGCGCCGCCACGTTCCACCACGGGTCGTAGTGGATGACCACGTCGGCGGCCGTCAGGTTCAAGCCGACGCCGCCCGCCTTGAGCGAGATCAGAAAGACCGGCACCTCGCCCGCTTGGAACTGCGCGACCATCTTGGCGCGGCTTTCCTTGGACGATGCGCCCGTGAGTTTAAGAAAACCGATGTCCTCCTTGGCCAGGCGCTTACCGATGATATCGAGCATACCCGTGAACTGGCTGAACAGTAGGATGTGGTGTCCGCCGTCGAGCGCGCCGTGCACGAGTTCCATGCAAGCGTCGAGCTTGGCGCTGCCCGCCTTGTAGTCCTCGTAGTGCAGATGCGGGTCGCAGCAGATCTGGCGCAGCTTGGTGAGCTCGGCGAGCACCTTGAGCTTGTCCTTCTTAAACTCCCCAGCCTCGCGGTGCTGCACCTGCTGGGCGATGCGGTCCTGGTTGGCCAGGTAGAGCTTGCGCTGCTCGCCGGCGAGCTGTGCCATGACGGTGTCCTCGATCTTTTCGGGCAGATCGGCCACCACGTCTTCCTTAACACGGCGCAGCACAAACGGCGACACGAGCGCCTGCAGGCGAGCGGCGCTGTCACCCTCGGCGTGCTCGACCGGGCTTTCGAAGCGCTTGGCAAACGACTCGCGCGTGCCAAGCAGGCCCGGCATCAAAAAGTCGAAGATGCTCCAGAGCTCGGACAAGCGGTTTTCGATGGGCGTGCCCGTCAGGACAAAGCGCACGCCGGCAGGCAGTCGCTTGGCGGCGCGCGCCACCTGCGTGAGCGGGTTTTTAATGTACTGGGCCTCATCGAGCACCACGCGGGCAAAATCCTGCTCGACGTACTCGTCGATATCGCGCCGCATAAGGTCATACGACGTTACGACCACGTTATGCTCGGCCACGCCGGCAATCTGTACACGACGTTGAGCCTTGGCACCCACGATGGCGCACACATCGAGCGCCGGGGCAAAGCGCTCCAGCTCGGCAGTCCAGTTGTACACAAGCGACGCAGGGCACACCACAAGCGTGGGCTTAGCGTCCCCCGCCTCCACGCGCGCCAGGATATGCGCGATCATCTGGAGCGTTTTGCCCAGGCCCATGTCGTCGGCCAAGATGCCGCCAAGGCCCAGGTGTTCGAGCGAGCCGAGCCACTGGTATCCGTCGACCTGATAGCCGCGCAGTGTGGCCTTGAGCGAAACCGGCACCGTAAAGTCCATCTTGCCGAGCGTATCCAAGCGCTCGACGGTGCGGCGGAACGCGGCGTCACGATCGGCCTCGAGCGCGGGCGTGCGTGCGAGCATGCTATCGACGAACAGGGTACTCGACGCGGGAAGCGACACGCCGTCGAGCAGGTCGACGGCATCGACGCCCAGATCCTCGGCGAGGCCAAACGCGGCTCGAGCGCCCTCGTCCAGGCGAATGATGTCGCCGGACGTCAGGCGCGCAAACGTCTGGTGGCGCTTGTACGAGTCCAGATAGATGGCAAGATCTGCCGCCGAAAGCCCGCTCGCGCCCAGCTCGACATCGAGCAGATTGCTCTTGACGGTCGCACGAACCGAGAGCTTGGGCGCGGGACGCACCGAAATCTGGCGCAGACGGTCGCTGAGCATGACCTCACCCAGCTCGGACAGGGCGGACAGACCCTCGGTCAGCAGGCAGAACAAGCTCTCATCATCGCGCTCCTCAAACGTCAGACCGCCCTCGTAGAAATCGAAGTACAGAGCCGCTGTATCCATAACGCGAAACTCCGCTATCTCGTCGCGGGGCGGCACGCCGGGGCGCTGCTCTTCAAAGGGGCTGCCCGGAGCGCCCAGGCTAAAGAGATCCGCCGACCAGTCGCCGTAGGTAACCGTAATCTTGCAGGTCACGAGCCCATCGTCGACGCCGATCGCCATAGCAAAGCTCGGCTCGGGTGCCACGGTATCGAGCGCAGCGGGCGCGGTGAGGTCGGTATAGTCGCGCAAAATGGGCAGCGCCATACGGCAGAACTCACCCACCTGCTCGGCCGCAATATGGGCGGGCGTGCGGCACGGCAGCAAGCGCGACAAAAAAGGTGCGGCATGCTGAGCAAATGCAGCGTCGGTACGGCGCGCGCGGCGCGTGTCAACCAAGTAGGCGGCATCGCCCGACGCAAAGCAGTACATATCGGCGGGCAGGCGCAGGTCATAGCTACCACCAGCCGCCGGCGCGATTTTGGCGGCAAGAAGTGGTGGGCGCTTAGCGGACGCCTCGTCCTCCCCTTGCGGAGACAGCTCAACCGCCACGTCGTAGGTGCGATGCGTCGTCGTCCCCCGCGACCAGGCGGGCTCAAAGGAGATGGTCTGGCCGCGCAGCAGGTCCAGCACATATACGATGCTATGCTCGGACAGCGGCAACTGACGCTCGGCAACAAAACCGCTGCGGGCAAAGTCGTACGACGCCGAACGCGAACTTGTGATGTCATCGAGATAGGCAACTGTCGTCACAACAAGGTTGAGCAGCTTTGCCGATGTTTCGTCAAAGGCCTCAGGTGAATGGACAAACGTGAGCTTCTTGCCATAGGAGAACGTGCCGCCGCGCACGTAGGCATCGGCCATGCCGTCGATGTCCTTGACCACGTAGGAGACCGATCCACAGCGGATGCGGAACTCGAGCGCCCAGCTAAAGCGGTCAGCGAACAGCGGATTGTAGTACGGCACCAACGAGGGCTCCAACGCCGCTTTGGGGGCGTCGGGATCAACGGCACCGGCAAGCTTGCGGCGCATACTCGCCAGCTCATCCATGCGCGCGTCCGAAAGATCGGAGAGCGCCGCCACAAGGCTCGGGCTCGTGGGGACGGGCGCCGGAAAGGGAAAGTTGGGGTTGACGGGCCGGCGCTTTGGGTGCGGTGCGCGCGGGCTGTTTCGACTGCGCCGTAAACGTGCGAACCGGCGTGCGCAGCCCCTCAACAGGCTCAATGCCGCTGGTGTCCAGGTACGCCAGCGCTGTGGCGATGGCGTGCTTGCACATACCGGGATAGCGGTATGCGGCGGGGCAGTCGCAGTCGTAGTCGATAACCTCGTGCTCGTCCATGTCGAGCGCCACGTGCGTCTTGTACAGGTCGCCGCGCGAGCCGCGCACTGAGCCCTCAACCGTCACGTTTTTGGAGAAGCGCGAGCCGCTGTCCTCAATCGACAGCACGGCGCCGTTGAGCATGAGCGAGCGGCCCTTCATAAAGGTGCCGCTCAACGCCGCCTCTTTGCGAAGCGCCTGCACAAACGTCCCCTGCGCCATCACTTCCTCCAATCTCACCCGGGGTAGCTTAGATAACCGTCACGCGTCCCTGATTACCCACAATCGCCTTGGCCTCAGCCAGCAGCGGAATCGAGCGCGCGTTGACCTTGGCAGGCACCTCGGCGCGCAGCACGCGCCCGTCCACCTGCTCGATAAAGATCTCCACGCGGTCGCCGCCCGGGTTGGCGGTAAGCACCGTGGCAAGACGCGCCATATTGCCCTGGCTAAAGCGGCTGTTGGGCACCATGACCTCAAACACCTTGGGCTTGTTGTTCTCCTCGTTGAGCTCGAGCGGCACGATCTCCTGCGCGATGATCTGGTCGCCGCGGTCCGAGCGCTCGAGCTTGCCCTTAATGCGCACAAAGGCGTCGGACAGTTGCGCGCCGGTCTCGGGATCGACCTCGCCGTACAGATACCCCTCGGCCTCCTTGTAGGTCTTGGGGAACACCACGACCGTGGCCTCGCCTTCCATGTCCTCGAGCTGCACGATGCCCATGGGGTCGCCGTTTTTGGTCACGCGCTTGGACACGCTCGAGACCATGCCGGCCCACCACAGCGCCTTGCCCTCGGGAATCTCCTGGTTGATAGTGCCGCCCGTGGGGTTCTGAACTTCGTAGCCGGTGTCGATCTGCGAGAACGAGAAGTCGCGCGCTTTGCTGAGAGCATACTCAAACGGGCGCAGAGGGTGGTCCGAGACGTAAATGCCCAGAACCTCCTTCTCCTGGCTCAGTTTAAGGTGGCGGTCCCACTCCTGGCCGTCCGGGTCGGGCACGCTCACCTCAAAGCCCGAGCCCTCAACGTCGCCGAACATATCGAAGAACGAGGTCTGGCCGCTCGCACGATCCTTCTGGCGCTTCACTGCGGCATCGATGATGTTCTCGGGATTGTTCTTGTCCACAAAATGCATCATCTGACGGCGCGGATAGCCCGTGGAGTCGAAGGCACCTGCCTTGATCAGCGATTCGATCACGCGACGGTTGGCCTGGCTCGAGTCCACGCGATCGACAAAGTCGTGCAGCGTCTTAAACGGGCCGCCCGCCTCGCGCTCGGCGATAATCGCCTGCGCCACGCCGGTGCCCACGCCGCGGATGCCAGCCAGACCAAAGCGCACGCCTTCCTTGGTAGCCGTGAACTCGGTGCCGGACTCGTTGACATCTGGCGACAGCACGGGGATACCGTCGTGACGGCACGCCGAGACGTAGTGCACGATCTTGTCGGTCTTGCCCGTGTAGGACGTCAGAACGGCCGCCATGTACTCGTGCGGATAATGCGCCTTGAGCCACGCCGTCTGCATAACCAGGATGGCGTAGCCGGCGGAGTGCGACTTGTTGAAGGCGTAGGACGCGAACTCGAGAACATCGTCCCAAATCTTCTGGGCGACCTCGCGCGTGTAGTTGTTCTTGATAGCGCCGTTCATCCAGTGGTCGTAGGTGGTCTCGTCCGAGCCATCCTCCCAGTGGAGCACCGTCGACGTGAGCAGCTTGATCTTCTTCTTAGCCACGGGCTTGCGGATACGCGAGTCCGATTCGCCCTTGGAGAAGCCGCACATCTCGACGGAGATGAGCATAACCTGCTCCTGATAGACCATGGTGCCGTAGGTTTCGCCCAGGATGTCGTCCAGGCGGTCGTCGTAGGAGACCGCCGGCTCCTTGCCGTTCATACGGTTGATGTAGGACGAGACCATGCCGGCGCCCAGCGGGCCCGGGCGGTACAGAGCGATCAATGCTACGACGTGCTTGTACTCGGTGGGCTTCATGTTCTTGATCGTGGCCGTCATGCCGGCGGACTCGACCTGGAAGACGCCGGCGGTGTGGCCGGAGCCCATGAGCTTAAAGATCTCGGGATCGTCAAAGGGAATCTCTTCCTCTTTGATGTCGATGCCGAAGTTCTTTTTGATGTTTGCCTTAGCCTTGGAGATAACCGTCAGCGTGCGCAGGCCCAAGAAGTCCATCTTGAGCAGGCCCATGTCGGCAACGGTATGACCCTCGTACTGGGTAATCTCGACGCCGCCCTTGGTGTCGAGCTTGGTGGGCACGTGCTCGTTGACGGGGTCACGGCAGATCAGAACGGCGCACGCGTGCACGCCCTCGCCGCGGGTGAGGCCCTCGATCGAGAGCGCCGTGTCGATGATGCGGCGGGCGTCGTCGTCCTTTTTATAGGCCTCGGCAAAGTCGGGGTTAAACAGATCCTCTTTGCCGGGTTGTTTGTCGAGCACCTGCTTGAGCTTGACCTTGGGATCGCTCGAGACCATCTTGGACAGGCGCTGGCCCATGTAGACCGGGTAGTCCAGGACGCGCGCGGCGTCGTTGATGGCCTGCTTGGCCTTAATGGTCGAGTAGGTGATGACGTGGGTGACCTTCTCGGGGCCGTAGAGCTGACGAACGTGCTCCACGACCTCGAGGCGCCGCTCATCGTCGAAGTCCATATCGATATCGGGCATCTCGGTACGCTGCGGGGACAGGAACCTCTCGAACATCAGGCCGTTCTCGAGCGGGTCGAACGCGGTGATGTTCATGGCGTAGGCGACGATAGCGCCGGCGGCCGAGCCACGGCCGGGGCCGACGCCAATGCCGTTGTCCTTGGCCCATTGCACGTACTCGGCGACGATCAAAAAGTAGGCGGCAAAGCCCTTGTCGCAGATGACCTTGTATTCGTACTCAAAGCGCTCTTTGATGTTGACGCCGCCGATCTCGCGCGTGGCCCAGTCGTCGCCGTAGTGCTGGCGCAGGCCCTTCTCGCACTCGCGGCGGAACTGGCTCTCGTGCGTCTCGCCGGGGTCGAGCAACGGGAAGCGCGGCAGGATGATGGAGTCCCAGTCCAGCTCAACGTAGCACTTGTCGGCGATCTCGAGCGTGTTGTCGCAGGCCTCGGGGCAATACGGGAACATCGCCCGCATCTCCTCCTCGGTCTTCATGTAAAACTCCGAGCCGGTCATGCGCATGCGGTTGGGGTCGTCGACCTTGGCGTTCATGCCGATGCACATGATGACGTCCTGCACGGGCGCGTCCTCGCGGCGCAGGTAGTGGAAGTCGTTGGTGGCGATGACCTTGACGCCCACCTGCTTGGCGATGTCGATGAGCGTGCGGTCCATCTGCTCGTCGGTCAGGCCGTTATCGGTGGTAATGCCGTGTTCCTGAATCTCGATATAGAAGTCGCCGGGCTCGAAGGTATCACGGAAGGTCTCGGCCCATTTAATGGCGCCTTCCATGTCGCCGCGGTCGATGTATTTGGGGATGATGCCGGCGATACAGGCACTCGTGCAGATCATGCCCTTGGCGTGGCGGCGCAGGTTATCGAGCGTCACGCGCGGCTTGTAGTAAAAGCCCTGCACGGCGGCCTCGGAGACCGTCTGCATCAGGTTGACGTAGCCCTCCTGGTCCTTGGCCAGAAGGATCATGTGGTAGAGCTCGGGCTTGTGGTCGCGGGCGAGCGTCTCGTCCGGCGTAAAGTAGACCTCGCAGCCAAAGATGGGCTTGATGACCAGCGGCGGCTTGAGCTCGTCGATGTTGCCCTTCTCGTCCCACATGGCCATGTCCTTCACATACTGGGCATGCTCGCGCGGGTTGGCCTCGGGATCGGGCTCCACCAGCTCGTCACGACGGTCCTTTTCCAAGAAGGCCTTGTCGTGGCTCCACGTTTTGTACTCGGGCGTGTTGTGGTTAACGGCGTCGCAGGCCAGCGCTAGGTCGGGCACGCCGTACATGTAACCGTGGTCGGTAATGGCCACGGCGGGCATGCCCAGCTCAACAGCGCGGTTGACCATATCCTGGATACGGGTTGCGCCGTCGAGCATGGAGAAGACAGTGTGATTGTGCAGATGGACGAATGCCATGTGATGAGCTCCGATGCGGGTTCGTGTTCTGACTGAACGATTTTACCGCACGGCGCGGACGCCACCCGAACCTAGCCAAACCCACACGGCTCCTACTGCAGTTGCGGTGAAATAGTTCCCGTTTGGCCCGTCTGAGCCGTAAAACAGGAACTATTCCACCGCAACTTCAAAGGGCCCGAGCGACCCTCCTGAATTGCGGTGAAATACGGACTGATTGGCGGCTTTTCTGGCCAAAACAGTCCGTATTCCACCGCAAGTTATTGAGGGCTAGAGGTTGTAGGTGACTACCTGAGGCTCGGCGGGTTCGACGAAGAGGGTCGGATCCGGCTGCTCCACGCGGACGAACTTGACGGTCACCGTCTCATAGCCCGCCTTGTGCAGAACGTCCGAATAGACGCGCGCCTGCAGGGCATGCTTCTCCCGCAGCTGCTCCGGCGTCTCGTCTGGTGTGCCACCCGTCTTGTAGTCGATGACCAGCGCACGCGACGGATCGGCCGGGTCGGTCGCCAGTGCATCGATGGCGCCTTCGGCATAGGCGCCGTAGCGAGCGATGTCCTCGTCCTCGCAGCCCAACGAAAAGAACGGCACCTCGGCGCGAACGCACGGCCACGCGAGCAGGTCGGCACGAACAGCCGACTTGAGCCAGCGGTCCAGGGCAACATCGAAGCGTTCGCGCTGCTCCGGCGTCAGACACCACAGGCGAGCCAGGGCGTCAGCACGCTCAGCGGGCAGCGCATCGGCACCCATCTCGATGAGCCACTGGCAGGCGGCGTGGAAGGCCGAGCCCAGCGCCATGGGATTGCCGGCGGGCTCGACAGCGGCCACGTCTGCATCCGTCATCTCCGAGCCATCCGACTCTGCATCATCGCCGGACTCGTCCATGGG
>URBB01000082.1 GCA_900545835.1 uncultured Collinsella sp. | reverse complement strand
ACGAGATAGGCTCCGGTCTCGTGGGCTCGGAGATGTGTATAAGAGACAGCTCCCCTGCTGAGGCCTTTGAAACCGGCATGGGTGAGGCTGCCTACGCCTACTTGGCCGAGCACGCTACCAAGCGCATCGTCATCGATGTGCCCGCATACAAGCACGCCACGGTTACCGTGCGCGTGAGCGGTGTCGATGCAGCCGCGGCCATCGCCGCCATCGACGTCGTCGCCCGTCCGCAGGCAACACTCGATCTGCGCATAGCCCTGGACTCCCCCGTCAACGGCCAGGGCGTCGTGGGCTCTGTGCTACGCGTGTGCGCTTACGAGTACGCCACCGTCAACGTAACCTGCACGCAGACGCTCGATGACAGCTGGATCGCACTCGACGACACCGGCCTGTTCCTGGACGAGGGCGCGCGCGTCAACGTGCAACACACCGTCCTGGGTGCCGGCGCCAGCGCCACCGGCCTTGCCGGCGATCTGTTGGGCGATACCGCCAAGGTCACCATCGATACTGACTACCTTGGCGCCCGCGAGCAGGTGCGCGACTTTAACTACGAGCTGCGCCACCGCGGTCGCAAGACCGAGTGCGAGATCGACGCCAACGGCGTGCTGACCGGCACGTCCAAGAAGGTCTACCGTGGCACCATCGACCTCGTGCACGGCTGCAAGGGTGCAACCGGCACCGAGCGCGAGACGGTGCTTTTGGCCAACAAGGGCGTCGACAACAAGACCATTCCCGTCATTCTCTGCGACGAGGACGACGTCGCCGGCAACCACGGCGCCACCATCGGTCACGTCCGCGACGAGCAGCTGTTCTACCTCGCCTGCCGCGGCCTTGACCAAAACGCCGCCGAGGACCTGTTCATCCGCGCCAAGCTGGAGGACGCCGCGCTTTCCGCCACCGACGAGCGCACCCGCGCCGCCGTCGTCCGCCTGGGCAACAACCTGATCGATAACTTTGAAGAGGAGCTCGCATGATCGACACCGAGCACGTTAAATGCGATACCTGCACCGCCCCCGAGCCCATGGAGCTCGACGCCAGCGACGAGGCTTCGCGCGGCTGGCCCACTGTGGACATCGAGACCAACCCCTACAAGGGCCAGTTCCCGCTGTTCCAGCAGCACCCCGAGATCGCCTTCCTCGATAGCGCCGCCACCGCGCAGCGCCCTGCCTGTGTGCTCGACGCCGAACGCGACTTCTACCAGCGTATGAACGCCAACCCCCTGCGCGGCCTGTACTCGCTGTCCGTCGAGGCCACCGACGCCATCGCGAAAGTCCGCCAGCAGATCGCCGACCTCATCGGTGCCTCACAGGCCAACGAGGTCGTCTTCACCCGCAACACGAGCGAGTCGCTCAACCTGGTCGCCAAGAGCTTTGCACCCACGGTGCTCGAGCCCGGTGACGAGGTCGTCATCACCATCATGGAGCACCACTCCAACCTAATCCCGTGGCAGCAGGTCTGCCGCAAGACCGGCGCCAAGCTCGTCTACCTCTACCCCACCAAGACCGGCCAGCTCACCACCGAGGAGGTTCTTGCCAAGGTGGGTCCCAAGACCAAGATCCTGGCCGTGGGACAGGTCTCCAACGTGTTGGGCGTCGAGAACCCAGTCAAGAACCTCGGCAAGCTCGTGCACAAGTACGGCGGCTACCTGGTCGTCGACGGTGCGCAGTCGCTGCCGCACATGCCGGTCGATGTGGCCGACCTGGGCGCCGACTTCTTTGCCTTTAGCGCGCACAAGGCCATGGGCCCCATGGGCATCGGCGTGCTGTGGGGCAAGATGGACCTGCTCAACGCCATGCCGCCAGTGCTTACCGGCGGTGAGATGATCGATTCGGTCACCGAGCAGGACGCCGTCTGGGCGCCCGTTCCCGAGAAATTCGAGGCCGGCACGCAGGACGCCGCCGGCATCTTCGCCACGGGTGCCGCCCTTGATTACCTGGTCAATACGGTGGGTTACGAGAACATCCAGGCCCGCGAGCAGGCACTCGTCCACTATCTGATGGGCGAGCTCATGCAGCTCGACTTTGTCCAAATCATCGGTTCCATCTACTGGGACAACCACCACGGCGTTGTGAGCTTTAACGTCAAGGGAATTCACCCGCACGACGTCGCGAGCATCATGGACATGGACGGCGTCTGCATCCGCGCCGGCCACCACTGCGCGCAGCCGCTGCTCACCTGGCTGGGCGTCGAGAACCTTGCCTGCTGCCGCGCCAGCGTGGCCTTCTACAACGACAAGGCCGACATCGACAAGTTCATCGCCGGCCTGCATCACGTTTGGAGCACGTTCAATGGGTAATCTGTACACCTCCACCACATTTATGGAGCACAACTCGCACCCCGACTATAAGTACGAGATGGATGCTCCCACGCACGAGCACGACGGCATCAACCCCAGCTGCGGCGACGAGCTCACCTTGCAGCTGCGCGTCGAGAAGGGCGTGATCGAGGAGGCCTCCTTTACCGGTCATGGCTGCGCCATAAGCCAGGCCAGCGCCGACATCATGGCCGACCTCATCACCGGCGAGACCGTCGAGGAAGCTCACCGCTTGGCAGAGCTCTTCCTCGCCATGATCCGCGGCGAGAAGCTCTCCGAGGACGACTTGGAAGACCTGGACGAAGCCGCCCAGCTCCAGGACATCTCGCACATGCCCGCCCGCGTCAAATGCGCCGAGCTCGCCTGGCGCACCCTCGACGGCATGCTCGAGGGGCAAGCTAACCAGTAGCGTATGCCCCGAATCCAAGGTTTTTGATTGCCGAGCCGCCCGATACGGGCGGCTCTGTTTTTTCCTAATGAGCACAGATGCACAAAGTCCGCGCGTCCGGCGCCCCGTCTGTCATTTACCACACGACCAGACGCGAACACGGGCGTTTTCCACAGCACCAAAGGCCTGCGGCAGGGCCCCGGGCCCGCCAAGCAATGCGCCAAGCCCCGTTCTACGAAGCTCCGACTCGCTTCGCGCCTGCCGCAGACGGGTACCATGGGGAGCGGCGTGCATTTTTGCGAGTATTCAGCATGCAAAGCTGTGTGCATACGCATCGGAAGCGTTAATCAACGTCTTTAGGCGCATATATATTGTGTTTTAGAACAAGCATCGCGGTCTGACGGGACGCAGGCACGTGCTTCGGGGGCGCAACGGCAGGAATCAATAGCTTTGGGACCCGTATGTTGCAAGATTGCGGCGGTGCCGACAGCAACACGATGCTGAAAACTCGGTTTATTGCACGGCGCAGACGGGGGTAGGCACGGGCAAATCCGGACTGAGCCGTTATTTTATGCAAGATGGCGATTGTTCTATGCATATTAAGAAGTGCAGTTACCGTACCAAGCTTTTGAACGCTGGTTGCGGCGTATGGACGACCCCAGCTGCAGTGAACAGGCGACCCTACATCACGTTTCCGCCAGCCCTCATCGCCGTTCGCGCGCGGGCGCGCACGATACGAGAGACGGTACTTTTGCCAATCTCGGTATAGCGCTCAATCTGGCGCACCGTAAAGCCGGCATTGTTCAATCCAACAATAACGGTATCGCGCTGCGCCAGCGGTGCGGCTTTAACCCCGCGAAGCGGAACCCCGAGCTCCTTCGCCATCTTGTCGGCAAAGGCGCGGCGTTCCCACTCCGTCTCTTTCATATCGCACAGCGCTGGCTCACTGCCGTCGGGCTTCGAAAGCGAATGGGCAATAAAGTCCTCGGCAGAACCAAAGAGCTCAAGCACGCAAGAAGGATCAGAAAATCCCCTCGCGACATCGGCCGCGTCACCGTCGTAAGCGCACAAATGCTCCGCAAAGCTACTCCAGGGATAACGCTCTATTAGGCTAACGCCCGCCTCCTGCGGATCGGCGTGTACGGAGCGAATAGCCTCCATCACCTGCCAGTCGGTATCGAGCGAGCGCCGGTCAAAACGGTTCTGGAACAGATGGCCCGTGCGCCCCGTGTGTTTATTGAACCGCCGCGCGTACGTCAAAAGCAGCCGATGCATCGCCGCACTCATCCTGTCCTCGTAATCTGCAAGCACCAAATGCACGTGATTGCCCATAAGGCACCAGGCGATAACCGTCACACCCTCCTCGCGGCAGCAATCGCGCATCAGCTCCAAAAACTCCCACCGGTCGTCATCGCACTCAAAGATGAGCTGCTTGCCCGTACCGCGGGCACAGACATGGTAAAAGCCGGTAACCGTTCTCCAAACGCGCTGCATGGCGCTCCCTTCGCCGGGATCTGCTTGCCATCCAATACAGCACGATTGAAGCGTGCCATCAAAACATTCACGCAAAACAATACACTCGCGCGGCCAAAGGCAGTAAACAGGCGGCGAACGGCACCGTTGCAACAGGTCAACCCCTGCAACACTTACAAGAGCCGACCAAAAGCTTGCCCAAGACGGACCCCCCTCTACGGAAGTTCTCGACCACAGAACATAGCGTTAAACCGTTTCAATTAAAACTTCCGGACTTCTCGCTACGAAAACTGAGCCGTTCGCCGAATATTCCGTGCATTTCGCGGTATTATAGGGGCTGCATGTCATGTCCCTTTCGAAGGGTCGCCCGGCAATCGCCAGCCACGACCCCCAGACGGGACGCCAACACGATAGAGAGGAGAGGCATGCAGTACTCACAGGAAGTGGAGAACATGTGCCCCGTTGCCAAGGGTGCATACCACGGCCCCGCACCCATCCCCGAGGAGGGCAAGTGGGTCCAGGCTAAGGAGATTTCCGACATCTCCGGTCTTACGCACGGTGTGGGTTGGTGCGCACCTCAGCAGGGCGCCTGCAAGCTCACGCTGAACGTCAAGGACGGCATCATCGAGGAGGCCCTCGTTGAAACCATCGGCTGCTCGGGCATGACCCACTCTGCCGCCATGGCTTCCGAGATCCTTCCCGGTAAGACCATCCTCGAGGCCCTCAACACCGACCTCGTCTGCGACGCCATCAACGTTGCTATGCGCGAGATCTTCCTGCAGATCGTTTACGGCCGCAGCCAGACCGCGTTCTCCGAGGGCGGCCTGCCCGTGGGCGCCTCCCTCGACGACCTCGGCAAGGGCCTTCGCTCTCAGGTCGGCACCATGTTCGGCACCAAGGCCAAGGGCGCTCGTTACCTCGAGCTCGCTCAGGGCTACGTCACCCGCATGGCTCTCAACGACAAGAACGAGATCATCGCATTCGAGTTCCTGAACCTCGGCAAGTTCACCGACGCCGTCAAGGCCGGCAAGACCCCCGAGGAGGCCATCGCTGGCGCTATGGGCCACTATGGTCAGTGGGAGAACGCTGCCAAGTACATCGACCCGCGCACCGACGAGGAGACTCACTCCGTCGCCAGCGTGTTCCCGGTTCACGAGTAGAAAGGGAGGGAAATAACTATGACTGTTACGTTCGAAGGTTACGAGCGCCGCGCTGACAAGATCAACAAGTGCCTCGCCGACAACGGCATCGCCTCCCTCGAGGAAGCTCTGCAGATCTGCACCGACAAGGGCTTCAACCCGCGTGAGATCGTCAACAACACCCAGTCCATCGCCTTCCAGAACGCCGAGTGGGCCTACACCCTCGGTTGCGCTCTCGCTGTCAAGCGTGGCGCCAAGTCCGCTTCTGAGGCTGCCGCCATCATCGGCGAGGGCATCCAGGCCTTCACCGTCCCCGGCTCCGTCGCCGAGGACCGCAAGGTCGGTCTGGGCCACGGCAACCTGGGCGCTATGCTGCTCTCCGACGACACCGAGTGCTTCGCCTTCCTGGCCGGCCACGAGTCCTTCGCTGCCGCTGAGGGCGCTATCGGCCTGGCTCTGAACGCCAACAAGGCTCGCAAGAAGCCGCTGCGCGTTATCCTCAACGGTCTGGGCAAGGACGCTGCTCAGATCATCGCCCGCATCAACGGCTTCACCTACGTGAAGACCCAGTTCGACTACTTCACGAGCGAGCTCAAGGTCGTCGAGACCATCCCCTACTCCGATGGTCCCCGCGCTGCCGTTAACTGCTACGGCGCCGACGACGTCCGCGAGGGCGTTGCCATCATGTGGCACGAGAACGTCGACATCTCGATCACCGGTAACTCCACCAACCCCACGCGCTTCCAGCACCCCGTCGCTGGCACCTACAAGAAGGAGCGCATCGAGGCTGGCAAGAAGTACTTCTCCGTCGCTTCTGGTGGCGGCACTGGCCGTACCCTGCACCCGGACAACATGGGCGCCGGCCCTGCCTCTTACGGCATGACCGACACCATGGGCCGTATGCACTCCGACGCCCAGTTCGCCGGTTCTTCCTCCGTGCCTGCGCACGTCGACATGATGGGTCTCATCGGCATGGGCAACAACCCCATGGTCGGTGCCACCGTCGCCTGCGCTGTCGCCGTCGAGGAGGCCCTCAAGGCCTAATCGCGCCCGCGCGATGCTCATATAGTTGAGCTTTGGAGCCGCTACCTTTCGAGGTAGCGGCTCTTTTTGTTTGCGCTGTCGCAGGGTGGCTAATGCCGATATAACAGTTGGGGCGAAATACGAGATATGACGAGATGGAACGCCAGAGCGTCCATGACGCCCACCTGCCATATTTGCCCTTTACCGATTTGCCGAGTCTTTGCGGCCCCATTGCCGATCACCCGTGCGACAATGCGCCGGACGAGAAAGGAATCCGATGGAATCGACTGATGTACTGGTAATTGGATCTGGCATTGCGGGCCTTTGTGCCGCCATCGAAGCGGCACGCACTGGCGCAACCGTCGCTGTGGCAAGCGCCGGCAAGACCATGAGTGGATCGAGCTTCTTCCCTGGAACCTGGGGCCTAGGGCTTATCGGACCCGTTAACGAAGACGACGAACAAGACCTCATCGACACTATTCAGACCGTTGGTGGCGGCGTCGCCGACCCCGAGCTTGTCCAGACGTTTGTCCACGGCATTCCCCATGCAATTGAATGGCTCGAGCAAGACCTGGGCGTTGAGCTTCAGCGTCCGCAAAGCGCCGAGAGTGCTCAGCAAAAGCAGTTTATCCCCTGCTTTGACCACAAGACGCGCATGTGGCGCGGCCTCACCCGCAAGCCCCTTGAGGACGCTCTGACGACCTGGATCGAGTCGCTCGGCATTCGCCTGCTTCCCCGCCACGAGCTTATCGACCTTATTGAGGACACGCCCGGAAAGATTGTCGGCGCCACGCTCTACGACCGCACAAACAAGCATCTCGTACCTATGGCAGCCAAGGCCACCATCATCGCTGCGGGCGGCACGGGTGGCCTGTTCGAGCGAAGCCTCACTTCCGCCGACGTGCTCAGCTCCTCGCAGGCCATCGCGCTGGCACACGGCGCAACGCTCACTAATATAGAGTTCATGCAAATGATGCCCGGCTTCATTGAGCCCAAGCGCAACCTTGTCTTTAACGAGAAGACCTGGCGCTACGTCATGTTTGACCAACCAGTCGATATTGCCGACGAAAAACTGGACGACCTGCTTGAGCAGCGCTCCGGATATGGTCCTTTCACCTCGCGCTTGGCGTCCCGCGCCATCGATCTTGCCATCGATCAAGCGGGTGCCGAAGGCCTGGCACTCCACTACGACTTCCCCCGCGAGGATGTCCCAGAGTTTGTGCAGACCTTTGCCACCTGGCTGCAAGACGAGCACGGCATCGCCCCGACTGACGAGATGCGCGTTGCGATGTATGCCCACGCCGCCAACGGCGGCATCAGGATCGACAAGACCGCGTACACGGGCGTCGAGGGCCTCTACGCCTGTGGCGAGGCGACAGGCGGCATGCACGGGGCCGATCGCATTGGTGGCCTGTCAAGCGCCAACGGCATCGTGTTTGGGCGCATCGCGGGCACATCGGCAGCCCAGACAGCACAGAATGAACCTGAGGTGGCCCCAAAGGCGGATATCGCCCTCCCCCAGTACGGCATTGCCACAACAGTCGCCGAACGCTTGACACGCAGCCTTAAGCACACGATGAGTACCCATTGCATGATAAACCGCACCGAGACGGGCCTATCCGAGGCACTACACGAGCTTGAGGGCTTGAAGACAGAGGCAACGACCTTGAGCACACAGAAAGCCCAGGACAGCGAGATCGCAGCCCTCGCCCGCCTACAGTCGCAGATTCGACTAGCACAGGAAATGGTCAAAGCCATGCGCAAGCGAACTGAAAGCTTAGGTTCGCACTATCGAACGGACTAAACTGGACACCCATATAAAGCAGAACACAACTAATCGATATCTATGGGCCCCGTGAGCTCGAGGTGGCACGGGGCCTATTCGTGTCCGCACGGCAGCGTATTCTAATTCTGAATACAGAGCGGGCAAAGCCCGCACAGACAATAGACCAGCGAGGAGGAGATATGGACAGTAGAGATATCGAGAAGTGGCGTGTCGAACTTGATAGCTACGCCAATGTGGAAGACGGCGTTGAATATTGGCTCGCACGCGATTTAATGGAACCCATGGGGTACACTCGATGGGAGAACTTCGCCGAAGTTGTTAAGAGGGCAAAAGTCTCGTGCGAAACAAACAAAACTCCAGTTGATTCCCATTTTCGTGACACCACGAAAATGGTAACTGCCGGTGTCGCCGCTCGCGCGGTTAAAGACTACAAACTTACGCGCTATGCATGCTATTTAATCGCCCAGAACGGAGACCCAAACAAGCCAGAGATCGCGCTCGCACAGGCGTACTTCGCCGTGCAGACCCGCCGCCAAGAGCTCATAGAGCAGCGCTTTGCAGAGATTCAGCGCTTGCAGGCGCGCCACTCGCTATCCGATTCAGAGAAACAGCTCTCGGGTATTGCGTTCAAACGCGGCGTTGACTCCAAAGGATTCGCGATCATCAAGTCGAAGGGCGATGAAGCGTTATTCGGCGGCAGAAGCACGGCGGAAATGAAGCAGCAGCTCGGCGTACCCAAGAGCGCGGCATTGGCGGACAGGTTAGCCGATGTCCTCATCAAAGCAAAGGACCTTACGAACTCGATGACGGCCTTCAACGCCGAGGAACACGACCTGTACGGTCTGGACCAGATCAAGCAAGAGCACGTCGAGAACAACACAAGCGTGCGTGGCAGCCTCATCGACCGCGGAATTGTCCCCGAGAACCTACCGCCTGCCGAGGATACAAAAAAGCTCGAGCGTCGCGTGAAGGCAGACGAGAAGAAACTCAAGGAGGGTACTGACGGTTTTACCGATCCCCAGGGTAGGCTCGATCTGTGAAAGCGGCCGCGCCTTTTCGGGTTCGACCCCATGCGAGGTCAACAAAAAAGCGACCAGCATGAGCCAGTCGCTTTAACAATCTTTGGGTGGGCCGTCAGGGGGTCGAACCCTGGACCTTGGGATTAAGAGTCTTGAACGTGATGTTATGGAGTGCCTTGTAGCAGCAAAATCGCAGGTAGTTATGTTTCCACACT
>URBB01000081.1 GCA_900545835.1 uncultured Collinsella sp. | reverse complement strand
GGGCTCGGAGATGTGTATAAGAGACAGTTCAATATCCCCATTCTGGTGCGCGTGATTCAGCAGGCGCTCGAGGACGTGCCACAGGCCCAGCGCGATGCATGCCTGGCCATGGGCCTTACCCGCTGGGAGGCCACGCTGCACATCCTGATTCCCGAGGCCATGCCCGCCATCGTGACCGGCATCGTGCTTTCGGCCGGCCGCGTCTTTGGCGAGGCCGCGGCGCTGCTCTTTACCTCGGGCATGAGCTCGCCGGTGCGTCTGAACTTCTTGAGCTTTAACCTGTCGAGCCCCACCTGCGCCTGGAACGTGTTCCGCCCCGGTGAGTCGCTCGCCGTGCACATCTACAAGATCTATGGCGAGGGCAGCCCCGAGGCCCAGCAGATCGTTTGGGGCACCGCGGCGCTGCTGATGATTTGCGTGCTGCTGTTTAACGTAGTCGCCCGTATCGTGGGCAAACAACTGGCAAGGAAGATGACGGCCGAATGAGCGAGATAAATGCAACGCCCGCAACTGAGGCGGCATCGTCCGAGACCCAGGACTTTTTGTCGAGCGTGGGGGAGAGCGAGAAGCGCGTGCGCGCGAGCGGCAAGGCCGTGAGCGACGAGGTCGTGCTCTCCACCAAGGACGTCAACGTGTACTATGGCGACCACCATGCACTGCACAATACGTCGCTCGACTTTCACAAGGGCGAGATCACGGCGCTCATCGGGCCTTCGGGCTGCGGTAAGTCGACCTTCTTGCGTAGCCTCAACCTCATGAATCGCGAGATTCGCGGCTGCCGCGTGGAGGGCGAGATCAACTATCGCGGGCGCAACGTGAACACCAAGACCGAAAACACCTACGAGCTGCGCCGTTCCATTGGCATGGTGTTCCAGCAGCCCAACCCGTTCCGCAAGTCCATTCGCGACAACATCACGTTTGCGCCTAAGCGCCACGGCATCACCGACCGCGACGAGCTCGACCGCATGGTCGAGGAAAGCCTGCGCGGCGCGGCGCTTTGGGACGAGGTCAAAGACAAGCTCGACAAGAGCGCCTACGCGCTTTCGGGCGGCCAGCAGCAGCGTCTGTGCATCGCGCGCACGCTGGCGCTCAACCCCGACGTGATTCTGTTCGACGAGCCCTGCTCGGCGCTCGACCCCATCTCGACGCTGGCGATCGAGGACCTCATGTCATCGATCGTGGCCGACCGCGCCATCGTTATCGTGACGCACAACATGGAGCAGGCGTCGCGCGTGTCCAACCGCACGGCGTTCTTCTACATGGGCGATATGGTCGAGTACGACGAGACTGACGAGATTTTCCAACGGCCCAAGGATAAGCGGCTGAATGATTACCTCACCGGCATGTTCTCCTAGTCCGGGACATGCTTGAGGCCCGCGGCGGCCACGGTTGCCACGGGACTGATTGGAGAGGCGGGTCATCTCTTTTGGGAGATGGCCCGCCTTTTTGTGTCGTGTGCGGCCCGCCTTTTCGCTGCTATTATGGACAACGTTGAATTTCTACGAAGGAGCAGGGCATATGGCGATTCTTTTGGGATGCGATTCCGTCAGCCTAGAGTTTCCCACCAAGCATATTTTCGATAGCGTGACGCTCGGCGTGGGCGAGGGCGACCGTATTGGTATTGTCGGTAAAAACGGCGACGGCAAGTCGACGCTGCTGAGCGTGCTCGCCGGCACGCTGGAGCCCGACGACGGCCGCGTGACGCATCGTCGCGGCACCACGATCGGCCTGCTCGGCCAAAAGGACCAGCTTGTCGACACCGACACCGTGCACCATGCCGTCGTGGGCGACACGCCCGAGTATGAGTGGGCGTCGAGCCCCCGCACGCGCCAGATCCTCGCCGGTCTCATTAGCGATGTGCCCTGGGAGGGCACGGTGGGCGAGCTTTCGGGTGGCCAGCGCCGTCGCGTGGACCTCGCGCGCCTGTTGATCGGCGACTACGACGTGCTCATGCTCGACGAGCCCACTAACCATCTGGACATGCGCACCATCAACTGGCTTGCACGCCATCTTAAGGCTCGCTGGCAGCGCGGTCAGGGCGCCATGCTCGTGGTCACGCACGATCGCTGGTTCTTGGACGAGGTCTGCACCAGCATGTGGGAGGTCCACGACGGCCAGGTCGATCCCTTCGAGGGCGGCTACTCCGCATATATCCTGCAGCGCGTGGAGCGCGACCGCATGGCCGCGGTTACCGAGGAACGCCGTCGCAACATGGCGCGCAAGGAGCTCGCGTGGCTGAGCCGCGGCGCCCAGGCGCGTTCCACCAAGCCCAAGTTTCGCGTTGATGCCGCTCGCGAGCTGATCGCCGACGTGCCGCCCGTGCGTGACGAGCTGGAGCTCAAGCGCCTCGCCGTGAGCCGCCTGGGCAAGCAGGTTATCGATGTGGTCGACGTGGACGCCGGCTATGCGGATACCGATGGCGCGCCCAAGCAGGTGCTCTCTGACGTGACCTGGCTCATTGGTGCGGGCGACCGCTATGGCCTTTTGGGCGAGAACGGTGCCGGCAAGTCGACGCTGCTCGACGTGATCCAGGGCAAGATTGAACCCACGCGCGGCCGCGTGAAGATTGGCCAGACAGTGCGCTTTGGCGTGCTGTCGCAGCAGCTCGAGGAGCTCGAACCCTACATGGGCGACACGATCCGCGAGGTGCTCGGCAACTATAAGAAGTACTACGTCATCGACGGCAAGGAGACTTCGCCCGAGAAGCTCTGCGAGCGTCTGGGCTTTACGACGCAGCAGCTCTGGAGCCGCATCGGCGATCTTTCGGGCGGCCAGCGCCGTCGCCTGTCGCTGTTGCTGACGATTCTGGACGAGCCCAACGTGCTCATCCTGGACGAGCCGGGCAACGACCTGGATACCGACATGCTCGCGATTGTCGAGGACCTGCTGGACGGCTGGCCCGGCACGCTGATCCTGGTGACACACGATCGCTTTTTGATGGAGCGCGTGACCGACCAACAGTGGGCACTGCTCGATGGCCATCTGACGCATATGCCCGGCGGCGTGGACCAGTACCTGCGCCTGTGCAACGCTACCGCCGAGGGCGAGCCCGTGGGCGCGCCGAGCGCTAAGACCGGCACGTTCGACACCGGTGCGGCGGCTGCTGCCGACAAGCCCAAGTCGAGCGGTCAGCCCAACGGCCTTTCCAACGCCGAGCGTCAGAAGCTCCGCCGCGAGGTGAGCTCGCTCGAGCGCAAGATGGAGACGCAGCGCGCCCGCGTGGAGGAGGCCGAGGCCGCCATGGCCCAGGTCGATCCCACCAACTACACGGCGCTCGGCGAGCAGCAGGCAAAGATCGACGAGGCTCACGCCGCCATGGACGAGCTGGAGATGGCGTGGCTCGAGGCGAGCGAAAAGCTCGAGGGCGAGGAGTAGGCGAGAATGATCAAAGCCGCGTTTTTCGATATCGACGGCACGCTGCTGAGCTTTAAGACCCACCGGATTCCGGCGTCGGCGCAGCAGGTGCTCGACAGCTTTCGCGAGCAGGGGATTGCGTGCGTGATCGCCACGGGCCGTCCGACCTACCAGATGCCGGACTGGCTGTTCGACCTGGGCTGGGATGCGTACATTACGCTTTCGGGCCAGCACTGTTTTGATGCCAAGGGCGTCTACCGCAGCTGCCCGATCGATCCGGACGACGTTGCGGTGATTGTGGACCAGGTGGCGCAGGGGCGCTACGACTCACTGTGCATGCAGGGCGAGAACTCGTTTGTGAACCGCCTGTCCGAGCGCGTGGTGACGGCTGGCAGCAACGCGGGAATCGTCTACCACGAGGAGCCGTTTGAGCATGCCTTTGACGCGCCGGTCTATCAGTTCTGTGCCTTTGTTGACCCAGTTGACGAGCATATCGTGACCGATGCCGTGTCGCATTCGCTCACCACGCGCTGGTGCGACCTGTTCTGCGACATTATTCCGGCCAACGGCGGCAAGGACCTGGGTGTGGCGGCGACGCTGGAGCGCCTGGGCATCGACGCGAGTGAAGCGATTGCCTTTGGCGACGGCGAGAACGACCTGTCGATGTTCTCGGCCGTGGGCACAAGTGTGGCCATGGGCAACGCGCAGGACACGGTGAAAGCTGCGGCGACCTACGTGACGACCGCCGTGGACGACGATGGGATCTACAACGCCGCGAAGTACTTTGGACTGCTATAGCTGCGGCTCGGCACTTGGGGACACTCCTTGCGGGGCGTGTTCCCATTTTGTTTTCGTCCCGCTCGTTTTGTGAAACACGGCTAACTTTTAGGCAAAGTAGTAAGACATGGGCAACTTTTGCGGTAAAGTAAGCCGTGGAAAGTATCCAAAGGCTAACTAGCAATCATCGCGAAAGGCGGCCCATGGCCCTACGTGAATCCGGAGAAGACTATCTCAAATCGATCTACGTTCTGTCGGAACGCCAGGGCATCGTGCGCTCGATCGACGTTGCGGAGTACCTCGGCGTAACCAAGGCGAGCGTTTCCAAGGCCATGGCGACGCTGGAAAGCAACGGCTATGTCGAAATGGGCAAGCGCGACGTTCATCTGACGGAGCGTGGTCTGGAGGTCGCTCGCCAAATGTGGGAGCGTTACTGCTTTTTCGTGGGGCTGCTGGAGGATGCGGGTGTTTCGGCTGAGGTCGCGTCGCAAGAGGGCTGCCACATGGAGCACTGCCTGAGCGAGGAAAGCTTCGAGAAACTGAGGGCGATGCTGAACCGGGGCGAGGCGACGGGCCAAGCGGCGGAATCCTAACGAACCCCCAGTAGCGCGGAGTTCGCGCAAAGCGCGAACCAGCGACCGGGACCAGCGGTCCTTTCGGCCAAGTCCATTTCAGCAAAGGAACCCCGCCAGCAAGCGATGCCCAAGAACTGCCACCTACGTCACCGCAGGCCGGGGCCGGGTTTGGTTTTGAAAACACTCCACAGCGCGAGGCCCGCCTTTCCGTTGCTCCGCAGGAGCAGGAAAGACGGGCCTCATGCGCGAGGACGTTTTCAAAACCAAGCCCGGTCCCGGCCGGACAGCCCACGAACGCTACAGGTTCTTGACACCCATCGCGCGCATGGCATTCAGGATGGCGATAATCGCCACGCCCACGTCGCCGAACACAGCAAGCCACATGTTGGCGATGCCCAGTGCCGCAAGCACCAGAATCAGCAACTTAATGCCCAGCGCAAAGATGATGTTCTGCCAAACAATCGACATGGTCTTGCGCGCCACGCGGATCGCGCGGGAGATGTTGGACGGCTTGTCATCCATGAGCACGACGTCCGCCGCCTCAATTGCGGCGTCCGAGCCCATAGCGCCCATGGCGATGCCAACGTCTGCGCGGGTAAGCACGGGTGCGTCGTTGATACCGTCGCCTACAAAGGCGAGCTTGCCCTTGCCCGATTCTGCTGCAAGCAGCGCCTCGACACGCTCGACCTTATCACCCGGTAACAGCTGCGCGTGGAACTCGTCGAGACCGAGTTGCTTGGCTACAGACGCCGCAACCTCCTCACGGTCGCCCGTGAGCATGACGGTGCGCTTGACGCCGGCGGCGTGCAGGTCGCGAATCGTTTGCTCGGCATCGGTCTTTATGGTGTCGGCAATTACGATGTGGCCGGCGTACGTATCATCGACCAGCACGTGGAGGATGGTGCCGACGATCTCGCAATTGGGCGCTTCGATACCGGCCACAGCAAGCATCTTGGCATTGCCGACGATGACGCGCTTGCCGTCGATAATCGCCGTCACGCCATGGCCCGCGTCATTGGTGGAGTCGCTTACGCGTTTGGGATCGAGCTCGCCCTGGAAGGCGGTGCGTACCGACTGCGCGATGGGATGGTCGGAGAATGACTCGGCAAGAGCCGCGACTTCGAGCAGCGACTGCTCGGTATAGCCTGCCTCGGGGTGTACCGCCACGACCGAAAACGTGCCGTTGGTGAGCGTGCCGGTCTTGTCAAAGACGACGGTGTCCACATCCGCGAGCGTCTCGAGGTAGTTAGAGCCCTTGATGAGGACGCCCAGCTTGGATGCGCCACCGATGCCGCCAAAAAAGCTGAGCGGCACGCTGATCACGAGCGCGCATGGGCAACTGACGACGAGGAAGGTCAGGCCGCGCAGGATCCAGTCGGACCAGGCGCCGGTGACCAAGCCACCGCCGAGCGCGAGTACCGCGGCCGCGCCGGTGACAGCGGGCGTGTAGACGCGGGCGAAGCGCGTGATGAAGTTCTCGGTGCGTGCCTTCTTCTCACTAGCGTTTTCTACGAGCTCCAGGACGCGCGCGACGGTGGACTCGCCAAAGGGCTTGGTGGTGCGCACGTGGAGGAGACCCGTCATGTTGATGCAGCCGCTGATGATATCGTCTCCAGTTTTGGCCGGGCGGGGGACCGACTCACCGGTAAGGGCGGCGGTGTCGAGCTGGGTTTCGCCCTCGACGATGACGCCGTCGATAGGCACGCGCTCGCCGGGCTTGACCACGATCACGGTGCCGACCGCGATGTCATCGGGGAAGACCTGCTCGAGTGTGCCGTCGGGCTGCTCGACGTTAGCGTAGTCGGGCGCGATGTCCATCATGGCACTGATCGACTTGCGGCTCTTGCCCACGGCGTACGCCTGAAACAGCTCGCCGACCTGGTAGAACAGCATGACGGCGGCGCCTTCGGCCATGTGCGGGTCGGTATCGGGGAAGAGCACCATGGCAAACGCGCCGATGGTCGCGACGGCCATGAGGAAGCTCTCGTCGAAGGCCTTGCCGCGGCGGATGTTGTTGAACGCCTTCTGGAGCACGTCGTAGCCGGCAATTAGGAACGGCACCAGGAACAGCACGAAGCTGGCGTAGATGTCACCCGGGGTACCGAATGCGGCGGTAAGGGCACCGAGTTCGTCGAGGGCATACACCACCGCAAAAATGCCCAGTGCTACCAGGATGCGGTTGCGCTTATGCTCGAGTGATTCTTTTTTCTTGCGCTTCTTCTTTTTCTTTTTGGGGTCGGCGGTGGCCATGACTCGTATCCTCCCATCTGAATGTATGAACATTCGCTCATATAATTTCGCGAGCAAAGGCCGCAGCAAGCGCGGCCTTGCAGGTTGGCGTAAACCTGGGCTAGAGAATAATCTCGCAGTCCGGCTCGGCGTCGGCGGTGAACTCCACAACGCGGTCGAGGACCTCGTCGAACTCGGCGTCATCGGCCTCGAGCGTCAACTTCTGGGTCATAAAGTTGACGGACACGGATTTGACGCCCTCGAGCTTGGCCAGCTCGTCCTGAAGCTCGCGCGCACAGTTGGCGCAGTCGATCTCATCGAGCTTAAACTGCTTTTTCATGGTGGGTTCCTTTCCCTGTATTTGCGGCTTGGGTGCAGGCCGCGCTGGTACCGTGGTTGGCTGCTATTCGCAGATGTGGCTCATGCCCTGGTTGAGCATGGTGTAGACGTGGTCGTCGGCGAGCGAGTAGAGGATATTGCGCCCGTCGCGCCGGAATTTAACCAGGTGCGACTGCTTGAGTGTGCGCAGCTGGTGCGACACCGCGGACTGCGAGGTTTCGGTCGCTTCGGCGATGTCTGCCACGCAGAGCTCGCGGCCCATGAGGGCGTAAAGGATCTTGATACGCGTGGTGTCGCTGAAGACCTTGAACAGGTCGGCGAGGTCGTAGAGAAGCTCCTCGTCGGGAAGGTCCTCGGGCGAGCAGGTGGTGGGGATCACTGGCTCGGTGGCCTCGGTGTCGGGTTTCGTTTCATCAACGCGGATGCTCATTGCAATATCCTTTCATATGAACATGCGCTCATATAACTTGCTTTCGATTATATGAGTGTATGTTCATATGTCAATACAATTTGCGTTAATTTCGATGACTGCTTGCCGCTTCTGCGATTTTCTGTGGGTTGGGAGACATCGACGCAATGCTCGCCAACATATTTCGAGATGTTCGGCTAGCATGCTAAGAAAGCCACCTTGAGAAGCATTAGAACTGTTCATATTTGTACTTTATCGTGTCAAATACCGCGAGAATCAGTTCTTCCTCTACGGGAGTTTCTGCAGAATCAGTTTTATCTAAAGTTATATTGAGCATTGCTGCAGCCAATCTGGCACATCGGTGGCCGAATAAGTCGAAAAATGTAGGTGGACATCCGCAGAGATCGCCTTTAGAAGAGCGAATTCTCAATTAGATCAATAATCGTGTCGTCTTCCGTGCGGTTTTCATCGATTTTTGCGAACATGTCGCATTCCCAAGCCCCATTGATTTCCTCAGCAAGGGCCCCGACGTGTTGCATGTCGTCGGGTTCGGGCACATCGTTGATGCTCGGGTCATCAGCTTGCGGATATTGGCTTGCAATTTCGCGCTTGGCGGCCTCTTCTTCTTTGAGTGTCTCCAGGACGCGGCGACCGTATTCGAAGTAGCGCCGCAAGACAAATTGACGAAGAGTTTCTTGCAGGATGGCGAAGTTATCCGGGAGTCGACCGGGCCATATCTTCTCGCGAATGCGAATCGCTTCCATGACCCGTTTAAAAGCGGACTGCTTGAAAAACGAATGACGATTAACCGTGATAACGGCATATCCCATGTTTCGCAGCGTGTTTCGGCGCTCCTCGTCAATTGATTGCTGCTCGGGTTCGTCGTGGTAAAAGCCGTTGTATTCGATATCGGTCATCGAATTTTCGAGCAGCGCGTCGAGGTAGAAAACCGTCCGTCGCGTTAGGGCGGCGTATCTTTTGGGGACTGGGATCGGATAATCCGTTTTGATAGCGCGTATGGCTAAGCCACCCATTGACTTGGGCATTGTCAGCATCATGACAAACGCCGTTTCGAGTGGGGAGCGACAGCCTTCGTGTACATAAGAAAGTGCCTTAAGTGCTTTATTAGATCCACGATACCCCGGTGCCTCTGAAAAGAAGGCTCTGAGCTCTTCAACGCTGGTTAGGGCTGGGCGCTCGCGATATTGAGTTTCGTCGGACGTTCCAAGCGCGTAGGAACCGCAGATTTCAAAGTAATACTCAACGAGCTCCGAAAGGTTGAGGTCGGCTGTTGCTTCTAACGCGCACAGCTTGATATCGACGATGTAGACGTTCGGCTCGAGTTCTAGGTAGCTTTCTGCATCAAACGTATAGCGCGTGCAGTGGCAGATGCAGCCCTTGCGGTGCCTTTTGGCATTATTGGAAAACGTCAGCACATGGATACGTTCAGAATCGACATTCTTTCTGTTGAGCCATGCTCGTGCCGCTTCCAGGTCGGACGTGGTCGGCGCAGACACCCTGATCTTTTCCATAGGTATGGGGCCGGTCGCGTAGCTTGCGAGCGAGTTGGCTGTTTGGTATACAGCGCGTGCCGTGGTATGTGACAGAATGATCCCCATACGCGCATGATGGCATAGCGGACGCCGCATACGCCCGAAACTTCGGGCAACGGTATTGGGGCGCGGCTTATCTTCTGCGAACGGTGGGTTTTTGAGCTGTCGTATTGAGGGAGCAGCTTTGGCTGGGGAGGTTTCTGCCGGCTGCCCCTTTTTGATGAACTTTAGTTGCGGATTCGGTGGCGTGCGCAGACGTGGTGTAAGAGTGTCCTGAGGTCCGTCGCTGCAAGCCCCGATGTTACTCCTTCTTGAGGCCGCGCCTCTCGACTATCTCGTCCACTATCTCCCTGGCGCGCCGCCCGAGCGCGC
>URBB01000080.1 GCA_900545835.1 uncultured Collinsella sp. | reverse complement strand
TGAAGGGAGCGCTCCCGCAAACTGCCTATTGACAACTTATAGGAGCGTCGGTTTTGTTTTTGCAAATTCCGGGATGGTCGAGGGTGGCCGGCTTAACGTAGTAGATGGTCGCATTTCGTGGCAAACGGTCCGACCCAAGACCCAAGGCAGCCAACCTCGAATGGTCATTCTCGAAGTTGCGGTGGAATACGGACTGAATTGGCACCTTAAAGGCAAAAACGCTCCGTATTTCACCGCAACTTATCGAGGGGATGGGTTTTAGATACGGCCAAGGTCGTAGGATCGAGCGGCCGCTTCGCCGGCGCAGATGAGGTTGGTTGTGGCTTCTTGCGGATCGAGTGCCTGTTCCAGGCCCATGGGTTTGCGGCAAATCGGCAGTACAAGGTCGATGCCTTGCCCATACACCGCATCCAGGTTATCAGCGCGACCGCCCACGACAGCAATCACCGGCTTGCCATATCGCTTCGCACGACGGGCCACACCCACCGGCGCCTTACCGGCGGCGGACTGCTCGTCCATATTGCCCTCGCCTGTTATGACCAGGTCGACATCGCGCACGCGCTCGTCAAACCCCACGAGATCGAGCACCGTCTCTACACCCGAGCGCAGCTCCGCACCGAGCGCCAGCAACGCGGCGCCCAAGCCACCGGCAGCGCCCGCGCCGGGCACGCCGAGCACCGAGCCAAATGTCCGTGCGCCCTCGGGTGTGCGCAACAACCCCTGGGCTCGCGCCTCGAAAATTGCCGCATCGAGCAGGCGACCGTAGCCGACCATCCAGCCGTCGTATCTGCGCAGCGCCTCGACATCATCCGCCGGCAGGCCCTTCTGCCCGCCAAACACCGCCAGTGCGCCTCGACGCCCCACGAGCGGATTCTCGACATCGGAAAGCACAACGATGCGAGCGCCATCCAAAGCCTGCAGCGCTGGCGCCAAATCAACGCTCGCCACGTGTTCAAGGCCCGCAAGACCGGGGGCGACATCACAGCCCTGATCATCGACCACACGCGCGCCCAGCGCCTGCAGCATACCGGCGCCACCATCGTTGGTGGCGCTGCCGCCCAAGCCAATATAGAGTGTCTTTGCGCCCATGCGAACCGCGCGAAGCATGAGCTCGCCCACGCCATAGGTTGTGGCCGCCAACGCCGCCGACTCCGTACAAGGCGAATACCCAATGCCGGCCGCCTCGGCCATCTCAATTACAGCCGACTCGCACTCGACATCAACCAGCATCCGGGCAGACGCGCGCTTGCCCAAGGGACCTGCCACCTCGCAGGTCACAATCTCACCGCCGCACGCGGCAACGGCATCGAGCGTTCCCTCGCCACCATCTGCCAGCGGCAATGTACACACCTCGGCATCGGACCACACACGGCGCATGCCCTCGGCAACCGCCGCCTCCGCCTGCGCACTCGACACGCTGCCCTTAAAGGAATCAATCGCCAGCAGCACACGGCGGGGCCGACGGCATGCGGCACCAAAGTCAACCGCCGCGCCAGCATCCTCACTGGCACCTGTAAGCGCTGCGGCGTGAGCGGCGTGTGCTTCAAGATCAGCCCCACAACCGCAATCAGCGCCGCCCGCTCCGCGCAGACCGCCAAAATAGCCACTCAGCAGCTCGCGGCATTCATCCGCCAGGACCCCAGCCGTCACGTTAAACCGATGATTCAGGCGCGAGTCGGCATTCAAATCGTATAGGGATCCCAACGCGCCCGCCTTGGCGTCGCTCGCGCCATACACGCAGCGCCCCACGCGCGCGTTAACCATAAGCCCCGCACACATGCAGCATGGCTCGAGCGTCACGTAGACAGTGCAATCGGAAAGGCGCCAACGACCGAGCGACCGAGCGGCAGCGCACAGGGCCGCGAACTCTGCATGAGCCGAAGGATCCTGATCGAGCTCGCGCCGATTGTGCGCCCGCGCGACGATCTCGCCGTCGCGCACCACTACGGCTCCGATGGGCACCTCGCCCACCGCCGCGGCGGCTCGCGCCTCCGCCAACGCCTCGCGCATGAACTTCTCGTCGATTTCGGTGATCGTCATCGTTCGCCTTCCCTGTTGCAAATTCAAAACGATGCTATCATTACGACTCACGGAGAGATGGCAGAGCGGTTGAATGCGGCGGTCTTGAAAACCGTTGAGCGCGAGAGCGTTCCGGGGGTTCGAATCCCCCTCTCTCCGCCACTTTAGTGATTCACCGGTGTCATGGTCCGCTCAAACAGTGCATCGACCACGTCGGCTATCTCGAGTCGACGCTCAAGATCGTGGCCCGATTCCCACCATATCGTGAAAAGTCGAATAATACCGCCGGCGACAAACTCAGACGTCGTCTCAAGTGACACGGGGGCCAGGGCATCCTCGGCAAGCACGTTCATCACACGCTCGCGGATGGAGCGGGCAATGCGGTCGCAAATAACGTTGGTCAACATGCCCGACATGCTGCTTGCCAAAATGTTATCCATGAGCCGCTCGTGCGTCAGAATCAAATCCATGGCATCGTCCAAAATCGCGTGCCGAAGCGCGCGCACGTCCTCGGCAGATACCGCGTCGGCCTCATCGGGCTGTTTTTGCGGCAAGCCCGACATGAGCTCATCGATATAAAAGGCAAAGTAATCGTTCTTGTCGCGAAAGTGCTTGTAGAACGTCGTGCGGCGAATCATGGCGCGGTCGCACAGCATGGCAACCGTCAGGTCCTCAAAACGATGCTCCTCGAGAAGCTCGGTAAAGGCATCGAACAGGGCGCGGTAGGTTTTCTTGATGCGAAGGTCCATCCGTATCGCCATCCTCAGGGCAAAGACAACACTCGTCAATCTGTCGCATATCTTACACCTGTACCTCGCGCGCTTTGCCCCGGTGCCGACCCCGCCGAAAACATAACGCTTGCCGGAAAGTTCGGCACGGCAAAACGTTGCGGGTATACTAGTAGCGTTATACCAACGGCAGCTGGCGCATGCCGCCGCGGCCATTCGAAACGGAGACATCATGATTACCGTCATCATCGGCATCGTTGTTGTCATTGTGATTGTCTGCGCCATCGCCGGCATCTACAACAACATGGTCACCAAGCGTAACCGCATCGATAACGCCTGGCAGAACATCGATACGCAGCTGCAGCGCCGCAACGACCTGATCCCCAACCTGGTCGAGACCGTCAAGGGCTACGCCAAGCACGAGCAGGAGACGCTCTCCGCCGTGATCAGCGCGCGTAACACCGCCGTCAAGGCCACCACGCCCGAGGCCAAGATGGAAGCCGACAACGTGCTGACCGGTGCGCTGCGTCAGCTCTTCGCCGTAGCCGAGGCCTATCCCGATCTTAAGGCAAACACCAACTTTACGCAGCTGCAGGCATCGCTCGAGGATACCGAGAACAAGATTAGCTACGCACGCCAGAGCTACAACGATTGCGTGCTCAGCTACAACAACGCCATTCAGACGTTCCCGGCTGTCATCTTTGCCGGCATCTTTCAGTTTAAGGAGCGCCAGGGCTTCGAGGCCGCCGAAGCAGCCCGCCAGGCCCCGACCGTCAAGTTCTAGTAGTTTGGCAGCGCATCCTTAATCGTCCAAATGTATAAACCGCCCCGTCGAATGCATACTTCGACGGGGCGGTTTCCTTTTTCGCAAAGGTCCCCCTCTAAGCGCCGTGCATTTTTAGGAGTATTCAACATAACCAAGAGCTTCGGGCGCCACGATAAGTGCCAAAGACCGCGAATGTCCCTGCAAATCAAACGCTATAAGCCCATAACCCCGCCCATCATCCGTAGAAAACATCGAGAAATCCCGATTTTTTGCCCGAGGTCGGTATGCAGGGGCCTTCGACTGCAGAATACTCGCAAAAATGCACGTCGCCACCACCCCCACATGGCGCGAACCAAAACAAAAGCGCGGCCTAAAAGGCCGCGCACCATCTTTAATTCAGATTAATTATTGTTCGTTGTGACATCGCCGAGCCCGCAGGGCGGAGAGCAAGCTCCCTCCCGGCGCACTCCGCAGGACGCAAGAAGCCCTCGCCGCACGAAGTGCGCAGCGAGGGCTTCTTGCATGTCCGAGGACGCGCCGGGAGGGAGCTTACTCTCTGCCCGGACAGGAAAGGCTAATTACGCGACGGTGTAAACCCAGTTGTGCTTGTCCTCGACAGCACCAGACTGGATGCCCGTCAGGGTCTCGCGGAGCTTCTTCATCACAGGACCGATCTCGGTGTAGCCAGCCGGGAAGGTCACGGTCTCGTCGGCGCCGTAAACCTTGTTGTCGATTTCGCCAACCGGAGAGATGACGGCAGCGGTGCCGCACAGGCCGCACTCCACAAAGGTGCCGGCCTTGACCTCGGCCCACTCGACGGGGCGCTGGTCAACGGTCATGCCCAGGTCCTGAGCGACCTGAACGAGCGAACGACGGGTGATGGAGGGCAGGATGGAGTCGGTGTGCGACTGCGGAACGACGAGCGTGCCATCCTCTTTCACGAACAGGACGTTGGCGCCACCGGTCTCCTCGACATAGGTGCGGGACTCGGAGTCGAGATACAGGTTCTCGGCATAGCCCTCGCGATGGGCCTCCATCGTGGGCTTAAGGGACATGGCGTAGTTCAGGCCGGCCTTGATGTTGCCGGTGCCGTGCGGTGCGGCACGGTCATACTCGGAAACGCGCAGCTTGACGGGCTTGAGGCCACCCTTAAAGTACGGACCGACCGGGGTCACGAGAATGCGGAACGTGTACTCAGGAGCGGGAGCCACGCCGATCACGTCACCGGAGCCGATCATAAACGGACGCACGTACAGGGTCGCGCCGGAGCCGAAGGGCGGAACCCAGGCGGCGTTGGCAGAGACGACCTGCTTGACGGCCTCAACGAACTTGTCCTTGGGGAACGGGGGCATCTCGAGGCGCTGGGCAGAGTTATACATGCGCTCGGCGTTCATGTCGGGACGGAAGCAGACGATGCTGCCGTCCTCGGCGGTGTAGGCCTTCAGGCCCTCAAAGACCTCCTGGCAGTAATGGAAGATGCCACCGCACTCGGAGACATGCAGGGTGTGGTCGGTGGTCAGGCCGCCCTCGTCCCACTCGCCATCCTTCCAATGGGCCTCGTAGCTGTAATCGGTCTTCATGTAGCCAAAGCCGAGGCTACCCCAATCGATATCCTTCTTCTCGACAGTCATATGTCGCTCCTTACATACACAGTTGCATACTCGCGAACCCGCACGCAAGGACCGAGGCCGACCGCGTCGCAACGTCGCACGCCCGGAGCGTAGAGCCGGACGGGACACGCGAGCAGCATCAAAGCCGATGGCACGTCGATTCGCATGCACGAGATTGTACTCCCCGCACGCGTCTGATAAAACGCTTTTCTTTAACTAAGTAAAGTATTTTCATTTGACCGAAACTAAAGAGGCCCGCCACCGTAAGCGGTGACGGGCCTCAACGGCACGGTTTGCGCGCTGGCTCGAGCTACGCGTTCTTTTTGCCCAGCTTAGCCTTGACCAGACCGACCACGGTCGGGATGATCGACACGGCAACGATGCCGATAATCAGCAGCTCAAAGTGCTCCTGCACAAAGGGAATGCCGCCAAAGAAGTAGCCCAGCAGCGTAAAGACTGTCGACCAGGTAATGCCGCCCAGCACGTTAAAGACGACAAAGTTGCGCCAGTGCATGCCGCCCATACCGGCGATAAAGGGCACAAAGGTGCGGATAAACGGGAAGAAGCGGCCGAGGAAGATGGCCAGGTGGCCCCACTTGTCCAAGAAGTCCTCGGACTTTTTGATGCGCTCGGGCGTCATAGCCTTGACCTTGCCCGAAGCGATGATCTTTTTGCCAAAGAAGTGACCGATCATAAAGTTGCACTGATCGCCCAAAATGGCAGCGGCCCATGCGATGGCCAGAAGCGCCACAATGTTAAAGCCGCCGTTGTGGGCAAAGAAGCCCGAAGCAAACAGCAGCGAATCGCCGGGAAGGAACGGGAAGAACACCACGCCCGTCTCGATAAAGATGATCAGGAACACGCAGCCGTAGGCCATAAGCGGGCCGGCGGCGATCCAGCTGGCGATCGCGGTGCGCGGGTCCTTAAGCAGCTCGGCAATAAAATTGATGAAACCCATGAAGTAAAACCTCTCAGTTGTGGGCGCGGACACGTCCAAGTTGACCAGTATACGGTTGCGGCGCCCCCTCGTGCGCAACCCCACAAAAGCATGACTCCATTACCAGCAAGTTTGCATAACTGACACCTGTCGTGCAAAGCTGCCAAGATTGTCCTTCCTAATCCCTAGCGAATCGCTATACTTTATTGAATCGCATTGCCATGGGCTAAGGGAGGGCGGCCGGTGAGCTTTATCAATACCATCCGCGAGGACATCAAGACCGTCCAAGCGCAGGACCCCGCCGCGCAAAACGGTCTGGTCATCTTCCTTTCCTATCCTGGCCTGCACGCCAAGTGGAACCACGTGCCCGAGCACTGGCTGTGGGAGCACGGCCATCGCTCGCTCGCCCGCGTGCTCTCGCAAATCACCCGCCACATCACCGGCGTTGAGATTCATCCCGCCGCACAGATCGGCAAGCATTTCTTTATCGACCACGCCATGGGCGTCGTCATCGGCGAGACCACCATTGTGGGCGACAACTGTGTGCTCTACCAGGGCGTCACGCTCGGCGGCACCGGCAACGAAACCGGCAAGCGCCACCCCACCCTGGGCAACAACGTCACCGTGGGCACAGGCGCCAAGGTGCTCGGCAACATTCGCATCGGCAACAACGTCAAGATCGGCGGCAATTCGGTCGTCGTCAAGGACGTACCCGACAACTGCACCGTCGTGGGCGTGCCGGGACGCATCATCAAGCGCAACGGATGCCGCGTGTTCGAGGAGAGCTTCGACGCCAAGCAGCATCGCGAGTACATGCCCGACGACGCCGCCGAGCAGTCCGCCCTCAACCGCCAGGGCATCACCGAGAACGCCCGCCGCGTCAAAGAGCTCGAGAAAGAGGTGGCCGAGCTTAAGGCCCTCGTCACCAAGCTCGTGGACGAGCGCTAGGAACGCAAGCGGCACAAAACAACATCGGCATCGACGCAAAAGGCGCGCCAGGGAATTCATCCCCGGCGCGCCTTTTTTCCAATGTGACAAAGGGGTCGTCCCTTTGTCACATTATGCGAACTGACTCAGATAGAGGTCGGCGTAGGCTCCCTCGGCAGCCAGCAACTCCTTATGCGTGCCCTGCTCGATAATGTTGCCGTGATCCATGACCAAGATCAGGTCGGCATCCACAATCGTCGACAGGCGGTGCGCGATCACAAAACTCGTACGCCCGCGCATGAGCGCGTCCATGGCACGACCGATGGCAAGCTCGGTACGCGTATCCACGCTTGAGGTCGCCTCGTCCAGGATGAGAATCGCCGGGTTGTTGAGCAGCACGCGCGCAATGGTCAGCAGCTGGCGTTGGCCCTGGCTAATGCTCTCGGCATCGTTAGCCACACGCGTGTCGTAGCCCTGCGGCATAGTGCGCACGAAAAAGTCGACCTGCGCGGCACGAGCGGCGGCCACGATCTCCTCGCGCGTTGCCTCGGGGCAGCCGTAGGCGATGTTTTCGGCAATCGTGCCATCGAATAGCCAGGCGTCCTGCAGCACCATGCCAAACTGCTGCCGTAGCTCACCGCGGTCCATGAGGCGCGTATCCACACCGTCAAGCGTAATGCGGCCGCCGTCGATCTCGTAAAAGCGCATGAGCAGGTTGATGAGCGTCGTCTTGCCTGCGCCCGTGGTTCCCACCACGGCAATCTTCTGGCCCGGCTCGGCGGTAAACGACACGTCGCGCATGAGCGGCTTATCGGGCGCATAGCCAAAGCGCACGTGCTCAAAGGAGACGCGGCCCTCCACGCGGCCCGGCAGCTTGGCGGCCTCGTCCGGCAGCGGATCGGCCTCCATCTCGGGCTCATCGAGCAGGTCGAACACGCGCTCCGCACTCGCCAGCGCGCTCTGCAGCGAGTTGAAAGTGAACGACAGCTGCGTCATGGGTTCGGACGCCTCGTAGATAAACTGGAAGAACGCCTGGAACACGCCGACGGTCATGTGGCCGGCGACCAGCATGCTGCAGCCCACGAGTGCGATCATGATCTGTGCCAGGCGGCCGATAAAGCGCACTGCGGGGCCGACAGCATTGATCATAAAGTCGGCCTTGGTGCTCACACGAGCCAGTTCCTTCGAAGCCTCGTGCACCTCAGCGGAGCTCTGACGTTCGCGGTTAAACGCGCGGATCACCAGACGGCCCGAATAGCCTTCCTCGACCGCACTCGTAATCTTGGACACCCACTCCTGGCGCTCGCCCGTCACATCGTGTGTGCGGCGCGAGACGACCTTCGTCACCAGCAGCGACAGTGCCGTAAAGAACAGAAAGACGAGCGTAAGCTGCACGCTGAACACGAACATCACGCTCACAGCACCAACAACCGTGCCAATCGACACGAGCAGCTGCAGCAATCCGCGCTGCATGCTCTCGGACATCTTGTCCAAGTCGTTGGTCGCGCGGCTGACGACCTCGCCGGGACGATGCGCGTCAAAATAGGCGAGCGGCAGACGGTTGAGCTTTTGCGCGATGCGGTTGCGCAGGCGCAGATTGAGGCGTTCGGCCACGCTCGACATCAAAAAGCTCTGGAGCGCGTAGAACGAAGCGGCGGCCGTCCAAATCAAAAAGTAGATGAAGATAGTCCTGCCGCAGTTCTCCCAGGTGATGCTGAAGGTGGCGTTGTTGACAAACGCTACCTGAATGTGGCCCCACAGCTCATCGATCACGCGGGCGCTATATGCCGGCGCGGCAGTGTTAAAGATGACATAGAACACAATGCTCGCGAACACGATATAGAAGCGCCAATGGTCGCCGGCGGCCTCACTCCACAGGCGGCGCACCGTCGCCCAGGTATCCCGAGGCGTCTCGTCCTCGTCTTCGTCGTCCACGTCGCGCATACGCTCTGCCTCGGCGCGGGCGCGCTCGTCCTCGGCACGTTCGTTTTCCTCGTAGAGCGCTTGGCGGCGAGCCTCGCGCTCGGCTGCAGCCTTGGCGGCGTCATCCAGCTCGGTCGACGCGGCAGCCGTTTCCTCGACCAGTCCCGCGGCAGCGGCGTCATCAACGCCGCCCTGCTTCTTGAGCTCCTTGGTCATGCTACTCACCTCCCTTCATCTGCGATTCCGCGATGGCGCGGTACACCTCGCAGGTTTCCATAAGCTCGCTATGCGTGCCCAAGCCCACAATCTCGCCGTCCTTGAGCACGACAATCTGGTCGGCATGCAAAATCGTCGAGATGCGCTGCGCAATGATGAGCACCGCAGCGTCACGCGTCTCGTCTTGCAACGCATGGCGCAGGGCGGCATCGGTCTTAAAGTCCAGGGCCGAAAAACTGTCATCGAAGATGTACAGATCGGCCTGCTTCATGAGCGCGCGAGCAATGGCCAGGCGCTGGCGCTGGCCGCCTGAAAAGTTCGTGCCGCCCTGCGCCACCGGGGTATCGAGCCCCTGCGGCTGATCGAGTACAAAGGTGCTCTGGGCAACCTCAAGCGCGTGAAGCATGTCGGTCTCGGTCGCGTCCTCGTTGCCAAAGCGCAGATTACTTGCCACGGTGCCCGAGAACAGCCACGCCTTCTGCGGCACATAGGCAATGCGCCCGCGGATTTCGTCTTGCGTAAGCTCGCGCAGGTCCACACCATTCAGGCGAATGGAGCCCTTGGTGGCATCTGTCTCTTATACACATCTCCGAGCCCACGAGACC
>URBB01000079.1 GCA_900545835.1 uncultured Collinsella sp. | reverse complement strand
ACAACCGACTGGATCGCGTACCACTTAATGGCGGACGGGATGGTCTTCGAGACGACCACCATGGTGGAGGTCACGATCAGAAGACCGCCCAGGATATTGACTAACGAATAACCCATGTCCTACCTCCTAACCCATCCAACTAGAGGACAGAGGACCGGCGACGACGACCATGATCATGAGGACGACGAACACGAACGCCATGGCGCGCGGAAGGGGCTGGCCGGCGGCCACGGTCTCGCTCGGCTCACCGGGCAGGACCTTACCCATCCAACGCAGGAACCATGCGAAGGTGGCGACGGTCTCGACGACCATGACGCACACGAGGACGAAGATGACCGTGTTGGAAGCACCAACCGCGAAGCCACCGGAAATAATCTGGAACTTGGAGAAGAACGTGCTCATGGGGGGCACGCCGGCGATAGCGGTCGCGGCGACCGCGAAGCCCACGCCCGTGACCGGGTACTTCTTCATGAGGCCCTGGATCTTGGGCAACATACGGGTTCCCAGCGTGAAGCTGAGGGAGCCGGCGATGAGGAAGAACAGGGTCTTGGTGAACGCGTGGTTGAAGATGTGCTCGACGGCGCCGTTGAACGCCATCTGGCTTCCGAACACGGAGAGGCCCAGGCCGAAGAACACGTAGGCGAGCTGCGCGATCGTCGAGAAGGCGAGCAGGCGCTTCATATCCTTCTGGGGCAGGTACATGAGGAAGCCGAAGAGCATGGTCACGACGGCGTCGATGATGGCGACCCAACCGACGATCTCGGGGATATCGCCGGCACTCGCAAGAGCGCGGGCGAACACGCACACGCCGACCTTCACCATGGACGCGCCATGGAGGTAGGCGGAAACGGGCGTGGGGGCCTCCATTGCAGAGGGCAGCCACATGTAGAGCGGGAACTGGGCGGACTTGGCCCAAGCGGCGAACAGGATGAGCAGCAGCACGACGGTCTTCATACCGGAATCGAGCTGGGAGATCGCGCTCAGCGCGAACGTGCCGGTTCCGGCGAACAGGAAGGCCGCGCCGATGTAGAGACCCAGAGCGCCGATGTGGGTGATGATGAGCGCCTTCATACCGGCCTTCTTGGCCGTGGGCGTCATGTAGTAGCTGATGAGGCCCCAGGAGCACACGCCAGTGATCTCGAAGAAAACGAGCTGGCCGACGATGGTGGAGCTGTAAGCGAGACCGGCCATGGCGCCGATGAACGTGGAGAAGTACACGTAGAAGCGGCGACGAGGCGCATCGGGATGCTCCTTGTTCTTATCGCTCATGTACGGGAACGAATAGATGACGACGAGCAGGCCGATAGCGACGAACGCGGGTGCGAGCAGCGTGCTCATCCGGTCGAATATGAAGCCCATGACCAAGGTCTGGCCCATACTCGCCCAGGTTACATCGACCGCGTTCATGCCGTTTCCGGCAAACGTCGCGGCCAAGCCAACGGAAGCGACCGTGGCGATGCCGCCGGCGAAGGCGCAGATCCATTTAGCGTAGGGACGCGGCAGCATGACGATGAGCAGGGAGCCCAGCATGGGGACGGCAATCGCCACCATGGCAAAGAGGGACAAGCTCGATTCGATTGACATAGTTTCTCCCTTCTCCCTACACGCCTACGACGACGAAGACGAACGCGAGGACCGCGATGCCGACGACGGCCCAGGTCTGGTTACCGAGCACCTTGAAGCGCGAACGGGAAACGGAGTTCTCGAGCACGCCGCAGACAACGAAATCGACCAGGCACTTGACAAGGAAGACGACGGCGCCCACGAGAGCGGTGACGCCGATAGTCGCGGGCTCTCCCCAGGGGATGAAGATGGAGGTGAACCAAGCGACGACCACGACCTGCTTCATGCCCATGGCGAGCTTCATCATGGCCAGGGACGGGCCGGAGAGCTCGGCGAGCGGGCCCTCCTGGAGCTCCTGCTCGGCTTCGGCCTGATCGAATGGAAGCTTGCCGAGCTCCATGTAACAGGCGGCCGCGAAGGCGACGCCGGCGAGGATAACGGCGACGACGCTCGAGACGTTGCCCGTAACGATGTGCTGGCCCATGGTCGCAATGTCCGTGGAGCCGCACACGATGGCGACGGTGAACAGCGCGATGAGCATGGACGGCTCGATGAGCACGCTCATGAGGAGCTCGCGGATACCGCCGAAGCCCGCGTAGGCGTTGGAGGAATCCACGCCGGACAGTGCGAAGAAGAAGCGGGACAGCGCGAGCGCGTACATGATGGTGATGGCGTCACCAAAGACGGGCATGGGGCTCTCGAGCGTGAACATGGGCAGACCCATGGCGAGCATGAACGACACCGCGAGGAACAGCGGAGGCATGATGCGCAGCACGAAGCTCGAGTCGGAACTCACGGACTCGGGACGCGCCATGAGCTTCGCGAGGTCCCGGTAATCCTGAAGGATGGACGGACCGCGGCGATTGTGCATCTTCGCGCGAATCACACGGGCGAGGCCGGAGAAGAAGGGCGCGACCAGCATGACCACGAGGCCCTGCGCTATCGCAAGAACGATGTTCATAATATCCTCTCCCCTCTCTAGACCATGACCACGGCGAGCACGAGGAAGACCACGAGCGCCGCGACGATGTAGCAGATGTATACGGAGTAGTTGCCGCCCTCGATCTTGGAGGCGAGGCCGGCCAGCTTGTCGGCACCCTCGCTCGGTGCATCGACCAGGAAGCGGTCGGGCAGGGGCTCGACGCCCTGAGCGACACCGGTGAGCTTCTGGAACACGTGCGCGATGGACCAGCAGATCTTGGTGCATACCTCGCGCAGGGTGTAGAGCGGGCCCATGAAGAGCTCGACGTCGGACGCGAAGCTCGTGGCGACAACGGGCATGTGCTCGTTGGGCTCGTAGCCGCACGCCCAAGGGTCGGTCTTCTTAGCGGGGACCTTGGTGCCGAGGTAGGACCTCAACGCAAACGCGAGGCCGGTGAGGACCACGAGCGCGATGGCGATCGCGGGGGTGGAGGTGGCGGCACCGGAAATCTCGTTCACCAGAGACACGCCCGAGGTGGCTGTGACGGCGGAACCGGCAAGCACGCTCTGGGCGACGTCGCCCAGAACCGGGGCGATGACGGGAGAGCCGATTCCCAGCACCACGCAGATAGCCGCGAGGAGCATCTGCGAGAACAACATCGGAGCCGGGGACTCCTTGGCGTTCGCGGCCTCCTGGGAACGAGGGCTGCTCGCGAACGAAACGCCGTAGGCCTTCACGAAGCACGTGACTGCCAGGGCACCGGTGATGGCGAGCGCGGCCGCGGAGGCGACGGCGAACACCATGACGACCGGGTCGGAGAGCGTCGAGATGTTGAACAGGGACTGGTAGGTGAACCACTCGGAAACGAAGCCGTTGAGCGGCGGGATGGCCGAGATGGCAAGGGCACCGATGAGGAAGCAGACGGCCGTGACCGGCATGCGACGGAACAGACCGCCCATCTTCTCCATGTTGCGCGTACCCGTGGCATAGAGCAGGGAGCCCGCGCCGAGGAACAGCTCGCCCTTGAACATGGCGTGGTTGAGCGTGTGGTAGAGGGCGGCCATGAGCGCGATCGTCGCGATGACGTCGTTGCCCAGGGCGTGCGCCGTCATGGACGCGCCGACACCGAGCAAGATGATGCCAATGTTCTCGACGGAGTGGTAGGCCAGCAGGCGCTTGATGTCGTGCTCGTGGAGGGCGTAGACGACGCCCAGGACCGACGAGATGGATCCGAAGACCAGGACCATGAGGCCCCACCAGAGCTGGACGCCCGAACCCGCGAGCAGGTCGAGACCGACCTTGAGGATTCCCAGGATGCCGATCTTGATCATGCCGCCGGACATGAGGGCGGACACGTTGGACGGCGCCTCGGGGTGCGCCTGGGGCAGCCAGGAGTGCAGCGGGATGATACCGGCCTTCGCGCCAAATCCGAAGAACGCGAGGACGAAACACGCGGAGGAGATGGCGGGTCCAAAGTCATGCGTACGGAAATCACTGAAGCTGAAGGAACCGCCCACGCCGTTAGTCATGAGCAGGAAGCTCGCCATGATAAGGACAAAGCCCACGTGCGCGATGACGAAGTAGAGCCAACCGCCCTTGATGGAGTTCTTGTTCTCCTCGATGACGACAAGGAAGTAGCTCGTAAGCGACATGAGCTCGAAGGCGACCAGGAACCAGAACACGTTGTCGGCGGTGATGACGAGCATCATCGAGGCGACGAAGGTGTTCATGAAGAAACCGGCGCGCCCGACCTTGCCCGGGTACTCGTCGAAGTAGGACAGACCGTAGATGAAGCCCGCAAAGGCGAGAATCGAGATGAGGACCACGATCAGGCCCGCAAGGCCGTTGAGCAAGAGCTCGAGACGGGCGAACGGGAAGAAGAAGACCGTGTTGAGGGACGAAACGTCGCCAAGCACGGCCTCGAGGCCCGCGATGAACGACAGCACGGCCGCGACGGCGCCGATCAGGCAGCCGGCGGTCTTGGCGGCGTTGTCGGCCTTAATCAGCAGAACCGAGGCGAGCGCACCGATGCACGAGACGGCAAGCGATGCGATAAACAGCGTCATGCTATCCATTGTTTACGCTCCCTTCTGCTTTCTCGGACAGACCCTGGGCCACAGCGGTAACGTCGACGACCGGACCGTTTTCGATCGAGCGCAGGCGCTTGGCCTCGTCGAGCTCGCGATCGGCCGCGCCGCCCATGACGGTCAGTGCCTTGGTGGGGCACGCCGCCACACAATGCGGGCCGTCCGGATCGAAGGCACACAGGTCGCACTTGACGGCGCAGGTGTACTGGCCAGGAGCCCACGTAAGCAGGCTGCTCAGGGACTTAGGATACGAAGGCGTCGGGTCGCACATGCCTGCGACACCGGCGATAGACGTGCCATCGGGATGGATGGCTCCGAAGGGGCACGCAATGGCGCACAGTCTGCACCCGATGCACTCCTGCTCCTTGACGTGGATGCGGTCGCCATCGTGCTCGATGGCATTCACCGGGCAGACCTCGGCGCAGGGGGCACCCTCGCAATGGTGGCAGGCAAGGGCGGCCGAAATACCGCCGGTCTTCACGAGCGCCAGGCGCGGCGTATCCTGAAGACCCTGCATCCGGTGGGCGTCGGCACAGGCGGACTGGCATGTTCCGCAGCCGATGCACCTCTCCGGGTTGATGTCGATGAAGCGGTTCATCCCCACTTCCTTTCAAAATAACGGGCCGGGCTCCCGAACGTACGGGACGCCCGGCCCAAAAAGCCAACGAGAACGGGACTACACGATTTGGTTCACGTGCGTCTCGTCATCGAACTTGGCGGCGCCGGGCTCAACGTCCTGGGGAGCGGCGGCGTCCACCAGAGCCTGCTTGAGCTCGGTGTACTGACGCTCCACCTCGCCCTCAGCCCAGACCTGGTCGGCGATAGCGTCGACCTGGCAGGCGGAGAACTTGTCCTCGGGCGTATGCGAGACCGGGTCGACCTTGTGAATGGTCAGCTCGTTGCACTTGCCGATCCACCACTGGTAGGTCATATAGACCGTGCCCTTGTTGATACGGTCGCTCACGTCGGCGCGGCTGTATACCTGGCCGCGGCGGCTGTGAATCGAGACGATGTCGCCGTTCTTGATGCCGCGCGCCTGGGCGTCCGCGGGATTCATGCGGACAAAGCCGGGCTCGTCGGCAAGCAGCGCCAGCGTCTTGCAGTTGCCGGTCATCGAGCGGCAGCTGTAGTGGCCGACCTCACGGACGGTGCACAGGATGAGCGGGTACTCATCGTCGGGAAGCTCGGAGGGCGCCTCCCAGTCGTGCGCCATCAGGTTGGCGCGGCCGTCCTTGGTGGTGAACTTGCCACCAGCGAACATGTCGGGCGTACCGTGGTCGTTCACATCGGTGCTCTTGACCGGCCACTGGGCGTAACCGCCCTCGGGAGCCATCTTCTCGTAGGTCGCGCCCACAAAGTTGGGGCACAGGCTAATGCACTCGTTCCAAATCTGCTCGGTGTTGTCGTAGTGCATGGGATAGCCCATGCGCGTAGACAGGTCCGCGAAGATCTCCCAGTCGTGGCGGCACTCGCCCTTGGGCGGAACGGCCGCGTCAAAGTGCTGGAAGCTACGGTCGGATGCAGTAAAGACACCCTCGTGCTCGCCCCAAGAGGTAGCGGGCAGGATGACGTCGGCGAGCATGGTCGTCTGCGTCATAAAGATGTCCTGGCAAATGAACAGGTCCAGCTCGGAGAGCGTCTTGCGCATACCGGCCGAATCGGGCTCGGTCTGCACCGGGTCCTCGCCGTAGTTGTAGAAGCAGTGCACCTTGCCCTCGTCGACCAGGTGGCCCAGGTCGGTGAGCTTGTAGCCCTCCTCGAGCGGGAGCTTTTCCTCGGGCACGCCCCAAGCCTTGGCAAACTTGGCACGCACTGCGGGGTCGGTGACTTTCTGGTAGCCAGGGTACAGGTTGGGCAGCATGCCCATATCGCAGGAGCCCTGGACGTTGTTCTGGCCACGCACGGGCGCGAGGCCGGAATTGGGTTTGCCGATCTGGCCGGCAACGCAGGCGATGGAGGCGATGGTGTGCACCGTCTTCAGGTTCTGCTTCTGCTGGCATACGCCCATGCCCCAGCCAATGATGGCAGAGGGCTTCGCCGTGGCGTACATCTCGGCAGCTTGGTGGATCAACGCGGGCTCGACACCCGTGATGTCCTGTACGGATTCGGGAGTGTAGTTCTTGATGGTCTCCCACCACTCGTCAAAGCCGTTCGTGTGTTCGGCGACGAATTCCTTATCGTAGAGGCCATCGTTGACCAAGCAGTTGGCAAAGGCGTTGAGGAACGCGACATTGCAACCGTTCTTGATCGGAAGGTAGAGATCGGCGATACGCGCGGTTTCGATATGGCGCGGGTCGGCGACGATGATCTTGCAACCCTTTTCTTTGGCTCGCACGATACGCCTTGCGACGATGGGGTGCGAATCGGCAGGGTTATAGCCGAAGAGGAAAATGCAGCCCGCATCCTCCATACCGGGGATGGAGCATGACATGCAACCTGAACCAACCGTGTCCATCAGACCGAGGACAGTAGGGCCGTGTCAAGTACGGGCGCAGTTGTCCACGCTGTGGGTGCCGATGCACGCACGCGTAAACTTCTGCATGACGTAGTTCGCCTCATTGCCGCCGCCTCGCGAAGAGCCGGTGGTCATGACAGCGTTAGGACCATATTCGTCAATTATGGCCTGCATCTTAGATGCGGTGAAATCCAGTGCCTCGTCCCAGCTTACGCGCTCAAGATCCGCGCCCTTGGTGCGACGGATCATCGGGTGCAGTACGCGAGGAGTCAAGATCTTGGTGTCGTTGATGAAGTCGTAGCCGCTCATGCCCTTAAGGCACAGCTCGCTCTGGTTGGTGATGCCGTTGAGCGGTTCGGTACCCACAACCTGGCCGTTTTGGACCAAGAGGTTAAACTGGCAACCGGCGCCGCAGTACGGGCAAATCACTTTATGCTTCTCCATGACACCCTCCTTCCTTTCTCTGCTACCGAATACTCGGTACTTATTTGACAATCATTGGGCCTGTCGCCCGACGCTTACGCCTCGTTTTCGATGGTGGCGCGGGCACGCTCGGCAGTCAGTTCTGCCAGACGCTCCTCGTCTACCAGGATGAGGCCCTTGGTCGGACACGCCTCGGCACACGCCGGACCGCCGGGACGGTCCACGCACAGATCGCACTTGAGCACGAAGCTCTTGGTCTGCGAACCCACGCGAACGTCGCCCATCAAGACCGGAACCTGCGTGGTCGCCACGCTCACGGCACCAAAGGGGCATGCCATGACGCAGCTCTTGCAGCCGATGCAGTTGTCCTCGTTGACGCCGATGCGATGGTTCTTTGGATCAAAGAACAAGGCGCCCGTAGGACAGGCCTTCGCGCACGGAGCGTCCTCGCAGTGGTGACATGCCACCGGCGCGGAGATCTCGTAGGTGCGCGTTACGCGCAAGCGAGGTGCGGCGATGTTGCCGGGGATATCGTGCGCCTCAATGCACGCCGCCATACAGGTTTGGCACCCAATGCAGCGTGAAGAATCAGCCACGACTCGTTTATTGCCCATGTTGTTCACTCCCTCCTGAATCCCATGCCGGAGAGACCCTGTCGACGTTGCCCCGGACCGCCCGTGGTCCGGCATCGACGTATCGAGCGCATGCGGCGAAACAGGCACTTCGATAGAATTCCTCCAACGATATACAGGTTAAATATACGCAGTTGCAGGGGGCAAACTTGAGCATAGGCCCTGCAATACGGGTGTATTGCAAGGGTTTTGGCAGGTTGGAATTATTCTCTAAAAGCTATAAAGGTGAGTGTATTACATGCGTACATCCTGGGGAGATTTCACGTTCGTTTCTGAAGGATGTAGTACGTTTGTAATATCGTTTACACTCAATTACTCTAGTGCAATAAAGTAGTGGTTGTAAGATTGGCTATTATTAGCCGATGTTGTATTTGACTATTCAAATTGCACGCTCATTAAGGGAGGCCAGTGATGTCATCGACTCAAAAACGAGCCATCCTGCAGGTGCGCATTCGCGAGGAAGACAAGCAGCATGCCGAGCGCCTCTACGACGCCATGGGCACATCGCTTGCCGAGGCCGTTCGCCTTTTTGTCGCGCAGAGCATTTTGATGCGCAAGCTTCCCTTTCAGCCGGTCGCCGTGCGCTCAAAGGACGGCACCGCCGCCTATGGATCGCTCAAAGCATATGGGGATCCCAATCGCCGCGCCGAGGAGCGCAATGCCTGGATTGAATACCTAGCCACAGAAAGCGATGAGTCGGTTTTGGGTCCCGAGGAAGTAGATATCCATGAGTAGCACCATCATCGACGAGACCGTCATCCTGCGCTACCTGCTTAACGACGACGAGGTCCTGTCACCGCGCGCCGCCAAGGTCATCGCCACACGCACCGCTCGCGTCTACCCCGAAATCATCACGCGCGTCGTGGTCACGCTGCGCGATGTCTATAAGGTTCCCCGCGTTGAGATTGCTGCGGCCATGAAAAGGCTGCTCGATGATGTCATGGTCGACGAGCCCACCGTTGTCGCCCTTGCCGTCAAACTCTTTGGTAAGACCCATATGGACTTTACCGATTGCCTCCTCGCGGCCCGAACCGCCATCTACAACGATGATGTCGTGAGCTTTGGCAAGCCCATCATCCAAGGCATGATCGACTACCGCCGCCAGCGCCAAACCGCCGCCGACGCCCGCAGCCGAAGCACCGACGCCCGCGGACACGGCACCGACTCCACCATCGACAAGCTCCGCCACCGCCCCCGCAGCTAACCCCATCCCCATCTGAGTTGCGGTGAAATAGTTCCTGGATTTAGGCTTATTCGAGCTTTTCAGGAACTATTTCACCGCAACTTTCTGTAAGGGTGGTTTTTAGTGCCGCCGAGGGGCACTAATCAACCGTTTGCCGATATGTTTGACTCTGACTCATGACTCTGACCTGCCCCGTCAAGCTTTTGGTCAGTTCATGGCAAGGTCTGGCGGAGCAAATATGGGATAGCGTAGTGTCATTCACTCCCCCTCGAGACCATGGGGTCGAAAATGAGTCATGATAAACGCTGCTCCAAACCGCAAGCAGAGCTGTTCTTCCGGTTATTCGAGGCCCATCATGGCGGACACCTGTTTGTAGCTACCAGAAAATGGGATGAGCGCTGTGCCTACGCGCTCATGCAAAAAGAGATGATTGTTCGACTCTACAACCATGTCTACGCTGATCCCGCGTATTGGAATGACCTCGGCGTCGAAGATCGCATCTTTCAATTGGCATCCGCTATTGCGGTCGTTGAACCGGATGCCGTGTTTTGTGGAGCAACGGCGGCACTGCTCTATGGCGTCGGTTCTGCATATTCCCTTCTCGACAAGGTGCAAGTGCTGCTGCCGCGTTCCACCAGACGCGATATGTACGAATTCGTTGAATACCGACGCT
>URBB01000078.1 GCA_900545835.1 uncultured Collinsella sp. | reverse complement strand
AGATAGGCTCCGGTCTCGTGGGCTCGGAGATGTGTATAAGAGACAGATCTTGTACTGAGGCAGCACCAAAAAGAAGAAGTAGATGAACAGCAGGCTCGGTACGCCGCGGAAGAAATCGGTGAGCACGCGGCAGACCAGCTGCAGCGGCTTAATGTCGCTGGTACGGCCGAGCATAAGGGCTAAGCCCAGCACCAGCGCGATGGCGCCAGCGGTGAGTGCGACTTTAACGGTGCCCTCAAAGCCGGCAAGCAGGAACTTCCAGGTGGTGAGGTGCGTAAAGAAATACCAATAGTGAACCGAAAGCTGGCCGGTCACATAAAAGCGCTGCAACACGAGGACGACAAGCGCGGCGACGGCAACAAGCGAGATGGCGGTGCCGATGCGAATCTTGGCGCGCATCTTGGGGCCGGGAGCCTCGTAGAGCGCATCGCGCATGGTAAGCGCAGGGGAGGAATGCTTGCTCATCGGAGGATCCTCACCTTCTTATCGATGTAGTTGCCAATGTGGCTCACCACAAAGGCCGTGCCCAGGTAGCCGAGCGCCGAGATAAAGAACGCGGCGACGCCGCCGAGCGAGCGGGTATTGATGTAGCTCACCACGCCGGTGAGCTCCTGCGGTTTAAGCGGCACCTGGCTGCCGAGCGCGGTGGTGAGCATGACGGCGATAAAGAGGTTGGTCATGGGCAGCACGCTCGAGCGCAGTGCCTGCGGAATCACGATCTTGGCGAGGATACGATTGAAGCTCATGCCGAGCGAGCGGGCGGCTTCGACCTGGCCGACGCCGACGGTGTTGATGCCGCTCATAAAGTTCTCGGAGCCAAAGGCCGAGCCCAAAAGAACCGTGGCGACGATAACGCAGGTGCGGTAGGGTAGGACGACCTTGAGCGGCGGCAGCGCATAGACGACGATGATGAGCAGTGCGATGCCGGGGATGTTACGGAAGACCTGGACATACAGGTCGCCAAAGACGCGCAGCGGCTTGAGCGGCGACACGCGCATCACGGTGACGGCGACGGCCAGCACCATGGCGATGGCAAACGACTCAAGCGTCATGCCCCAGGTTGCTAGCAGCGCGTCGATATAGTTCTGGCCATAGAGCGACCAGAGTTCGGAGAGACTCATGCGGACCTCCCGCCGATAAGGAAAGGGGCTCCCGTGTGTACGGAAGCCCCGACAACTCAGTGAGGAAACAGTTTACCGCAATAAAGCGCATCATGCGTTTCCGTATGGTTTCGTTGCGGCCGTTACCAGGCTCGCTGCCTAGGCGCCGATCTCGGGCAGCTCGGGAACATTGGTGTCGCCCGTACGGTCGCCGATGCAGATCTGCCACAGCTCGGTCCAGGTGCCGTCGTCCTCGATCTTCTTAAGGAAGTCGTTAACGAAGGCGACGCCGTCGGAATCGAGCGGCAGACCGATGCCATAGGGCTCCTTGCTGCCGAAGGGCTTGCCGGCAATCTTGTACTTGCCGGGCTCGCGGACCAGGGCGCTCTGCTGCATGTTGTTGTCGATGACGTAGGCGTCAACACGACCCTGCTGGAGTGCCTGGCGGGCCTCCTCGTCGGTCTTGAACTCCTGCTGGCTGGCCTTGGGGGCGAACTCCTCCAGGATGGCAGGGCCGTTGGAGCCGGACTGGACGGCGACGTTCTTGTCGGCCAGGTCGTCGACGCTCTTGATGTCGTCGTTATCGGCGAGCACCAGGATAGCCTGCTGCGTGTAGTAATAGGGACCGGCAAAGGAAACGAGTTTCTTGCGCTCGTCGGTAATGGTGTAGGTGGCAAAGACAGCGTCGACCTGGCCGTTCTGCAGGACAGACTCGCGCGTGTCCGAGGTCACCTGGGTGATCTCGACCTTATTCTCGCCCAGAATGTAGTTGGACAGGAGCTGTGCGATACCGGCGTCAAAGCCACGGGTCTGACCGTCTTTCTCGTTGAGGAGGGAGAAGAGCGTGGAGGTCTGAACGCCACCGATCTTAAAGACGCCGGCGTCCTTGACGGCCGTGGCCCAGGTGCTGGCGGCGATGGCGTCGTCATCGGCCTTGGGGCCGTTGTCGACGAGCTTGTCGAATGCCTTAGCGTCGAGCGTGGCGGAAACTTCGGTATCCTCGGAGCCCTTGGAAGAGCCGGCGGCGGAACCCTTGTCGGCCTCGGCGCTGGTGTCAGAGCAGCCGGCAAGACCAAGGCCGGCGACGGTTGCGAAGGTGGCGGCAACGAAGCCGCGGCGGTCGAGAACGACCTGCTGGGAGAGGTTCTTGCTCATGGGAGAACACCTTTCTCAATAAAATCCCTAGCGGTTGAGTAGAGTTATACCCTATCCCGCTCAAATAGGTCAACACGAAATAACTCAGAAACATACTTACCTTATGGGTTATTGTACCTACCAAAAAGGGACAGGTTTATTTTAGTAGGTTTTATCTGGGGAAACGTCGATTATTACGGCTGAGATAGCGTTTTGCCGACGGCATGATCGCTCGCAGCGGTCGCTATAATGGCGGCAACGCGACGCATATATAAGTAAGGAGATCGCGTATGAACGGTTATTCGTTTTTCGCACCGACCAAGGTGTTGTTTGGTGCGGGCAAGTTGAGCGAATTGGGTGCGCAGAAGCTGCCCGGCACCAAAGCGCTCATCGTTACGACCGGCGGCAACTCGGTCAAGCGCTTTGGATACTTAAGGCGCGTGGAGGCTGAGCTCGAACGCGCCGGCGTGGCGCACGAGCTGTTCGATCGCATTGAGCCTAACCCGCTGCGCGATACCGTCAACGCGGGTGGCTGGGTGGCGCGTACCCATGGCTGCGACTTTGTCCTGGCGCTTGGCGGCGGCTCGGTCATGGACGGCAGCAAGGGCATCTGCGCGGTGGCGACCAACCCGCATGCCGATACCGAGGGCAACGAGTGCCCCGGTGACATCTGGGACTTTGTGAATGGCGGCACTGCGCTCGGCCTGCCGATCCCCAACGATCCGCTGCCGCTTGTTTGCGTGACCACCACGGCGGGTACCGGCTCCGAGGTCGATGCAGGCGGTGTTCTGTCCTGCGAAGAAAATGATGAGAAGCTTCGTCTGGGCGATCCGCGCCTGTTCCCGGTGCTTTCGATCGTTGATCCCGAGCTCATGGTGAGCGTTCCGGCACGTCTGACCGCCTATCAGGGATTCGACGCCCTGTTCCATTGTGTTGAGTGCTACATCTCAAATACCAACACGCCCATGGGTGACATGGTTTGCCGCGAAGGCATTCGCCGTGCCGCCGCGGCACTGCCTACGTGCGTTAATAATGGCGATGACCTGGAGGCGCGCTCGAGCCTTGCGTTTGCTAACACGCTCGGCGGTTATGCTATGGATGCCTCGGGCACCACGGGCTCGCACGGTCTTGAACATGGCGTGAGCGCGCATCATCACGACCTACCGCACGGCGCCGGCCTCATTATGATTGCCCGTGCCTATCACACGTGGATGATCGATCACGGTGCCGCACCCGAGCGCTATATCGACATGGCGCGCCTGATGGGCAATGCCGCCGCGGATGATCCGCACGATTTTGTGATTGAGCTCACGCGCCTGATGGAGGCTTGCCATGTGGCAGACCTCGCCATGAGCGAGTGGGGGATTACGGTCGAAGAGCTGCCGGCCATCGCGCATAACGCTCTGACGACCAACGGCGTCCTGTTCAGCCACGACCCCGTGACGCTGACCGACCCCGACGTCGTCAAAATTCTCAAGCTAAGCTACCGCTAACCACCACAAAGGGGACACTTTGGCGGTTTGTCTCGATCTGTAACATCTGCAGCCATTTTTGCCGAGTAACTGTTACAGATTGAGATTTTCTCTTCAGGGGAATTCGAATGTCTCAATCTGTAACATCTGGACGGTCAAAAGGTCTCTATCTGTTACAGATTGAGACAAACGTCGGGGACTAAGACGTCTTGTCTCGATCTGTAACAGTTAGACGGGAATTCGGGCCCTGGATGTTACAGATTGAGATAATCGCGTCGCGAAAACAAAAACCTCCGCAGGGATGCTTTCCTTGCGGAGGTTTTCTTACTCGTTGAGTAGTCTTACGGCTTCGGCGGCCATGTTCTCGACCGTCATGCCGTTCTGAGCGAGCAGCTCGTTGGGGTCGTAGCGGTCGGGGAAGCCCTTGGCGATGCCGAAGGTGCGCGTGCGCACAGGCGTGCAGGCCAGATAGCACGCGACGCGCTCGCCCCAGCCACCGTCCAAGATGCCGTCCTCGAGGGTGACGACAACGCGATGCTCGGCGGCAAGACTGTCGAGGAACTCACGGTCAAGCTCGGTTGCAAAGCGCGGGTTGACGAGCGTGGCCTCGATACCGTACTCGGCAGCCAAGCGGTTTGCCACGCGCTCGCCCAGCTCAAAGAAATCGCCAAGCGCGAGCACGGCAACGTCGCGGCCCTGACGCACCACGTTGTAGCGAACGGCACTGTAGTCGGTGTTTTCGGCAGGCGCAAGGTCGGGACGGCTTACCAAGCCAATGCCCGGCACGCGGATCGCCGCGGGATGCTCGCGGTGGTCGAGCGACCAGCTCAGCATGGACAGATATTCCTCCATGCAGGCCGGCGCCAAGTAGTGCATGTTGGGAAGACCGCCCAACATGGAAATATCAAAGAACGAAAGGTGCGTCTCGGACGTGGTGCCAAAGATTGACGCACCAAACACCAAAATGGTTGCCGGGGCGTCGTTGAGGCACAGGTCGTGCCACAGCTCGTCGTAAGCGCGCTGCAAAAACGTGCCGTACACACCAAAGACTGGCTTGGCGCCCGAGCGCGCAAGCGCGGTGGCAAAGGTCACGGCGTGCTCCTCGGCAATGCCCACATCGACGAACTGTTTGCCGGCGGCAGCGCGAAGCTCGGGTGTAAAGCCCATGATGTAGGGCGTGGCGGCCGTGATGCCCACGACCTGCGAATCGCGCTCGATGGCGGCGCTGAGCGCCTCGCCCGTAATGTCGGCATAGGTGCGCGGCGCAGGCTCGCTCGGATGGCCCGGGCAGAGCTTGCGTCCAGTCGCCATGTCAAACGGACCCACGTGATGCCAGCGTTCGGGGTCGTTCTGGGCTGGCTCAAAGCCCTTGCCCTTGGCGGTGGAGACGTGCAGCACGATGGGATGATCGATATTGCGCAGTTCCTGCAACGCGTCGACGAGGGCCAACACGTCGTTACCGGCGTCCAGATAGCGGTAGTCGAGCCCCATCGCGCGGAAAACGTTGCGCTCACAGGTACCGTTGCTGGCTCGCAGCTCGGCCAGATTGCGATACAGGCCGCCATGGTTCTCGGCAATGGACTGGTCGTTATCGTTGACGATGATGATCAGGTTGCTATCGAGTTCGGCGGCATTGTTAAAGCCCTCAAACGCCAAGCCGCCCGAAAGCGAGCCGTCGCCAATAACGGTGATGACGTTGTACGTATCGCCCGCCAGGTCACGAGCGTGCGCCAGGCCGCAGCCCAGGCTCACCGACGTGGAGGTATGGCCCATGGCGAACAGGTCGTGCTCGGACTCGTCGGGATTGGCAAAGCCAGAAGCCTCACCATAACGCTCCGGATCGATATAAGTGTACGCGCGCCCGGTCAGCGCCTTGTGGGCGTAGGTCTGGTGCGAAACGTCAAAGACAATCTTGTCGATGGGGGAGTTAAATACGCGATGAAGCGCAACCGTAAGCTCAACGACGCCCAAGTTGGGGGCAACGTGCCCGCCGACGGCGGCGGAGCTTTCGAGGATTGCCTGACGGATCTCGCCGCAGAGCAGCGGAAGCTCGGCACGGTCGAGAGCCTTGACGTCCTCGGGCGTTGTCGTTTGCGTAAGCAGCATCGTTGTGGGTTACTCCATGCGAATCGTGCGCCGGCACTCCCTCGGCCGGCACAATTGCACAAGACAGTCTCGCACATTTTGGCGTTTGATATGTGACGGCGGCGCGGTAATTCGCCAACTGGTGGGGCAAAACGTTTTGTCCGATGCCATACTGATATGTTCCATGATGTTTTTATCGATTGTGCACAGGCCGTGGCTTGTCGCCGTGAGTCGCTGGAAGGAGGCAGCATGTCCGATACCGTTCGTGCCGAGAAAATCGCGCACGAGGTCGACGATGCCGCCCGCCAGCTGGCCCAGGCGGGCCGCTTGGACCTGACGCACGAGTTTATCCAGCATGGCGACGTGACGGTCTATGCACATGTGACTTCGGTAGCGCGGGCGAGCCTGTCCTTTGCCGAGCGCTTGGGCCGTGCCGGCATTTCGGTCGACCGTGCTTCGTTGTTGCGCGGGGCCCTGCTGCACGATTACTTTCTCTATGACTGGCACGATCCCGACCCAAGCCATCGGCTGCATGGCTTTCGCCACCCGTTTTTTGCCCTGGCACGTGCGGAGGAAGATTTTGAGCTGACGCCGCGCGAACGGAATATTATCGTGCGGCATATGTTTCCGCTGGTGCCAGTGCCGCCGACGTGTCGTGAGGCTTGGATTGTATGCCTGGCAGATAAATGGTGCGCTCTGCGCGAGACAGTCGCCGGTCGTCTGCGGCGCAAGGACGAGGCGGACGATGACGTGAGTGGCGAATCGAGCGAAAAGAGGAGAGGGTAGACGGTGGGGACCGCGATTGATATGGCGTTTGGCGGCGCGACGCTTGCCGCCTGCCCACTCTCGGCACTGGTGCTCTCGTTTGCCTTTTACGGGTTTTGCGGTTGGGCATGGGAGTCGACAGTATGCGCCATGCTCAATCACGGACGATTTGCCAACAGTGGCTTTTTGCTGGGGCCGTGTTGTCCTATCTATGGTGTGGGCGGCATTGCCTGCTGGCTGCTGTTGCGTGGGATTCCGGATGCCTCGAGCCAGTTTGTCGCTGCAGCGCTCGTATGCAGCGTGATTGAGTACAGCGTAGGCGTGCTGTTGGAAAAAACAACGGGCGCTCGCTTTTGGGATTACTCGCACCTGCCGTTTAACTTGCACGGACGCATCTGTCTGTACTGGGCATGCGCGTTTGGCCTGGGTGCGCTGTGCATTTGCCGTTTAGTGGAGCCGGCATTGCTGGGGCTGCTTGGTCACCTGCCGGTGCTGATTGTGCGGCTGTCCGCCTTTATCGTCGCGGTCGCGATGATGGTCGACGCGGTGTGCTCGTTGGCCAGCTGGCGCCGCCTGTCAGATCAGCTGGAACGTGTGCGCGCCGACCTTGCCGATCGCATCAACGAGTCGCTTGCCGATGCCTCGGACTCAATGCTCGAACGTATTTCCGATTCTACGATTGACTCGGTGGCACAGACGCACATCCGTAGCCGTGCCGTTAACGCGTGGCTGGCCGAGCTGGGTGACGCCGCGCTCGATGCTCTGCGCGAGAAGGCTTCGATGCCGACGTTTATCGCGGATGGTGCTCGCGGCCTGGCGCTTGCCGCCCGCCGCGTGGCCGATGCCGCACCGAGCATGCCGCGTCCGTCGCTCAGTCGTCGCCTTGCCGGCAAGCGCATGAGCCGTCCGGTGCCAAGCGTGTCGCTCAGCCGACGCGACCTGCGCTTCTTCAATGCCTTCCCGCGCTTGCGTATCAACCGCTACGAGGGCGTCATCCGAGCTACCGACCTCCGCGACCGAGCTCGCGAGCTGTTCCGCCGCTAGCCGGGACGGGCGCGCTCACGGCTTCCTTGCTCGCGTATTTCCCGTTCGTTTCGCGTCCGTTGCCGCGCCGTTTCCAAGATTGCGGCACCGTTTCCATTCGACAACGCCGCGTTTAACAACGCCGTATCTGGTCTACACCAGTTGCCCCTCGGCCGCATTATGGGCGCCGACAACGTTCATGCGACCAAGGGAGAGCGAATGTACGATACAGGATCGACAACGTTTATGCTCATCTGCACCATGCTCGTGTTTTTAATGACACCGGGCCTGGCGTTTTTCTACGGCGGCCTGTCCAGGCGCAAAAATGTCATCAACACCATGCTTATGTGCTTTGGCACCATTGGCCTGGTCGGTGTGCTGTGGATTGTTGCCGGCTGGTCGCTGGCCTACGGCGGCGACGGTTCCAGCCCGTTTATTGGAGGCCTTGGCCAGCTGCTGTGCCTGCCGGTGCTCGGTCAGGTGCTGCAGGCGGCCGAGGGCAATGCCGCGGACGGTGCCGTCTATCCTCAGATCATCAACATCGCCTTCCAGATGGCGTTTGCCATGATCACGGCCGCTATCGTCACGGGCAGCCTTGCCGGCCGCGTTAAGTTTGGTGCCATGACGGCCTTCCTGGGCATTTGGCTGCTCGTGGTCTATGCGCCGCTTGCCCACATGGTCTGGGGCGGCGATGGCTCCTTTATCGGCGACATTATCGGCGCACTCGACTTTGTCGGCGGCGACGTGGTACACATTTCGTCCGGTCTGACGGGTCTGATTCTCTGCTTAATGCTCGGCCGTCGTCGCGGCTTTGGCATGGTGAGCTATCGTCCGCATAACGTGCCGTTTGTGGCGCTGGGCGCCGGGCTGCTTTGGTTTGGCTGGTTTGGCTTTAACGGCGGCAGCCAGTTTAGGGCCGACGCCGTGGCGGCACTCGCCATCCTCAACACCGTGACGGCCAGCGCGGCGGGCATGATCTCGTGGCTTGCCGTCGAGCGCGTGCACACCGGCCGCCCCACGCTGGTGGGCGCTAGCACCGGTCTGGTTGCGGGTCTCGTGGTGGTCACGCCGGGCGCGGGCTTTGTCGAACCGTGGGCAGCGCTGGTCATGGGCCTGATCGTGTCTCCCGTCTGCTACCTGGCTATCAGTCATCTTAAGACCAAGTTTGGCTACGACGATGCGCTCGACGCGTTCGGTTGCCACGGCATTGGCGGCATCCTGGGCGGCGTACTCACGGGCCTGTTCTGTGTGCCGGAGCTCTCGTGGACCGGTAAGGGTGGCCTGTTCTACACGGGCGACGTTTCGCTGCTCATCTCGCAGATTTTGGGCATTGTGGTGACGGTTGCTATTGTGCTGGTGCTCGACTTGGTGATCGCCGCGGTGGTCAAGGCGCTGTTCCACGGCAGTCTGCGTGTGGACGAGGCCGACGAGGCGCTGGGCCTGGATGCGAGTCAGCACGGCGAGAGCGCGTATCCTTCGTTTAGTGGTCTGGACTAGCGGTTTCTAACGTTCTGTCAGACTAACTCTTAAAGAGAGGAATTCACTATGAAGAAGATTACGGCGATCGTTCGTGCTGAGAAGCTTGAGGTTCTTAAAGACGCGCTGTTTGCTGCCGATGTTCGCGGTATGACTATCAACCAGGTGCAGGGCTGCGGTGCACAGCATGGCTGGAAGGAATACGTGCGCGGCAACGAGTTGCTTGTCAACACGATCCCTAAGGTACAGTTCACCCTTATTTGCGCCGACGAGCATGTCGACGGCATTGTCGAGATTATCTGCAACGCTGCTCGCACCGGAGCCGTCGGCGATGGCAAGATCTGGGTCGAGCCGGTCGAGGAAGTCATCCGCATCCGTACCGGCGAACACGGCCCCGCCGCGGTGTAGGACAATCGGTGTAGGACAATCTTTCGCCTGACGGGCGTGCCTCTCTTGGGGCGCGCCCGTTCTCGTCTACAATATCGTGCAGACGAAGGAGAGGCATGCCCATGATCAAGATGTTTGCGAGTGACTTAGACGGAACGCTGTTGAATGCCCTGCACGAGGCAGATGGGACCATCCGCCTCGCCATTCGCGAGCTGACCGAGGCCGGACTCCACGTGGTTCCCGCGACCGGACGCTCGACGTTGCCAATCGGCGAGCATGGCTTTACAGGTCTGGCACTCGATGCCTGCTGCTCTAACGGCTCCATCGTGCGCGACAGTCATGGCGAGGTGCTCAAGACCTGGACCATCGATCCGCAGATCACCGAGGAGCTGCTCAAGGAGTTCCCGGACATTTGCTTTGATTGCTCCACGCCCGATGGCATGTTCTCGAGCGGCTCGTTCGAGATGCATCAGGCGGGCTTTAAGAAGGACAGCCCTATCAAGCGCATCGTGATGCGCGGCATGCGCGCGCGTGGCGGGTATCACGAGGAGCAGTATTTCGACCAGTCGATCGGTGACATCCTGCGCCACGATGTGTGCAAGCTGTCTCTTATACACAT
>URBB01000077.1 GCA_900545835.1 uncultured Collinsella sp. | reverse complement strand
CTCTCCGTCGTCGGCAGCGTCAGATGTGTATAAGAGACAGCACGAGGAGGCCGAGCATGCCGCCAAGTTCGCCGAGCTCCTGGGCGAGGTCGTGACCGACTCCACCAAGAAGAACCTCGAGATGCGCGTTGAGGCCGAGAACGGCGCCACCGCCGGCAAGACCGATCTTGCCAAGCGTGCCAAGGCCGCCGGCCTCGATGCCATCCACGACACCGTGCACGAGATGGCTCGCGACGAGGCCCGCCACGGCAAGGCTTTCGCCGGCCTGCTCAAGCGCTACTTTGGCTAAGCCAACCGCCTGAGACATAACCTCAAGCCCGATGAGGCCCGGACCGTATTGGTTCGGGCCTTTTTCGTGCCTCACGAACTTGTTAACGCCCTGAAATAGGACCGCCTTCGGCATCGGCTTCTCGTCAAAAACTAAGTGAGTAGACTTTTTGGAACTTGCCGAGCACACCACCCATATTGCTTTATAAAGCCGCAGGTAAATGACTTGTTGCAAAACGGCCTGGTCGCCAAAGTGCCAAAAGTCTACTCACTTAGAACCGCAGCCGTCCACGATCGAGTTGTTTTGTGTCTAACGGGCGTCTTTCCGTCAATTACTCCCAATTTTGTCCAGTCAACGAATAGTTCAGACCGGAGTAATGCCTCAGCCCTTTGCTCATCCGAGCTTTTATCACGATATTCAGCATCGAGCATCCTACATACGGCCTTAACGATCGCGCGGAATCTATCCTCATCGGATATCTGTCTGTGTGTCAGGAGAAGTACATCATAGCCCATGGCCTGAAGGGCCGTCATGCGGTCAGCGTCACGCAAGCCATCCCCTGCGCGTCCGTGCGAGGCCTTTCCCTGACATTCAATGGCCACCTGTCGCCTGCCGTCCGGCGAAGACAGAAGTAGATCGATATACACACGGGACTTTCCCACAATCGCTCGAGCACTTGTGCTTAACGTCACTTCGACATTGAGCTCTATGCCGCAAAAACCTTCGCCTCCCAGGGCTCGCGGCAGTCCAAGCAACAAATACGCCTCGACCTCAAAAGGCGACGCGGCACCCAATGGAACGAGTTGCGATACCGCCATAAATCTATTGCCGTAACGCATCCCGCAAACATCTGAACAAAAACGGTCAAGGTCTCTGCCTAAAACCAAAGCGTCTCGACGCCATAAATTTGAGGCGGTGCCGTCCTCGGACGGGCAGCGCACCCAACCGAACGTTGTCGAAATCGCGCCCGAATCAATTGCACGCGAAAGCTCCGCCTCAAGTGCCGCCGGCAGAGCGCACACCGCAAACAAGCCACACATCTCCGCCAATACCAAAAGAAGCTGGAGATCCGTCAGGTGCCGCGACATGATGAATGCCGTCAGTAGAGGAGACGTAATCAAAAACCCATGCTCCGTTTCCAGCACGGATTCCCTGGGGAGCTCACCAAGAAACAGCCGCTGCCTAATGCTGGCAGGACAAGTCCGTTTGTTTCTCGTCCGAACCAATGTATACAACGGAAAACCGAGCGCGACCGCAGCCGTCGGGTTGCGGGCGAGATCATATCGCTGCCGGTCTTCTTCCGGTCGTGGAAGCGGCGGACACAAAGCGCGGACTTGAGGAGGCAAACGCCAGTACCTAAAAGCTGATATGTCACAAAGTAGATCCTTCATAGGCACAGGAAAACACGAATTTCAACCCAATCAGTCACGCATTGGCGCGAACGCAGCAAAAATGGCGCCGAACGGACTGCCAAGTTTTCAACAGCCCTCCCCAACTGGCCAAAAGCTTGCCGAGAGCTGGACGAAACCCTGTTGAAAACCCCATTTTTTCTCATGTAGAAGCTTTGCGCGGCAAGTGAGTAGACTTTTTTGAACATCCCGAGCAGGCCGGTCATCCTGCTTTTCAAAACCGCAGGTAGATAGCTTGCTACAAAACTGCCTGGTCGCCAAAGTGCTAAAAGTCTACTCACTTAGGTTGCAGAGTGCCCCCCATTAGCTGCAATTCCAAGGTTGTTAGTACTTTTGGACTCAGATCGTCATACTGAACAAGAATTTGAGTTGTGTTTTCAGGGACAGATGCGCCATCGGCACACCAATAACAGTCACTGATATCGACAAAAGGGATACTCGAGCGCGTGAGGGCCTGCGCAAAAGAGCTTCCGCCCGTTCCGCGCTCCACGGCCACGACGCAGTAAAGGCCGGCGTCCGCGTGCTCGACTAAAACTTCCCCTGCCGGAAATGCCTTCCGTACAAGCGCCGTCAGGCCATCACGCGCCTCGCGAGCACGAACGCGCATGCGGTTCACATGTCGCTCGTAATCACCCGATTCCAGTAAACGCGCCAAAGCAACCTGGTCAACAGAGCTCACCGACGAGGCGTAAAAACCAAGGTCGCGCCTAAACCGCTCCATCAGCTCGTCGGGCAACACCATGTACGCTAGGCGCAACGCCGATGACAGGCTCTTCGAAAACGTATTAGTGTAGATAACCGACTGGGCGGCATCGATCGATGCGAGCGCAGGAATCGGCTTGCCGGCAAGGCGAAACTCACAATCAAAGTCATCTTCGATGAGGTACCGACCTGGTCGCTCGGCGGCCCAGCTCAGCAGCGCATAGCGACGCGCAATGCTCGTCACAAGACCGGTGGGATACTGATGGGACGGCATAAGGTGAAGGACATCGGTCCCAGTTTTCTGCAGAGCGCTCAAGTCCACCCCCTCATCATCCAACGGGATATGTCGAACTTTGCAGCCCATAGCCTGATAAATGCGCGTCAGACGTAAATAGCCCGGGTCCTCAACGGCATACACCTTGTCAGCGCCAAGCAACTGAACCAACATGGTATCGAGCAGCTGAGCGCCCGCGCCGATAACAATGTTATTGGGGTCGACATTCATACCCCTCGTCCCGCGCAGATGATGAGCAATTGCGCATCGTAGCCGAACGGTGCCCTGTGCCGGTGCGGGCGAAAAGATCTCGCGCTCATCTTCGGATGCCAGCGTCGCCCGCAGTGCGCTTTGCCAAAGCCGCGCCGCCTCCAAAGCGGAAGGAGAAAGCGCATCGAATCGCTCGACCTGTCCGCTGGCATCATGCACGCCGGAGTCCACAGAGACGGCATCCCGGTCGATGCCCTCCGCAGCCGAAGCCAAAACCGGTGCATCCGGAAGCTTGCAAGCGTAGTAGCCACGACGCGGCATTGAGCAAATATAGCCCTCGGCAAGTAACTGGCTATATGCATTCTCGATGGTAATGACACTGATTCCCAGATGACTGGCAAAGGCGCGCTTAGACGGAAGATGCTCCCCCGCCGCAATGCGTCCAGCTACGATATCATCTCGAATTTGCTGGTAAACATACTCATAGAGCGATGCTTCGCCGCGTTTTTCCAAATTGTAGTCAAGCATGAGCCTATCACCTGACCTTATTAAGCCATTCAATCTGGTATTAGTCTGACCTTGTTATTATCTCGAAAACTGAGTATTTCGCCATACCCAGCTCCCCGATAGGATATTCCGTCAAGCAATGCACATGCCAACCAAGGGAGCAACCATGGCAGAACAGACCAGCAAGGCCGATCGCGTCAAACTCAATCGCGAACTCGCGCAGATGCTCAAGGGCGGCGTCATCATGGACGTCACCACGCCCGAGCAGGCGCGCATCGCCGAGGAGGCAGGCGCCTGCGCCGTCATGGCACTCGAGCGCATCCCGGCCGACATCCGCGCCGCAGGCGGCGTCTCGCGCATGAGCGACCCCAAGATGATCAAGGGCATCCAAGAGGCCGTCTCCATCCCCGTCATGGCCAAGTGCCGCATCGGTCACATTGTCGAGGCGCAGGTCCTGCAGGCCATCGCGATCGATTACATCGACGAGTCCGAGGTTCTCTCCCCCGCCGATGACGTCTATCACATCGACAAGACCCAGTTTGACGTGCCGTTTGTCTGCGGCGCCCGCGATCTGGGCGAGGCGTTGCGCCGTGTTGCCGAGGGCGCCACTATGATTCGCACCAAGGGTGAGCCGGGTACGGGCGACGTCGTTCAGGCCGTGCGTCACATGCGCAAGATCCAAAAGCAGATCCGCGACGTTGTTGCCCTGCGCGACGACGAGCTCTTTGAGGCAGCCAAGCAACTGCAGGTTCCGGTCGAGCTGGTACGCGAGGTCCATGCCACGGGCAAGCTTCCCGTCGTGAACTTTGCCGCCGGCGGCGTAGCGACCCCGGCCGATGCCGCGCTGATGATGCAGCTGGGTGCCGAGGGCGTCTTTGTCGGCTCGGGCATCTTTAAGAGCGGCGACCCCGCCAAGCGCGCCGCTGCCATCGTCAAGGCCGTGGCAAACTTCACCGATGCCAGGCTCATCGCCGAGCTTTCGGAGGACCTGGGCGAGGCCATGGTGGGCATTAACGCCGACGAAATCGAGATTATCATGGAAGAGCGCGGGCGCTAGTCCAGCAGAAAGGATCGCACATGAGCGATTATGCAGACCAAACGGTTGCCGTGCTGGCGGTCCAAGGCGCTTTTGCCGAGCACGAGGCAAGACTATCCGGGCTTGGCGCACACTGTATTGAGCTGAGGCAGGCGGCTGATTTGAAGCAGGACTTTGACCGTCTGGTACTTCCCGGCGGCGAGTCCACCGTTCAAGGGAAGCTGCTTGCCGAGCTCGGCATGCTCGAGGAGCTTCGTGCCCGTATCGCTGAAGGCATGCCCGTCCTGGGCACCTGCGCCGGCTTGATTCTGCTGGCGCGCGACCTTGCCGCCCACGACGATAAGGGGACGCCGCGCCTGGCAACCATGGATGTGCTCGTCGAGCGCAATGCCTACGGCAGGCAGCTCGGCAGCTTTCGAACCAAGGGGCAGGTAGCCGGCATCGACGGTGAAGTGCCGCTGACGTTTATCCGCGCGCCCCGCATCGTTGAGGTGCACGGCGATGCCGAGGCCCTGGCCGAAGTCGATGGCCGCATCGTCGCCGCCCGCCAAGACAACCAGCTCGGCGTAACCTTCCACCCCGAGCTCGACGACGATACCCGCCTCCACGAACTGTTCCTCCAAATGTAGGCATCGAAATCAACAAACGAAACGAGAGTGGATGATCTCCCACTTTGAGCTTGAATGCAGGCTCAAACCGGGAGATCATCCACTCTTGTTCTATGTAGTCGTTTAAGAACGTCCCCAATGACTACAAGGAGTGTCCCAAGCTGCCGGCAGAAAAGGAACGTCCCTAACTGCCGCATCCGGAGCAAGACAACGCCGCAGGCAGAGGACGGACAGCGAGCGGGTCGCATTTGTGACAAGGTGGCGTGAAACGAAAGGGCGCTGACCTTCTGGTCGCGCCCTTGAAGTTGAACGTCAGATTGTCCAAATGCGGCCCGCGCAGCGTCGGCCCGTTACGGCGTTTGGTAAAACGCCGTAACCCCTAAGGCCGCTGGCCCATGCCACCCTCGAGGGTGACAGTCTCGCCGTTCATGTACTTAAAGTCGGGACCGCAGAGCTGAACGACAACGCGGCCGATTTCCTTCTCGACGTCGCCGTAGTGGCCTGCCGGCGGCATGTGGACATTGGCCTTGAACGCCTCGGGATAGGCATCCTGGAAGTTCTCGAGCGCAGCGGTCCAAGCAAGCGGACAAACGATATTGACGTTGATGCCGTCCTTGCCCCACTCGTTGGCAGCGACGCGGGTCAGACCGCGGATGCCTTCCTTGGCGGCGGCATAGCTGCACTGGCCGTAATTGCCAAACAGGCCGGCGCCCGAAGCAAAGTTGACCACGGAGCCCTTGGTCTCCTTCAGGTGCGGATAGGCCTTCTGCATGTACAGGTAGGTGGCATACAGGCCAGAGTAAATGGCCAGGTTAAACTGATCCATGGTGTGGTCGGCGATGGTCACACCCGAGGCGCTGGCCTGAGCATTGTTGACGACGGCGTCGATGCGGCCGAACTCCTCAATGGCCTTGTCGATGACGTTCTGGACGACGGCCTCGTTGTCCTGACCAGCCGAGACATCGGCCTGAACAGGCAGAACCTTGACGCCGTACTCGGCCTCGAGGGATTCCTTGGCAGCCTCGAGCTTGGCAACGTTGCGGCCGGTAATGACGAGGTTTGCGCCCTCCTTAGCAAAAGCGATGTCGATACCGTAGCCGATGGAGCCAGCGGAGCCATCCTTGAGCGTGGCCTTGCCGCCGCCGGTGACGATCACGGTCTTACCAGTGAAAAGTCCCATATAAAGTCCTTTCAAATCGCGACGGGCGCACCCGCCGGCTGCGCGCATCCAAATAAACGCGCCAAAAGCTGAAATGCAACTTTAGCGGGTTCAAGTGAAAAATAAAGCCCATGACAGGCGAACGGCGCAACGTCTTTCGGCGAAGGGAATGTCAAGTACAAACTGGATAAAGTGGCCGAGTTTTTGCTATCGACGCGAGCCATCGAACACGTTTTGAAACTTTGCTGCAGCGCGCGGGATGTCGGCGCGAGACTTTATCATAGGGTGACAAACTACGATGAGGAGCACATGCCTATGACAGACGAGCTGGACCCCCAGACTCAACAGCATATTGATGATTCCGCAGACGTCACTGCAGATGCCGACGCTGTGACCTGCGATGATATTGACCTCGACGATCCATTCTTGGACGAAAGCGCTACGGCGGAAACCCCTGGCGCCGAAGATGCAGACGAGCAAAACGACGATGCGCCCGCTCAGGACGACCGCCCCGTACAGGATGCTGCTCCGCAAGCTGCGGGCCCTATCGAGGTTTCTTCGGAAGAAGAGCTCGACGCCGTCATGGACTCCATGATGGATGCCGTCAAAGCGATGAAAGACGCCGTGGCCGACGCTGACGTTGACGCCGAGGAAGAGGAGGCCGCCGAGGCAGCCTCGACCTTCGTACCCGGCGAGACTCCGGTTGCCGACCAGGGCAGCACCATGCCCTCGTTTCTGCAGCTCGAGCATCCCACGATTGGCACCGATGCGGTCGACCCGCACGCAGCAGGCTTTTCTGTGGTCGAGGGCGGTACCGGCAATATCGCCGCGCCGCAGGCTGCCGATGCGGACGCTGCCGACACCGCTCGCCCGACCGCCCCGCACTCCCCCGCCGCGAGCCGCGATCTTGGGACCGCCGTCTCGAACACCGCGAACGCCGTGGGCACCTTTATCGCCCAGGGTGCCTCGGCCATGCGCGAGATGAACGCCGCGAAAAAGGCACTTGCCGATGCCCGCGCCCACCTGGCCGAACTTGAGCAGCGCATTGCTGACCAGACCGAGGAACTCGAGACGCGCCAGGATATCGCAGGCCGCTACGACCAGATCGTCGCCGACCAGCGCCAGGCGATTGCCACGGCCCAAAAGACTGCAGCGGCCGCCGAGATTGACCGTGATGCCCACGCCTCCAAAGCGACAGAGCTCAAGGGTCAGCTCGAACAAATGAAGACAGAGGATGACGCGACTGAGCTCCGTCTGAAGGCCGCGCTCGATGCCGTGGAGGCCCGCGAGGCGAGCTCGCGCGAGACCGGCAACCGCCTCGTTCGACGTCTTGAGGATTCCAAGCGCATCCGCGACAAGGTGAAGGCAGAGCGAGACGCCGGCATTGCCGCCGCACAACAAACCGTCGACGCCACGCGCGCCCAGCTCGAGACGCTGCGTCATGAGTATGCCGAGCTGCAACGCAATCCCTCGGCAAATCCCGCCAACTATACGGTGCGCACCAGCGAGCTCTCGATGCAGATTTCCGACACGGCAGATGCCCTGCGTAAAGCCGAAGAAGATGTCCCGCACATCACCGCCGACCTTGAGCATTCACTTGCCGCAGCCGAGCAGGCCGTCGAGCAGGCTCAAGCCCCTATCGCCGACGCAAAACGCGCGCACCAAGCCGTGACGACCGAAGCCGATGCCGCGCGCGACGAGTTGCAGACGGCGAAGACTGCCGCCGCGACTCGTCAGCGCGAACTGCGCGAGAAGATCGCCGCGGAGGACAAGGCACGCCGCGAGCAGGAGCAGACCATCGCCAACGTCCAAGCAGATGCCGCACATGCGCAGTCGATCATCGAACAGGCGACCGAGGTGCACGACCACCCAGAGATCACCGAGTCGCTTGCAGGGTCCTTGGCCCGAGACAAAGCCGAACACACCGAGACCGAGCGAGAAGTCGCCCAGCTCGAGGCCACCGAGGACGCGGTGCGCGAGCGTACCCGCGACTCACGCATCAAATTCACCGGCGCCATCGTCTGCATCGTCGCCGCAATCCTGGTGATCATCCTAGTCTGGCTGTTCGCAAGCAAGTAAACCAGCCGCCAAGCAAGTAGCCATTGGGGACGTTCTTAAACGACTAGTCAAACAAGAACGTCCCCAAAGACTAGTCCAATGACGAGAGTGGATAATCTCCCACTTTGAGCCCCCAAGCAGGCCAAAAACGGGAGATTATCCACTCTCATTCTGCAGGCACTCATTTAAGTACGTCCCCAATGAGTACCTGCCGATGCTTTGGCGAAGTCAGCGAAAACGCCCCCAAGCGAGCAAGGTGACGTGAAAGAGGAGGGCATTGACCTTCTGGTCATGCCCGACGATTGAACGTCAGATTGCCGCTTAGGGGCGTTTGCAGCGTCGAGCCGTTACGCGGTTCGTAGAACCGCGTAACTAACAAATGAGCATCGCGTCGCCAAAGCTGAAGAAGCGGTAGCGCTCCTCGATGGCAGCGGCGTAGGCATCCATGATCTGGTCGCGGGTGGCAAGCGCGCTCACGAGCATCATGAGCGTGGAGCGCGGCACATGGAAGTTCGTGATCAGCGCGTCGACCACGTGATAGGTCGAGCCGGGCATGAGGTAAAGCTGCGTCGTGGCGTTCTCGCGCACCACGATGTCACCGCGGCCAAGCGTATCGGCCCCGTCCTCGCGGCCTTCAAAATAGCGCGCCGTCACGGCCGGATCGGACACCGGCGCGTCCGTGTCAAACGCGCTCTCGAGCGAGCGCACCGCGGTAGTGCCGACGGCGATCACACGATGACCCTCGGCCTTGGCCTTATGCACGGCGTCGACAACCTTCTGCGACACGTGGTAGCGCTCGGTGTGCATGACGTGCTGCGTGGGGTCGTCCTCCTCCACCAAGCGGAAGGTATCGATGCCCACCTCGAGCTCGACGGCGGCAAACTTGGCACCCTTGGCCTCGATAGCGGCCATGAGCTCAGGAGTAAAATGCAGGCCCGCCGTGGGAGCGGCAGCCGAGTGCTCCTCCTTCATGGCGTACACGGTCTGATATTTCTCGGGATCGCCCTCGTAATCGGTAATGTAGGGCGGCAGCGGCACGTGACCGGCAGCATGGATGGCCTCGTCAAGCGTGCGCGGCTCGCCGGCGGCATTGCAACCGGCCGGCTCAAAACGCACCAGGCGGCCGCCGCGACTATCGGTGACAAAGTCGACGACCTCGGCCGTCAGCACCACGGGAGCCCCCTCGGGCGTATGAGCGCCACCGGCGCGATACTCAATCTGAGCACCGGGCTTCAGGCGCTTACCCGGCTTGACCAAGCACTCCCAAACATGGCCCAGCGGGTCAACATCCTCGCGGCGCTTGAGCAGCAACGTCTCGACCACGCCGCCCGAGCCCGTCTTGCGACCGATAAGACGGGCCGGCATCACGCGCGTCTGGTTGATGACGAGCACGTCGCCCGGCTCGATATAGTCGATGATGTCACGGAAGATGCGGTGCTCGACGGTGCCGCCATGCTCCAGCGGCGTTCCTGCCTCGGAGCCCTTGCGATCAACCACCAGCAGGCGGCAGGAGTCGCGCGGCTCGGCAGGCGCCTGGGCGATCAGTTCCTCAGGAAGGTTATAGTCAAAATCATCGGTACGCATAGACACGTCGGATTCTCCTTATATAGTTAAAGTCCGCTCTACATCCTAGCAGGCTGACGTCCCAAATGAACTACTTTTTGGCGGCTTTGCGCTCGTCGCGGATGCGGGCGCGGTCCATGGCCGCCTCGACGGCCGAGAAACGGCAGCCGCAGTAGTTCTGCCGATACATGCCCAGCTCGCGCGAACGACGTGTCGCCTCGGGGTAATACGTGCGAAAATCGCGAATCACCGGAGTGAGACCTGTCTCTTATACACATCTCCGAGCCCACGAGACCGGAGCC
>URBB01000076.1 GCA_900545835.1 uncultured Collinsella sp. | reverse complement strand
GAGATAGGCTCCGGTCTCGTGGGCTCGGAGATGTGTATAAGAGACAGGAGCTGGAGCAAACTGCCGAGTCGCTGCAGTCGACCCTGCTTGAGTTTGGCCGCAGCGCCCGCGTGGTCGGCTGGATCGCCGGCCCCACGGTGACGACCTTTAAGCTGCAACCTGGCGAGGGCGAGCGCGTGAGCAAGATTTCGAGCCTCGAGGACGATATCGCGCTTTCGCTCGCAGCTCAGTCGGTTCGTATCTTTGCCCCGATCCCCGGCACGTCGCTCGTGGGTATCGAGATCCCCAATCGCAAGCGCCAGAACGTCAACCTGGGCGACGTGCTTCCCTATGTGAAGGGCGGTCCGCTCGAGCTGGCCATCGGTCGCGATGCCGAGGGTACGCCGGTCGTCGCCGACCTCGCCAAGATGCCCCACCTGCTGATCGCCGGTACCACGGGTTCCGGTAAGTCGGTCATGATCAACTCCATCATCACGACCTTGCTCATGCGCGCGCTTCCCGAGGACGTTCGCCTGATCATGGTCGACCCCAAGCGCGTCGAGCTTGCGGGCTATAACGGTTTGCCGCATCTCTATGTGCCCGTGGTGACCGAGCCCAAGCAGGCCGCGAGCGCTCTGCAATGGGCCGTGTCCGAGATGGAGCGTCGCCTGAAGGTCTTCGAGCGTCTCAACGTGCGTAAGATCTCGACCTACAACGAAAAGCAGGCCGCCGGCGAGTTTGAGCATTACGATAATCCGCCGCAAAAGATGCCCTACCTGGTCATCATCATCGACGAGCTCTCGGACCTGATGATGGTCGCCGGTAAGGATGTCGAGGCCTCGATCGTGCGTATTGCTCAGCTGGGCCGTGCCGCCGGTATCCACCTTATCGTGGCCACGCAGCGCCCGAGCTCCAACGTGGTGACGGGCCTTATCAAGGCTAACATCACCAACCGCATCGCCTTTAACGTCGCCACGGGTATCGACTCGCGCGTCATCATTGATCAGATGGGCGCCGAAAAGCTCACTGGTTTGGGCGACATGCTGTTCTCCAAGGTCGACTGGGGCAAGCCTCGCCGTATCCAGGGCTGCTTTGTCTCGGATGACGAAATCAACGAGATTGTCGAGTTCGTCAAGTCGCAGAGCGAGCCCGACTACCACGAGGAGATCCTGTCTGCCGTGGCGCCCGCTTCCATGTCCATGGCGGGTGGCGGCGGTATTGTCCGCACCGGAGTAGCCGAGCCGCAAGACGATGATCCTCTCATTTGGGAAGCCGCCCATATTGTGGTGGAATCGCAGCTTGGCTCCACATCTGGCCTGCAACGTCGTCTGAAGGTTGGCTATGCGCGCGCCGGGCGTATTATGGACATGCTGGAAGAAAAGGGTGTCGTCGGTCCGCCCGACGGTTCCAAGCCGCGCGAGGTCCTGCTGGACGAGGAGGGGCTTGCCGCGCTGGAATCTGTCGACGCCGAGATGGCACGTGAAGATCGTGAGTTTGGAGGATTCTGATGGCTGCACGCTTTGGTGACATGCTGCTCGAGCAGCGTCGCCGAATGGGCCTTTCCATTCAGCAAGTCGCCAACACCATCAAAATCAGGCCGCAGATCATCGAGTTTTTCGAGACCGGTAACTTTGCTTCGATGCCGCCGCGCGGCTATGCGCAGGGCATGATTTCGAGCTATGCTCGCTTTTTGGGCCTCAATCCGCGCGAGGTCGTCAATGCCTACTTTGACGATCTGATGGCATATGAGCGCGAGACGTCGCAGCAGGGCGGTCGTTTTCAGGACGCCGCTGGCTACGTCAATTCGCGTTCCTCGGTCGATAACGGGCGCTTCCTGATGGTTCAGGGCGGTCGTTCGACCCGCTATGGACAGCGTCCTCAGCAGGCCGGTTATATTACCGAGACGGGTTCGGGCGAGGAAATTCGCTCACAGCGTGACCGGTTCCGCAGTACGCCGATGCCCGAGGACCGTGCGCTTCCCGCTGCTCGCGGCGTGGCGCGTGACCCTCGTGCCGGCTACGGCGACGGCGGCTATTCCGATCGCGGTTACCGTGGTGCCTCTACGGGACGCTCTCGCGGTGGCTATGCGGATGCCGATACCACGCAGGTGACGCCGCGTCTTCGCTCTCAATCACAGCCGTATGGCCAGCGCTCCTCGGCTCCGCGTTCGGGCCAGCGTGGCTATCGCGGCCGTTCCGATAGCAATCGTGGTCGTATGCCTCAGGGAGGCGGCCGCAGCAGTTCCAGTCGTGGACGCGGCGGATCACGTACTCCTCAAAACAACGGGCTCGATCCGCGTATCGTCTACGCCGGCATCGGCGCCGTGGCGCTGCTGCTGATCGTGCTCATCGTGGTGCTCCTGCGTGGCTGCGGCTCCTCGGCGCCCGAGTCGACGCCCGAGACGCCCGTTGCCACCAAGACGACGACCAAGAAGTCTTCTAAGAAGACCGAAACGGTCGACGAGGACGAAGATACCGATGAGGCGACGGATGAGTCGACCGATTCGGACGCCACCAAGACGGCCAAGAAGGAAGAGAACGAGGTCACGAAGGTCAAGGTCTCCGTTGCCAAGGGAAAGACCGCGTGGATTGAGGTCAAGGTCGACGGCAAGTCGGTCTATGGCGCCCAGGCGACTGGCCCCTTTGAGCAGGAGTACACGCCCGAGTCCTCGATCGAGATCACCACGTCCAAGCCTTCCGATGTCACCGTTACCAAGAACGGTGAAAAGGTCCGTTACGATACCAAGACCTCGGGCGTGGCGCGTGTGACGATCACCGTTCCCAAGAAGGAGACGACTGATTCCGCGAATGGTGAAAGTTCTGATGGTACCGACACCACCGATGGTACCGACACCACCGATGGTACCGACACCTCCGACGGTACCGATGCCCAGTCCACGGATGGTGCCGTTACCGCAACTGACGGTCAAACGCCCACCGATTCTACCGACTATTCGTACGATAGCTACTAAGCCGCTCGTACGCGAAAGGAAACATCATGGCTAAAGATTCCAGCTTCGACGTCGTGTCCGAGGTCAACATGCAAGAGGTCGACAACGCCTTCCAGCAGACCACGCGCGAGATTTCCCAGCGCTATGACCTTAAGGATTCCGGCGCTACGATTGAGCTTTCGAAGGGCGACAAGCTCTTTACGATCAACGCCCCGGCCGACTTTGTCTCCAAACAGATTGTCGACGTGCTGAGCTCCAAGCTCATCAAGCGCGGCATCGACCTCAAGGCTGTCTCGTGGGATGCTCCGCAGGCGGCATCGGGCGGCACCGTGCGCGTGCTCGGCCATATCGTCGAGGGTATCGACCAGGCGACCGCCAAGAAGATCAACAAGGACATCAAGGACCAAAAGCTCAAGGTCAAGGTGACCATCGAGGCCGACAAGCTGCGTGTTTCCTCTGCTTCGAAGGACGCGTTGCAGACCGTGATTCAGTTCCTGCGCGACCAGGACTACGGCCAGCCGCTGCAGTTCACCAACTACCGCTAATATCAATCGAAAGGACCGCTCTCCAACATGGATACACCGTTGGGCTCCGTGCTCTACATCACCCTCGGGTGCGCTAAGAACGAGGTTGACACCGACCGCATGCGTTCTCTTTTGACCGCCGCAGGCTACGAGGAGGCATTCGACCCGCAGGACGCCGATATCGCCATCGTCAATACATGCTCGTTCCTCGCCTCCGCAACGTCCGAGAGCATCGAGACCACGCTCGAGCTCGCCAACGAGGTTCAGGACGGCGTTCGTTCTTGCCCCATCGTCATGTGCGGCTGCGTGCCGTCGCGCTATGGCGATGACCTGCCTGATGAGCTGCCCGAGGTCGCTGCCTTTGTGAAGGCCGACGAGGAAGACGGCATCGTGGCGGTCATCGATGGCGTGCTGGGTGTCGAGCGTGAGATTGCAGCCTATATCCCGCAGGTCAAACGTACCGTCGAGGGTGCTGTCGCCTACGTCAAGATTTCCGATGGCTGCAACCGCTTCTGCAGCTTCTGCATGATTCCCTACATCCGCGGCCGCTATCACTCGCGCAATGCCGAGAGCATTATCTCCGAGGTGCGCGACCTGGTTGCCGGCGGCGTGCGTGAGATCGTGCTGATCGGCCAGGACACGGGCATCTGGGGTACCGACTTTGCCGATGAGGACGTCGTTGAGGGCTCGTCGCGCAATCTGGCGCAGCTGCTGCGTGCCGTCGCCGAGGCCGTGCGCCCGCACAACGTCTGGGTCCGTGTGCTCTACCTGCAGCCCGAGGGCATGACCGACGAGCTCATTGAGACCATTCGTGATACGCCCGAGGTGCTGCCCTATATCGATATCCCCGTGCAGCACTGCGATGCTCGCATCCTTAAGGCTATGCGCCGCTCCGGTTCACGCCAGGAGCTCGAGGACCTGTTCCGCGATCTGCGTGAGCGTATCCCCGGCATCGTGATCCGTTCCACGGCCATGGTCGGCTTCCCGACCGAGACCGACGACGAGTTCCGCGACCTTATCGACTTTATGGACACCGTCGGCTTTGACTACACGAGTGTCTTTGCCTACTCGCGTGAGGAAGGCAGCCTGGCCGCCGAGATGGAGGGCCAGGTCGATGAGGAGGTTAAGCTCGAGCGCGCCCAGGAGGCCATGGACCTGGCCGAGTCGCTCGGTTTTGCCGCCACCTCCGCACATGTGGGCGAGCGCGCCCAGGTAATCGTCGACGGTATCGAAGAGACCGAGGATGGCGCCGAGCTGATCGGCCATGCTTGGTTCCAGGCGCCCGATTCCGATGGCGCGGTGCATCTGGACGCCAGCGAGGCGTCCGTGGGCGATATTCTGACCGTCGAGTTTACCGATAGCTTCTGCTATGAGCTTATCGGTCATGTTGTGGAGTAGGAGAGCGTCGTGGCAAACGAGAGCAATAAGGAACTGACGAGTGTCTGGACGCCCGCCAACATCGTGACGTGCGTTCGCATCGTCTTTATCCCGGTGTTCATGATCGTCTCGGCTCTGTCTCACACGAGTGTTGCCGGTACGGATTGGAGCACCTTTGACGGCCCGCTCGCCGCCGCTGCCTTCATTCTGTATGTGATCCTGTCGTGCACCGATAAGGTCGACGGTTATCTGGCGCGCTCGCGCAACGAGATCACCGACTTCGGTAAGTTCTTGGATCCTATCGCCGATAAGCTGCTGGTGTTCTCGGCCCTGCTGCTGTTTTTGGATTTTGACGCGGTGACCGTGTGGTCCGTGTTCATTATCCTGTTCCGCGAGCTGCTGGTGAGCGCCCTACGCATGGTTGCGAGTGCGGCCGGCGTGGTCGTTGCGGCCGATAAGCTCGGCAAGTACAAGACGGCAACCACGATGGTCTCCATCTGCGGTTACCTGTGCGTTTTTGCGATGGCCGGCTTGCACCTTGGCCCGGTGGCGCTGACGCTCGGCATCTACTCGGTGTCGCGCTTCCTGTATGCCGTTGCCGTTGTCTTGACCGTTATCTCGGGCGCCCAGTACTTCTGGAACTGCCGCAAGATAGTCTTTTCCGTCTAGGTCCTGGTAGGCATGACGGAATCATTTGAGCAGATTGCCGCGCATAACGAAGAGCTCGCACGCGATATTGTCGAGCGTGCAAGCTTTCGTGGTGTGACGGTTTCGACGGCTGAATCTCTGACAGCTGGCATGATCGCCTCGACGATCGCCGATATCCCTGGTGCCTCGGCGGTGCTGCGTGGCGGTGCGGTGACCTACTGCGATGAGATTAAGCATCGCGTGCTGGGTGTTGAGCAGGAGACGCTCGACCGCTACACTGCGGTGTCGCATCAGACTGCGCGCGAGATGGCGTCGGGTTCGCTGGAGCTGTACCAGAGCGATATTGCAGTGAGCGCAACGGGTTATGCCGGCCCCGGCGGTGGTACTGAGGACGATCCGGCGGGCACTTTCTATATTGGCTGGGCGCATCGTTCCGCCGATGGGGGCGTGCCGGTCGTGGACTCTGTGCGCTGCCACTATGAGGGTGACCGTTCGTGTGTTCGTGCCCATGCGGTCACGGAGGCATTGGGTCGCATTGCCCTTGTGCTCAACTCTATGGAATAGACGTGTTTTAAGGGGCCTCCGAGCCCCTTAATTGTGGAGATAGGGACCTTAGGCTCATTTGGCGTTTGTGCTGGTTGTAGATGTATTTTTGCCTGCCTTGTTCATATTTGGTCCTTTGTGGTCAAGCATTTGGTCAGTGTTTGGTCGGCGTTTGGTTGGGTTTTGGAAAGACCGCCTGCATATGATTGGCCTGAACGGTTGACCACGAACAGCCGTTCGTTTATTATCGATGCAGGTTGTTAAGAGGAGGGCTATTCATGGCCAAGAATTCAGGTCCCGTACGTACCGTTCATGCTCGCACGACGGGTAAAGAGCGCGATGAGATGATCGCCACCACCAAGGCCGAGATCGAGAAGAAATTCGGCCAGGGTTCCATCATGAGGTACGGCGACGGTGGTCCCGAGCTCGAGGTCGAGGCCATCCCTACGGGCGCTCTGGCACTCGATGCCGCTCTGGGTATCGGCGGTGTGCCGCGCGGACGTATCGTCGAGATTTACGGTCCTGAGTCCTCCGGTAAGACGACGCTTTCGCTCGAGATCCTGGCCGAGGCCCAGGCAATGGGTGGCGTTGTGGCATTTATCGATGCCGAGCACGCGCTTGATCCCACGTATGCCGCGCGCATCGGCGTGGATATCGACGAGGTACTGATTTCCCAGCCCGATACGGGTGAGCAGGCGCTCGAGATTGTTGACATGCTCGTGCGTTCCGGCGCCATCGATGCTATCGTCGTCGACTCCGTCGCCGCGCTGACCCCGCGTGCCGAGATCGAGGGAGAAATCGGCGACACTACGGTCGGTCTTCAGGCTCGCCTGATGAGCCAGGCGCTCCGCAAGCTCGCCGGCTCGCTGTCCAAGTCCAACACGACGTGCATCTTCATTAACCAGCTGCGTGAGAAGATCGGCGTCATGTTCGGCAACCCCGAGACTACGACGGGCGGCCGTGCCCTTAAGTTCTTCTCTTCGGTGCGTATCGACATTCGCCGCATCGACAGCATTAAGCTTAAGGACGAGGTTATCGGTAACCGCGTGCGCGCCAAGGTCGTTAAGAACAAGGTGGCAGCTCCGTTCCGTTCTGCTGAGTTCGACATCATGTACGGTACGGGCATCTCTAAGGAGGGCTCGATTCTGGACATGGCTGTCGAGTGCGGCATTTGCAAGAAGATGGGCTCCTGGTTTGCCTATGGCGAGGATAAGCTCGGCAACGGTCGCGAGGCCGCCAAGGCGTTCCTGCGCGAACACCCCGATTGTGCCGACGAGATTGAGCATAAGGTCCGCCTTGCCTGTGGACTTGAGTTTGATGACGATGCTCCGTCCGAGGTCGAGCTGACCGATCAGCCTGCGCCTGAGGAGTTTGACGAGCTTTACGCCATCGATGGTTCCGCCATGCTCGATGATGACGACGAGTAGCGGTTACGCTCATGTCGTATACGGTGACCGAGGCCACGGTCGTCTTTCCCGATAAGAAGGCGGCCTCCTCGTTCTCGAGCGGGTATGCGTCCAAAAAGCCTTGCGCACATATCGATTGTGAGCTTGAGGGCGGTTTTGAGCGGTCCATTTGGATTCCCGTGCGGGTCGCGCGGCTGTATGTCAAAAACCGCCCCGATCTTCCCTGTGATTGGGACAACTTCCGTGAGGCGGTGCAGCTCATTGAGCGTAAATGTGCACTTACCATGGTGACCGAGATGTTATCGCGCCGCGACCATACGACGGGTGAGGTCCGTGACAAGCTGGCTCGCTACGGCTTTCACCAGCCCGCGATCGATTTCGCCGTCGAGCGCGCCACCGAGTATCGCTTTTTAGACGAGAACCGCTTTTGCTCGTACTTTATCGAGGAACGCAAGCGGCGCGGTTGGGGACAGCGCAAAATCGAGACCGAGCTCAAGCGACGTCATGTTGTGCTCGATGACATTCCCGGTTATCCCGAGGATTATTTTGCCGTCGAAGACGATTCGGCGCGTGCGTCAGCCCTGCTCGCCAAGCGGCGTGTTCCAGAGACGCGCGGATTCGAAAAACTGGTTCGGTTTTTGATGGGCAAGGGCTTCTCGTATCACATCGCCGCCGAAGCCGTTAAGGCACGTCTCGATGCCGAACGCGAGGAATGTGCGGTTTAGGCGTATGCGTTTTGTGGCCCTGCCGTTCACCGCGTTTTAGCCGCCGTACTGGGGCCATTTATTTGACAGTTGTTGTGGTTCAACGTACGATAAACACTGTCATTTGCTTTGTGATATGTGCTCATCTGTGATGAGTTTGTTTATATGTTTATCTGTATCCGACCCGCATAAGCTGCGCCCATATTACTCAAATGTCGCGAGCCGTTCGTAAGGACGGTTCGCTTTGTTGTGTAACGAATCCATAAAAAGGAGTGAGCATGCCTATCATCGCAGCGCTCGTTGGCATCGTTTTAGGTGCCATCGCCGCCATTGCCTACATGCGCACCGCCAAGCAGGGTAGTCTTCATGAGGCCGACGAAAAGATCCAGTCGGCACACGCACAGGCTGAGTCCCTGATCGGCGATGCAAAGCGTCAGGCCGAGACCCTCAAAAAAGAGGCTCTGCTCGAGGCTAAAGAGGAGATCATCAAGAACAAGCAGGCCGCCGAGGCCGAGGACAAGCAGCGTAAGAGCGAGATTCGTACGCTCGAGAACCGCGTGATGCAGCGCGAGGAATCCCTTGATCGCCGCAACGACGCTCTCGACAAGCGCGAGCATCAGCTGTCCAGTCAGGCCGGTCAGGTCGAGAAGCGCTCCCGTGAGCTCGAGGAGCTCTGCGCAAAGCAGACCTCCGAGCTCGAGCGTATCGCCGACCTTACCCGCGAGGATGCCCACAAGGAGCTCCTCGATAAGGTTCGCGGCGAGGTCACCCACGAGGCCGCCACGATCATTCGCGAGTCCGAGCAGCAGGTTCGCGCCGAGTGCCACAAGACCGCCCAGGAGATTCTGTCCCTGGCGATTCAGCGCTGCGCTGCCGACCACACTGCCGAGGTCACCGTTACCTCCGTGCACATTCCCTCTGATGACCTCAAGGGCCGTATTATCGGTCGCGAGGGTCGCAACATCCGCACCTTCGAGCAGGTTTCCGGCGTCAACCTCGTGATCGACGACACGCCCGAGACCGTCGTTCTTTCGAGCTTCGACCCGGTCCGTCGTGAGACTGCCCGTGTCGCCCTCGAGAACCTCATCGCCGACGGCCGCATTCACCCTGCCCGCATCGAGGAGATGTATCACAAGGCTGCCGACCTGGTTCAGCAGCGCGTGCGCGAGGCTGGCGAGCAGGCTGCCTTCGATACCGGCATCCACGACCTGCACCCCGAGATCGTCAAGACCCTTGGTGCCTTGCGCTACCGTACCTCGTTTGGTCAGAACGTGCTTCAGCACTCCCTCGAGGTCTCTGATCTCTGCGGCGTGATGGCTTCCGAGCTTGGCCTGGACGTTGTGACCGCCAAGCGCGCCGGTCTGCTGCACGACCTGGGCAAGGCAATCGACCACGACGTCGAGGGTCCGCATGCCGTCATCGGCGCCGAGCTTGCCCGCCGTTATGGCGAGAAGCCCGTTATCGTCCACGCTATCGAGGCTCACCATGCCGATGTCGACCCCAACACGGTGCTCGATGTCCTGGTGCAGGCCGCCGATGCTGTCTCAGCCTCTCGCCCCGGTGCCCGTCGCGAGTCTGCCGAGAACTACATCAAGCGCCTTGAGAAGCTCGAGGAGATCGCCAACTCCCATGACGGCGTCGAGCGTACCTATGCCATGCAGGCTGGTCGCGAGGTCCATGTCATGGTTCAGCCGGACAAGATCTCCGATGCCCAGTCCACGGTTCTGGCTCACGATATCGCCCATCAGATCGAGGAAGAGATGGAGTATCCCGGTCAGGTGCGCGTCGTCGTGATTCGCGAGAGCCGCGCTGTCGATATCGCTAAATAATATGAGCGACGCGAACGAGCTCATCTCATTTATCGCGTCGATGTCGGGGGAGGGCAACCTTCGCGTCGAGGAGAACCTTGGCGAGGGGTATGTCCGCCTCCGCGTTTCGGAGGCCGAGCGGCGCCAGGCAAAGCACGACATTCAGCATGTCGAGGATATCGTCATCGAAATGCTCCGTAATGCTCGCGATGCCGGCGCCGACAAGGTCTATCTCGCCACGACCAAGGAAGATGGCGTCCGCACGCTTGTCTTTCTGGATAACGGTTCGGGCGTTCCGCAGGATATGCAAGAGCGAATCTTCGATGCTCGCGTTACCTCAAAGCTCGAGAGCATGAAGATGGACCGTTGGGGCGTTCACGGTCGTGGCATGGCATTGTTTTCGATCAAGCAGAACACCGACGAGGCCCGCGTGGTCACGTCTGGTGTCGATCTTGGCTCAGCCTTTAAGGTGAGCGTTGCGGCCGACCGCCTGTCTCTTATACACATCTGACGCTGCC
>URBB01000075.1 GCA_900545835.1 uncultured Collinsella sp. | reverse complement strand
TACGAGATAGGCTCCGGTCTCGTGGGCTCGGAGATGTGTATAAGAGACAGGGCGCGATCGACCTTGCGCTCCACCGTTGGCGACACCTTGGATGACGGCTTTTTGGCTCGCGGCGCGCCCGAACCAAAGGTCGAGGCAACACGGCCGGCATCGGGTGAGACCCCACGATGGCGCTCGGTCCCGTAGCTGCTGCCGCCAAAGAAGTCGTCAAAGCTCGATCCGCCGCGCGATCCGGAGCCGCCGGTCGAGCGCGTATGCGAGCCAAATACCTTGCCGCCATACATGTCCGAGCCCATACCCGAGCCAAACGTACCGCGACGGTCGCCGCGCTTCTCCCAGCCCGTGCCCTCAAAACCGGCAGAACCGATGCCGCTAAACTCGATGTCCTCAAACGGAATCTCGTTAAGGAAGCGCGAACGCGGGTTGGCAGAGGTCGAGCCGTAGGTGCGGCGCGTAGCGGCGTAAGTCAAGAACAGGCGCTTGCGAGCGCGCGTGATGGCGACGTAGGCCAAGCGACGCTCCTCCTCGAGCTTGCCCGGATCGTCACTACCGCCAAAGTCGTGCACGTGTGGGAAGATGCCTTCCTCCATGCCGGCCACGAACACCACGGGGAACTCCAGGCCCTTGGCAGAGTGAATGGTCATCATGGTGATGGCATGCGTCTCGCCGGCCAGGGAATCCAAGTCGGAGCGCAGGGCCAGCCACTCCATGAGTGCCGGCAGCGCCTTACAGGTGAGCGGACCGTAGGTGCGCTCGATCTCGTCGGCATGCACGGCGCCCGCCGGCAGCTCAGTCGGCGCGGCATACGCGTTGCCCGCGATGGCGGCGGCCAGGGCATCCTGCGGAGAAAGCGCCGGAGCGGCCAGGCTATCGAGCGGATTGGAACCCGCGGCATCACGCGCGCCAACGAGCGCCTCAAACGAAGACACGGGCGCAGACGGGCCGGACTCGGGCGCAGGCGCGCTCACCACAACGGGCTCGGGCTCAACGTCGGCGGGCACATCGGCAACACCAGCAGCGCGCAGCTCTTCCAAGCTCTCGAGCGTGCCTTCGATATCCTCGTGCGTCTCCTCAAATTCGGCAGCGACCCCCAGGAATTCCTGGATGTTCTCGGCGCGGCTCTCGGACTCCATGGTGCCCTCGGCACGGAAAGCCTGCAGCAGGCCCGTCTTATCGACAATCATCTCGACAACGTCCTTGAGCTCGCCGTCCATGCGGCGACCCTCGCGCACCAGCGACACAAAGTTCGACAGGCCATTGCGCACCTTGGCGCTAAACATGCCGGTTTCGGCGCACGCGATCTCGCAAGCCTGGAAGAACGAGCAACGGTTGTCGCGCGCCAGCTGCTCAATCTTTTGAATCGAGGTGGAGCCGATGCCGCGGCGCGGCGTGTTGATGACGCGCTTGACGCTCATCTCGTCGGCCGGGTTCACGATCATCTTAAGGTAGGCCATGACGTCGCGGATCTCGGCACGGTCGAAGAATCGCGTGCCGCCCACAATCTTGTAGGGCACGCCTGCGCGCAGGAACATATCTTCGAGGATACGCGACTGGGCGTTGGTGCGGTAGAACACGGCGATATCGTCGTAACTCGTGCCCTTGGAGTGCAGCTTTTCGATCTCGCCGGCAATCCAGCGACCCTCGTCGCGCTCATCGCTTGCCTGGAAGGCCTGGATCTTCTCGCCGTCGCCCTCGGCCGTAAACAGGCGCTTGTCCTTGCGCTGCGAGTTGTGACGCACCACGGCGTTGGCGGCGCTCAGGATATGGCCCGTAGAGCGATAGTTCTGCTCCAGCTTGACGGTCTTGCAGTCTTTAAAGTCCTTCTCAAAGTCCAGGATATTGGTGATGTCGGCGCCACGCCAGCTATAAATGGACTGATCGTCATCGCCCACGACCATGAGGTTTTGGTACTTGGCGGCCAGCAGGTTGGCGATCTCGTACTGGACGTGGTTGGTGTCCTGGTACTCGTCGACGCTAATGTAGCGGAAGCGCTCTTGGTACTTGTCGAGCACCTCGGGACGGGTGCGCAGCAGCTCGAGCGTGCGCACGAGCAGGTCGTCGAAGTCCATCGCGTTGGCGGCGCGCAGGCGGCGCTCCAGCTCCAGGTAGACCTGCGCGGCCTTTTTGTCATTAGGGCTGTCGGCGGATTTGAACATGTCCTCGGGCCCGATCATGGCGTTTTTAGCCGAGCTAATCTTGCTGCGGATCATGTTGATGGGGAACTGCTTTTGCTCGATACCGAGCGCCTGCATAATGTCGCGCACCATGCGCTTTGAGTCATCGTCGTCGTAGATGGTGAACTGACCGGTGTAGCCCAGCAGGTCAGCGTCCTCGCGCAGCATGCGCACACACATGGCATGGAATGTGCACACCCACATGCCGCGGGTGCCGCTGGGGATGAGCGCTGCCAGACGCTCGCGCATCTCGGCCGCGGCCTTGTTGGTAAACGTGATGGCCAGGACCTGCCAGGGCTTAACGCCCAGGTCGCCGAGCATATGTGCGATGCGGAAGGTCAAGACGCGGGTCTTGCCCGAGCCGGCGCCGGCAAGCACCAGCAACGGGCCCTCGGTGGTCAGAACTGCCTCGCGCTGGGCGGAATTAAGGCTGTCGATGTCGACGAGCGGCTTGGCGGGTTTGGGTGCCGGCGCGGGAGCGTCGTAGATGTCGAGCGGGACGAGCTCGGGCTCCGGCGCAGCGGGGGCGGTGTATGCATCGAGCGGCACGGGTTCCGGCGCGGGCGGCACGGGTACCGCGGCATTCTTTTCCCAGGGCAAGGGCTGGGTCATGGGCGACTCCTCATCTGACGGACGGCGCGCCTGCGGGCGGCGCCATAGTTTGAGCCGTACCAGTATACCGAGCCGCGCGGACACCGACGCAAATCACACCACGACTCCGTGCGTCACCGTCAGGCCCGCCCCAGCGGATTTGGCGCAATGGGGTCAGGTTAGTCTGCACCATGTTGCTGCAAAGCAACCTGTTCCCATTGCACCAATCAGGGAGCCACCGATGTCACGGCAACGGTAGCGAGCGGCGGCCAGAACGAACAAATTGGCATGAAAAGAGGGCGGCATAGACCTTTTGGTCATGCCGCCCTCTTTGAATGACAAGTTGTCGTTCTGGCCGCCGCGCAGCGTCAACCAAGTTACAGGCCGAGCATAGGCTCCAAGACGAAGAAGTACGCAAGCACCACGATGCCCAGAACGATGCGGTAGACGCCGAAGCACTTGAAGTCGTGACGGCGGACGAAGCCCATGAGCCACTTGATAGCGATGAGCGAAACCACAAAGGCCACAACGCAGCCCACGCCCAGGATGGCGACCTCGTTGGCACCGAACGTACCGCCCTTGATGAAATACTTGACCAGCTTGAGCGCACTCGCGCCAAACATGACAGGGATGGCCAGGAAGAACGTAAACTTGGACGCCACCGAACGCGTGCAGCCCAAAAGCAGGCCGCCGATGATGGTGGAACCGGAGCGCGACGTGCCCGGAATCAGCGAGAGCACCTGGAAGCATCCGATGCCCAGTGCGGTCTTCCAACTCAGGTCCTCGAGCGTGGTGATGGAACCAAAGTCCAGATCCTCGTCATCGTCCTCATCCTCAGCGGTAGCCGCGGCGGGCGCCGCAAAGTGCGCACCGGCGGGACGTCCACCCGACACCACAGCACGCGAACCAAACGAACCGGCAACGGCCATTTCCTCGCGCTTGCTCGCGCGCCAGTTCTCGATCACGATAAACAGCACGCCGTACACAATGAGCGCCAGCGCCACGACGGGAGCATTGTAGAAATGCTCCTCCATCCAGTCGTTGAGCGGCAGGCCGATCGCCGCCGCAGGAATGCAACCGAGCACAATCTTGCCCCACAGCACCCAGGTGTCGCGACGGCCCTCCTTGCCCTTGCTGGGCGAGAACGGATTGAGCTCATGGAAGAACAGCATACAGACGGCCAGAATGGCGCCGAGCTGAATCACGACCAGGAACATATTCCAGAACGTCTCGCTCACGTTCATCTTGACGAACTCGTCCACCAAGATCATGTGACCGGTCGACGAAACAGGCAGCCATTCGGTGATGCCCTCGACCAGGCCCATGAAGGCAGATTTTAGAAGCTCGATAATATCCAAAGGGACCCCCTCGTTAGACACCCGCCGATATTGTTCTGCGGACGGTGCGGGCGATGTCCCATTATCAACCGTTGGCGGCGCGCCTGCGCCTACCCTTACCAAAAAACTCGCCCGTTCACAGAATTGCGAGCGGTCAAACCCAAATCCTTGGGTATAACTGCAACAAGATAAAGTGTCCGGCGGCCAACGCGCACGCGCCCGCCCGATGCACGAGCCCCGCGCCCGTGCGATAGACCAAGGAGGAAACCATGAACGAGGGCTACACCAAGGTATTTGTTTCACTCGACGGTACTGAGCAGCAGGATTTTGTGCTCGCACGCGCCATCAAGGTCGCCGCGAACAACGGCGCCAAGCTGATCATCGGCCACGTCATCGATTCCACGGCGCTCGAGAGCGCCGGTTCCTATCCGGTCGATCTGGTCAACGGCCTAGAGGAAGCATTCAAGAACTCCATCGCCAAGCAGCTCGAAGAGGCCAAGGCCAATCCCGATATTCCCGAGGTCGAGGTTATGATTCGCGCCGGCCGTATTCGTGAGACGCTCAAGGACGAGATGCTCGACGTGGTCAAGCCCGACCTGGTGCTCTGCGGCGCCCGCGGCCTGTCCTCGATCAAGTATGCGCTGCTGGGTTCGATTTCGACGTTCCTGCTGCGCAACACCGACTGCGACATCTTGGTCGTGAAGTAGGTTCCTTCCCGCCGGCGCAAGGCCTGCGGGGTTATCACGCCGACGTCCTCGCCGCTTCGCGGCTGCGGGATGTCGGCTTAGATAACCCCTCCCGGCCTTGCGCCTTCGTCACCATACTTCAGCGAGTTGGCTGATAAAAGATGGCGTGCCGCCCCATTTGGGGCGGCACGTTTTGTTTGAGGCGGCACGTTTTTGTTTGGGCGGACGCCTGCCGCGTGCGTTACTCGAAATACTGGAACTTGTTGGTTGAGAAGGCGAATGTTACGACGAAGCCTTCGCCGGGCTCGGATGCCGCGGTGACGTCGATGCCCATCTTGGAGCACAGACGCGCCACCAGGTAGAGGCCGATGCCCGTTGCGCGCTTGGTGGTGCGGCCGTTATCGCCGGTAAAGCCCTTCTCGAACACGCGCGGCAGGTCGGCCGCGCTCACGCCGCAGCCGTTGTCTGCGACGGTGAGCTCGATGCGTTCGCTCGCCAGACCCTCGTCCAGCAACGCGCCCGAAAACACGATCTTCGCGCCGTCCTCGCGCGCATATTTAATACTGTTCTGAATAAGCTGGCCCAGAATAAACTCGAGCCACTTCTCGTCGGTAAAGACCTCGAAGTCGAGGTTCTCGCACACCGGGGCCACGTGCGCCGCGATGAGCTCGCGCGCGTTGGCTTTAATCGCGCCCGTCACCAAGGTCTTGAGATCCCAGCGGCGAATCAGGTAGTCCCGCTCCACGACTTCCGAGCGCGCGTAGTACAGCGCCTGGTCGATATAGCGCTCCACGCGAGTCAGCTCACGGCCCAGGTCATCCACGCGCGACAGGTCGTCTTCGCTGCCATCCAGGTTTTCCAAAATCAGGTGAGCCGCCGCCAGGGGCAGCTTGGCCTCGTGGACCCAGCTCTCGATATAGTCGCGATAGTCATCGGTCTGACGCCGGCCTTCGGCAACCTCGTCGCAAGCGGCTTTGCCCACCCGGCGCAAGACCTCGTACTCGAGCTCGCCCTCGGCATAGGTCGGGCATTGCACCATCTCCTGCACCCATGCGGGACTCTCGAGCTCCTCGGCCGCACGCTCCAGCTGGCGCAGAAAACGACGACGGCGCGCGTACTCGATCACGATGCCGAGCATACCAAAGATAAAGGACACGCCGACCGCCACGACCACGATTGATGCCGAAGCACCGGCGACCGTCAGCACAAAGCAGCTCAGCAGCACGCCGCACGTCCACACGGCGACGGGAAGCAGCGCGTCTTTAAAGAACTTGGCAAACGACACAGCCGGCCCCTAGACCGAATAGCCTTGGCCGCGGTGCGTCGTCAAATACCCCTTGATGCCGATTTTTTCGAGCGTGGTGCGCAGGCGGTTGATGTTGACGGTAAGCGTATTGTCGTCCACGAAGGCGTCGGAGTCCCACAGATTCTGCATGATGGCCGAGCGCGAAACAATCTTGCCCGCGCGGCTCAGAAGCAGCGAGAGAATACGCAGTTCGTTTTTTGTGAGCTCGGTGCTGGTGCCCGTTTGCGTGTTGGTGACCATGGAGCGTGCGAGGTCGAGCTCCAGTCCCTTGTGGACGAGCGTGCTGCGCTCGCCCGCCGCCGCGGTGCGACGCAGCAAGGCATTGATGCGCGCCACGAGCACACGGGCGCTGTAGGGCTTGGGAACAAAGTCGTCCGCGCCGAGCGTCATGGCCACGACCTCGTCGATCTCGGTCGTGCGCGACGTGAGGACGATGATGGGAACCTCGGATTCGCGGCGAACCTCGTGGCAGATATGCTGGCCGTCCTTGACGGGAAGCGTCAGGTCGAGCAGCACCAGGTCGGGCGCGGCGGCGAGAATATCGCGCGAGACATGCTCAAACGATTCGCAGGCCTCGATTTCAAACCCGGCGCGGGCAAGGATGTCGATAAGCTCACGACGAATGGGCTCGTCGTCCTCAACGATATAGATTAGCGCCATGGATTCCGCCCCCCTCTTGGTTGTCTTGCCCCATTATGACCGCGGATCCGCAGATACGCGCCTCACGCGGCACCAAAGTGACAGAACTGTTCGCGAGTGGCAGAGGCTTGCCTCTCGCTCGCGACGAGCACGGGAATTAAATGAGTTTTTAATCCCCGTCCCAGAAACATCATTTAGCGGCGGGCACGGAGCTTTTCGTAGCCTTCGGCGAAGAAGGCGACCGTGGCGGCGTCGGCCTCCGCAGCGTCCGTCTCGGTTGCGGGAACCACGCCGTGCTCGTCGCTCACCAGGAACAGCGCGCCCTTGAGTTGCGCGGGAATGTCTACGCGCGTGACCGGGATGCCCTTTGTCTGGGCGAGCTGCTCGATGAGCGTCGCCGTGCCGCACAGGCACTCGTCCGCCGGCGCCACAAAGGCAAGCTCGCCGTTGTTGACGGCGGCGAGCAACTCGGGCGCCACGCCGGTCTCGTCGGCCTCGGAGCGGGCCTCGGCGGAACGGGCACGCAGCGCCTTGGCCGACGTATCGGCGAGCGGCTCGTACTCCCCCACCGTCATGGCGGCGTTGCCGTTGATGTCGATCACCAGCATGAGTACGCCGTCGTGCGCAGTGTAATCGCCCTCGGCAAGCGACCACTCAACGTGCTGTTTGGCCCAGCTGAGCATGTTATGGGTAAGCGGCTCGCCCTGCACCAGGCGCTCGGACAGTGCGCGAATGTGGCGGTTGAGCATGGGCACCTTTTTATTGGACATGCGCCAACGGCAGACAAGCGCGGGCTTGTCGAGCGTAAACTTCTCGACCGCCTCCTGATTGGCGCAAAAGTCCTCGTACGCACGCTGATCCTCGGCATTGCCAAACAGCTCGGCATCATCAATCTGGGGCATGGTCATACCTTTCGTGTTAGTCATTCCGTCCTCTTATACCAAAAAGACGGCCCTCCAAACGGAGCGACCGTCTTTTGCAGAGATTATTTTGTCCCAGGGCGGAACTTAGTGGCGGAAGTGGCGGGCGCCGGTGAAGACCATTGCGATGCCATGCTCGTTGCAGGCCTGGATGCTTTCGTCGTCGCGCTTGGAGCCGCCGGGCTGGATGATGCAGGTCACGCCGTGCGCGGCAAGCACGTCGACGTTGTCGCGGAACGGGAAGAACGCGTCGCTTGCACAGGCAAAGCCGCCCTTCTCCACGCCCTCGCGCTCGCAGAAGTCCTCGGCGCGCTCGCAGGCAAGTAGCGCAGAGTCAACGCGGTTAGGCTGACCCGGGCCCATGCCAATGCCGGCCTTACCCTTGGAGACCAGGATGGCGTTGGACTTAACGCCCTTGCAGACCTTCCAGGCAAACTCGAGCTCGGCCATCTCGGCGTCGGTGGGCTTGCGGTCGGTGGGGAACGTAAAGGTCGCGGGATCCTCGGTCACATGGTCGACTTCCTGCACCAGCATGCCGCCGTCGATGGAGCGCAGCTCCACCTGGGCGCCGTGGTCCACGCCGCCGGTGGCCAGCACGCGCAGGTTGGGGCGCTTAGCCATGCGCTCGAGCGCCTCGGCAGTGTAGCTCGGGGCGATGATGACCTCGACGAACTGCTTGTTCTGATCGGCAAAGTGCTCGACCAGCTCATAGGGAACCTCGCGGTTGCAGGCGATGATGCCGCCAAAGGCGCTCTTGGGATCGCAGGCGAAGGCGCGGTCGTAGGCGGCCGTGATGTCCTCGGCAACGGCGGAACCGCAGGGGTTCTGGTGCTTGAGGATCACGCAGGCCGGCTCGTCGAACTCGCGGACCAGGTTCCAAGCGGCGTCGGCATCCAGATAGTTGTTGTAGCTGAGCGGCTTGCCCTGGATCTGCTCGGAGCCCACGAGCGGGAACTGCGAGCTCGCGGTGTTCTCGCAGCCCTCGGCAAAACGATAGACCGTGGCCTTCTGCTGTGGGTTCTCGCCATAGCGCAGGTCGTCGACCTTCTCCAGCGAAATCTCGAGCTTGGCAGAGGTGTCCGCCACGTCGCTTGCCTGGGCGGCAAGCCAACGGGAGATAGCCGTATCGTAGGCGGCGGTAGTCTGGTAGACCTTCACCTGCAGGCGACGACGGGTGGCAAGCGTGGTGCAGCCGCCGGTCTCGCGCATCTCGGCAAGGACAGCGTCGTAGTCGGCCGGGTCAGAGATGACGGTAACGCTCGCAGCGTTCTTAGCGGCGGAGCGCAGCATGGAGGGACCGCCAATGTCGATGTGCTCGATGGCGTCCGCAAAGGTGACCTCGGGGTTGGCGACGGTCTTCTCGAACTCGTACAGGTTGACGACGACCAAGTCGATCAGCTTAATGCCGTGCTGAGCGGCCTCCTGCATGTGCTGCTCGGAATCGCGGCGGGCCAGCAGCGCGCCGTGAACCTTGGGGTGCAGGGTCTTAACGCGGCCGTCCATCATCTCGGGATAGCCCGTGAACTCCTCGATGGGGGTTACGGGAACGCCCGCGTCCTCGATGGCACGAGCCGTGCCGCCCGTAGAGATGATCTCGACGCCAAAGTCATCGACCAGCGTCCGTGCGAAATCGACGACACCCGTTTTATCGGTAACCGAGATCAACGCGCGTGCGATCTTCACATCAGATCCCATGCAGTCCTCCTGTCTGGTACGCCGCCGTGCTCTGTGAGTCGGTGATACGTCGATCTGCAGCGCTCGCGCAGCGGCATTGAAAATACTGATTTAATGTAGCGCATCGAGCGCATCGATGCACCCCGCAACGGGCGCATGTGCAGAAAAAGTTTGCGCGCGGAGGGGATGGGCACGGTGAGTTCATGGAACACAGGGGCACCATAATTAGATGCCAATAGCGTGGTAGAACTGTGCTCGATATGCATCCGCAAAAGAAAGAGGCACCATGGTCTCGCGGGTTCTCTACCGACCGTTTGATACCGAAGACTTCGACGCCATCGCGCTGATTCTGCAGCAGCTTTGGCATAACAATTCGGATAACGATGAGTACAACCGCCTTGAGGCCGCGTGCGACCTCGCCTATTGCCTTTCGTCATCGACGTTTTCGCAGGTTGCCGTAATCGACGGTCAGGCGCGTGGCATTTCGCTCGCGCGTGCGGGACAGAGCTCCGGCGCCACCGTTAAGGAACATTGGATGGATACCGAGCGTACACTGCTGTCGCAGATGCGTGAGCTAGAACCCGAGTCGTGCGCCGAGTATCTCTCGTTTGTGCGCGCCACCATTCGAACCAACAACCGCCTGCTCGAGAAAAGCCCACTGCCGCATGACAATGAGGTCACGCTGCTCGCCGTCGACCCTGACGTCCACGGCCTGGGCGTGGGATCGGTGCTGCTCGACGCCGCAATCTCACATCTGTCCTCGTGCGGGGCGACCAGCGCACACCTGTATACCGATTCCAACTGCTCGTGGAAGTTCTACGAGCTGCACGGCTTTAAGCGCACGGCCACGCACCGCGCCAACCGCGAAGAGCGCCGTCACGACATGCCGCGTGAAAGCTTTCTCTACGAACTCGACCTAACAGCCTAGCCCAGGCAGCCACACCTAGTCATTTAAGTCTGTCCCCAATGAGTAGCCTTGGTGATCTGCAAATAGCTGTGGTCAAAAAACATCAAATATGAGTACTGTTACCTTTTTAGTAGCAGCGATTTGGGGCATTTTTGATGCTTGTAGGCATGACGACCAGCTGCACGAGCTGACGTAACTCCCCAAATGTTTAATAAAATGGGCTCCTAACGAGAAGTACTCTCATTAGGAGCCCATTATTATGTGCAAACATATGTGACCAACGCAGCAACAGTACTCATATTTGGCATTTTTTGTCCACTGCCCCTTGCGCGAAGGTCCTCAGCGGAAAGTTTGACCCGTTTCGATGCACAAAAAAGGGATGAATCTTCCCTGGCAACCGCCCAGAAAGATCCACCCCAAAGCAAGCGCTCACTAGAACGTCTGTCTCTTATACACATCTCCGAGCCCACGAGACCGGAGC
>URBB01000074.1 GCA_900545835.1 uncultured Collinsella sp. | reverse complement strand
ATGAAGCCGCTCGTCGCCTCGTCGGCCAATGCGCTTCCCGCTATCGCGTTTCGTCCCGAACCGGGCTTGGTCGTGTGTGACCTCGACCTTGTTCGCGAGGCGGACCCCGAGGACCTCAAGCTCGGCTATGTGGTACTTGTTGGCACCATGCTTTCGAGCAGTAAGTCCCGTTGGAATCAGTTTACTGAGACCGTCCCCGAGATTCTCGCGGGCGAGGAGGTCGCGCTCGTCAATGCTGTTCAATGGTCTCAGACTGCCCGCAAGGACGTACTGATGGCCACGAACCCGAGCGCTCGCCATGCGCTCGATTTTGGCAAGACGGGGGAGCGTACCCTGCGCGCCTGCTTGGGCGATGCCGCTTCGCAGACCCCTGCCTACCAGCTGTTGTCCGAGGGCATTCGCTTTGAGGCACGCCTTGCACATGATGCCTGCGATTTCGATATCGATTACGTCTTTGAGGTCGATGACTGCTTGGAGGACTTTGGTATCGAGGAACTTGCCTTCGATCTGGAGTCTGCCGCATATATCGAGGAGTTCCGCAAGCAGCAGTTTGCACGCTCGAACCGCAGCATGTTGCCGCTGCCCGCGGCACTCGGCGCCATTCGCCTAACGAACGTTGAGGACGAGGTTCTTAAGCGCCATGCTCACGCCTACTTGGCTTCTCGTAAAGAACTTCTCTAAGATTTATTGACTTCCATTCTCTTTCGTATCATGTTGAGGGGCGGGTTTCCAATCGGTTGCGGATCGCATGCGATTCCGTCGTTCGGTTGAGACCCGTCCCGTCTATATAGAGACAACAAGAAAGGAATCTGCATGTCTGAGTTTGCTGCCGGTCCTGCCGGTCGTATCGAGCGTGTCCGTGCCCTTATGGTCGAGCGTGGCTACGACGCCATCGTGGTGCGCGACGAGGCCAACCTTCGTTGGCTTACGGGCGTTAAGGGCGTATTCGACTACACCTTCGAGTTCCCGCACGCTGCGTTTATTACGGCCGACCAGTGCCTGTTCCACACCGACTCGCGCTACCTCAACAGCTTTGAGGAGAACACGCCCGCCGGCAGCCCCTGGGTCTTCGACATGGACGAGGGCACCATCCCCGGCTGGGTCGCTGGCAAGATTGCAGCCAACAAGTGCCGCGTCTGCGCTGTCGAGGACGATATGCAGATCAACTTCTACCAGGGCATTCAGCGCGGCCTGGAGGACCGCTCTGTCGCCTGTATGCTGCCGTTGATGCACGACGACATCCGCAAGATGCGCGCCATCAAGGATGCCGAGGAGATCGAGCTCATGCGCCATGCACAGTCGATCACCGACGCCGCCTTCCAGCACATGCTCGGCTTTATTAAGCCTGGTATGACCGAGAAGCAGGTTCGCAACGAGCTCGAGAACTTTATGTTCGCCAACGGCGCTGACAGCCTTGCTTTCGGCTCCATCGTGGCGAGCGGTCCCAACACCGCCAACCCGCATGCCGTGCCGAGCGACCGCGTGATCGAGAAGGGCGACTTTGTCCTCATGGACTACGGCGCGGGCTACTGCGATTACCGCTCCGACATGACACGCACTGTTGTGATGGGCGAGCCCACGCAGGAGCAATTCGACCTGTATGCACTCGTGCGCCGCACGCACGAGGAGTGCGTCGCCGCCATCCATCCGGGCGTCGAGGGTAACGACATCTTCAAGCTCTCCAAGAAGATCATCGGCGATGCCGGCTATGGCGATTACTATAACCATGGCTTGGGCCACGGCGTTGGTATCGACATTCACGAGCTGCCCAACTTCAACCGCAGCAAGAACACCATCGAGATCGGCTCGGTTGTCACCATGGAGCCCGGCGTCTACCTGCCCGGCGTGGGCGGCGTGCGCCTTGAGGACTACGGCGTGGTCACCGAGAACGGCTACGAGCCCTTCACCAAGACCCCGCACGACCTGCACGTCATCGATTGCTAGTCTACTTTGTAGATAGTTTGGTGCGGGGCGTTCGAAATGATTCGGACGCCCCGCGTTCTCTTTTTATGCGCTCGCCGCAGGCGCGGTCTGCAAGTGTATAATTTCTATCGTATGTAATTTGGACGCTTGTGCGTTCTGCCCATAACAAGAAAGGTCGCTATGCCTACCATTTCTACCGCCGACTTCAAGAACGGCCTCGGTCTCCGCATCAAGGACAAGGTCTACACCATCGTCGAGTTCCAGCATGTCAAGCCGGGCAAGGGCGGCGCGTTCGTGCGCTACAAGACCCGCGACATCAAGAGCGGCCGCGTCGTCGAGAACACCTGCAACGCCGGCACCAAGTTCGAGAGCGTCATGCTCACCACCCGTGAGTTCCAGTACCTCTACAACGATGGCGCCGACTACATCTTCATGGACAACGAGACCTATGAGCAGGTTCCCGTTCCCGAGGACATGGTGGGCGAGAACTCCAAGTGGCTGCGCGAGAACGACATTTGCCAGCTGCTCTTCGCCGACGATGAGCTCATGGGCGTGACCCCGCCGATGTTTATCGAGACCACCATCGTCCAGACCGACCCGGGCTTTAAGGGCGACACCGTCCAGGGTTCCACCAAGCCGGCCACGATTGACACCGGCGCTGTCATCCAGGTCCCCATGTACCTCAACGAGGGCGAGGTCATCAAGGTTGACACCCGCGACGGCAAGTTCGTCTCCCGCGTCTAGCAACCAACTCTTCTAGGAGGACTCATGCCCCAGGAAATCAAGATTGACGGCATCGGCATTTCGCCCGATGTTTTGACCGCCATCGTCTCGCGCGCCGTGTCGGATGTCGAGGGCATCGCCTCCGTTGGCGTCAAGGACCTTGCCACCACTCTTGTCTCCATGATGCTCTCGTCCAAGGCCCCTGCTTCCGAGCCGGCGGTCGAGGCCGAGGTCGTCGGCGACAAGCTCGCACTCACCGTGCGTGTCGTGGTGTTCTTTGGCTATCCGTTCAAGAAGCTCGCCGAGGCCGTTCGCGCCGCCGTGGTCGCCGCCATCGATGCCCAGGTGGGCGTCGAGGTCGAGCGCGTTGACGTTTGCATCGACGGCCTCGTTTTCCCCAAGGAGTAACCTTTGAGCCTTAAGGTTTATCGCGGGCGCACGCTTGCCCGCAGTCAGGCGCTGCAGCTGCTGTTCCAGGCCGAGGCCACGGACAGCCCGCTCGAGCGCGTCCTCGAGGGCGATTTCCTGATCTCGAAGGGTCCCCTCGACCCCTATGCGCTGGAGCTTTGCCGCGGTGCCTACGAGCATATCGATCGTATCGACTGCGCTCTGCGCGCCGTCGCCAAGAACTGGGATCTTATGCGCATGCCCGGCGCCGACCGCAACTTGCTGCGTATCGCCGTCTATGAGATGCGCTTCCTCACCGACGAGGAGGTCTCGGACGCCATCGTCATCAACGAGGCCGTCGAGATCGCTAAGGCCTATGGTACCGACCAGTCCGCATCGTTTGTCAACGGCGTGCTGGGCAAGATCGCTCGCAGCGAGGAGCTGCCGGGCGAGGACCTGTACCAGGAGCTGCTGGCCGAGGATCGCGCTCGCGAGGAGGCACAGGCTGCCGAGGCTGCCGCCAAGGTTGCGGTTGCCCAGGCTGAGGCTGGCGTGCTGGCCGAGGATGCGGACGCCGCCGAGGCTGTTGTCGACTCCGTCGAGGAGTAGCTATGCCAGAGGGTTCCGTCCGCAACTTCGACGAGATCTCGGACCGCTTGGACCAGATCATCGCTACCGTTCGTTCCAAGGATACCTCCTTGGAGCGTTCGCTCGATTTGTTTGACGAGGCGATTGAGCTGGGCTCCCGCGCGGTCGATATGGTCGACAAGTTTGAGCTGACGCCGCGTGAGGCCGACAAGCTCGAGCAGGAATATGATGAGGATGCGGCAAACGAATCCCAGGATAGCTAGGCCGCATCTCCGGATACGAATGGTTGATGGCATTCATGAAACGCGTGCGTCTTGATGACGAACTGATTTCACAGGGCATCTGCGCCGATCGCGCGGATGCCCTTCGCACTCTTATGGCCGGCTTGGTCTCGAGTGGCGGTGAGCGCTTGACTTCGCCGGGCCTTAAGGTGACCCCGGGCCTGCCGCTGCACGTGAAGGGGCGCATTCCCTATGTTGGCCGCGGCGGTCTTAAGCTCGAAGGCGCACTTGATGCGTTTGGCATCAATCCGACGGGCCTTGCCTGTCTGGATGTGGGCTGCTCTACCGGCGGCTTTACCGATTGCCTGCTCAAGCGCGGAGCTGCGACCGTTGTCTCGGTGGACGTGGGTCGCGCCCAGTTCGATTGGTCGCTGCGCCAAGACGATCGTGTGACGCTCCACGAGCGCACGAATGTGACGCAGTTGCCCGAGCTCGGCTACGGCGGTGCTATCGATCTGGCCGTGTGCGATGTATCGTTTACGAGTATCGCGAATATCATCGACGCCGTGCTGGCGTGCCTGAAGCCTTCGGGTTCGTTTTGCACGCTCGTAAAGCCGCAGTTTGAGGCTCCGGCGGCGCTGGTGGGTGAGGGCGGCATTGTGACCGATCCCGCCGTGCGCCACGATACACTCGTGGCGGCGGTTGAACTCTTTGCTGCCAAGGGCCTGTTCCCGGTCGATGTCTGCGTGTCGCCCATTCATGGTGCCAAGGGAAACGTTGAGTTTTTCCTGTACGGCACGAGGTTTGCCCCCGGCGAGCGCGCCGACGATGAGCTGCAATTCCAGGTATCGGTTATGAGCGAGAAAGCTGCAACGCTATGAAGGTCTTTCTGGTTCCCAATTACTACAAGCAAGAGGCGGTCGAGAGCGGCCTGATGCTCGAGCTTTGGCTGACGCGTCAGGGCTATGAGGTCGCATGGGCTGCCGACCAGCGATCGAAGATTCAAAGCACGCCTGATATTGACGGCTCCGATCTGGTCATTACGCTCGGCGGCGACGGTACTTTGCTGCGCGCTGCCCGCATCCTCAACCATCGTGAGATTCCTATCCTCGGTCTTTCCTATGGTCACCTGGGCTTTCTAACTGCTGCGAGCCCCGAGGAGCGCGACATCCTGCAGGTCGTGAGCGACGCCCTGTCCGGTGAGCTGCACGTGAGCCGTCGCGCCACCATCGCCGCGGATATCGTCTCGGTGCGCGATGATGACACGAAGGACGTTGTGCGCACGTTTGCCCTCAACGATATGGCGCTTACGCGCGGACCCCTGTCCGATATGGTCGAGTTTGACATCACCGTTTCCGGCCATCATATCGATCGCTTGCGCGGTGACGGTGTCGTCGTTTCGACGGCGACTGGTTCTACGGGTTACGCGCTCAGTGCCGGTGGCCCCATCGTGAGCCCCGACTATACGGGCATGGTCTGCGTACCCATTGCGCCGCACACCATTCAGGCCCGTGCCTTCTTGACTTCGCCGAGTGATGTCGTCGAAATCTTTATGTCTGATGATCGTCCGAGCGTGCCGGCGATCGCTATCGATGGACAGTTTATTACCTGCGATGGCACCGTTGAGAGCGTGGCGGTGCGCCGCGGGCCCGGAGATGTGTTGCTGCTGGATTACGGCCCCGAGAGCTTCTATAACTCGGTGAGCCGCGTATTCTACGGAGTCCGTCATGATCGATGAGCTGCAGGTTTCTAACATTGCACTCATTCGCGAGGCGACGCTGGTGCCGAGTGCCGGCCTGACTGTCCTGACCGGCGAGACCGGCGCTGGCAAGACCGCGCTGCTCTCGGCTCTTAAGCTTATTTTGGGCGAGCGTGCGGATTCGTCGGCGGTGCGCGAGGGCGAGACGCTTGCCAGCGTCGAGGCGCGGCTGTTTGACGGGCCGCACGACACGGAGGGCTTCACCGTGCAGCGCAGCCTTTCTGCCGAGGGCCGCAGCCGTGTGAAGATTGACGGGCGCATCGCCAGTGTGCGCGAGCTTTCGGAGCGCGTTGGTGTGATGATGGATCTGTGCGGCCAACACGAGCACCAGCGCTTGCTCGATTCGGCACATCACGTTGCGATGGTCGATGCGTGGGCGGGACGCTCTGCGCTCGAGGCGCTGGATGCGTACCGCGCTTGCTTTAAGGCATCGCGTGCTGCCGCCAAGGAGGTTCGACGTGTTGAAGAGGCCTCGCGTGCGCAGGGGAGCCGCGTCGAGGAGGCGCGCTTTGCGCTCGAGCGCATCGGCGAGGTCGACCCTAAACCGGGCGAGTATGAGGAACTCGAGGAACTGCTGCCGCGCTCCGAACATGCCGAGGTGCTGGTTGCCACAGCTAGCGATGCCCATGCATCGCTTGCCGCCGAAGGGGGAGCGCTCGATGCCGTGAATGGCGCCGTGGCCGAGCTTTCACGCATGGCTACCGTCGATCGCAAACTGGGCGACATTGCCGATACGCTTTCGGACGCCTGTATCTCCCTTGAGGATTGCGCGAACGAGCTTCGTGCCTATCGCGATGGTATCGCCTTCGACCCGCGCGAGCTCGCTCGCATGCGTGAGCGGTATTCCGACCTCAAGGGTCTGTTGCGTCAGTGGGGTCCCACTATGGACGATGTTTTTGCCATGCGCGATCGCTCGCAAGAGCTGCTGTCCCTGGTTGATGATGGCGATGAACAGATCAAAAAGGCGCGTGAAGCGCTTGGCGCGGCGGAGCGCGAACTGTTTGCTGCCGCCAAGGCGCTTAAGCGCGCTCGCAATACGGCGGCCCCGCGCTTCTGTCACGAGGTGGGCCGCCAGATGGCTCGCCTGGAGATGGGTAGTGCCGAGCTCGTCTGGGAGTCGCGTGATCTTCCCCGTGCTGAGTGGACGCCCGTTGGTCCTTCGAGCTACGAGCTGCTATACCGCAGCGGTGCCGGTTTGACGCCGCGCCCCTTGCGTCGAATTGCGTCGGGCGGTGAGCTCAGCCGCGTCATGCTGGCGAGCAAGGTTGTCCTCGGTAACGCGGACGGTGTCGACACTCTGGTATTCGACGAGGTCGATGCCGGTGTCGGCGGCTCTACGGCTCGTGCTCTTGCTGGTGTGCTGGCCGATCTTGCCGCTACGCATCAGGTCATCGTCGTAACGCACCTTGCGCAGGTTGCGGTCATGGCCGACAAGCACTATGTGGTCAGTAAAGAGCTCGGCGACGTTCCCCAGACGCATCTGGATGAGGTGGCTGGGGATGCTCGCACCGCAGAGATCGCCCGCATGCTGAGCGGCGATCAGTCCGAGGCAAGCTTGGCCCACGCGAAGCAGATGCTCGAAGAAGCTCGAGGTTAGGTCGTATCAGCGGTGTTGGTGGGACAAAATTGACTGAAATTTTTGTCCCACTACGCGTTTTACTCAACGACCTTATCCGGCTGGATGAGCTCCTCGTAGTAGCTGATATGCTCACGCGCGTCTTCAATCTCGGGCAGCAGGAAGTTGTAGATGACCTCGATGATCATCGTGGCGCTCATCTTGGAGAATGCGAAGTCGCCCGTTGTCAGCAGTGCCTCGTGATTGACGGTATTAAAGGTGTAGTCGGCTAGGCGCGCAAGTGGAGACTTGCTGTCGCTGCTGATGACGACTACAGTGGCGCCGCAGTCGCGAGCCGCTTTTGCCATGCGATTCAGACGGCGAGACTTGCCGGAGTTCGAGATCAGCACGATAACGTCGCCGGGGCGCAACGTGAGCGCAAAGCCGATTGATGTCTCGCTGATGGTGCTTGCCATGCAGCGAAGGCCCAGCTGCGAAAACTTAAATGTCGCATCGAGCGCGACCGCGTTCGTATTGCCCACGGCGGCGAACTCAATAACACCGGCATTCTTAAGCGCGTGTACAACTGCGGCCAACGTGTCGTGATCTATGCCGTCGATGGTCGCATTAAGCTCACTCACCTTGGCGGCGAGGATATTTTTTAGGCTCTGCTCCATATTATCGAGCGAGACCTCGTCGGTCAGGCCCTCGTTGCGCTGGCTTTCCAAATCCCTCGCCAACGAAAACTGAAAGCTGCGGAAGCTGCCAAAGCCCAGCTTTCGGCAGAAGCGCGAAACGGTCGCCTCGGACGTGGCGGCAGCGCGCGAGAGCTGAGCGGCCGTGAGGCGTGGCGCTTCGGACTGGTGTTCCAATATATAGTCGACAATGCGCTGCTCGGACTCGCTGTATCCCTGATGGGTACTAATGAGGGAAAGTGCGCTCTTGCTACTATCGGTCATGGATGGCTCCTGGTTGGCATGAAAATCTAGCTTGATTTGCAATGCCATAGTATACGGGCATTTTCAATTACAAGATACACCTTGCCGTTTCAAGTGTTGATGGTAAACTTTCACTTGCCGTTTACGGTTATGAAAGAACCTTTCATCGGAGAATTGCGCCTTGTCTCTTCTCACGCGGACGGTAGGTTGGTATCTTTCAAGTGTGGAAAAACGCGCATCGAAGCGCGTGTAGGGGAGCGCCCGCGGGCGCTGTACTCAAGAAGGAGGGACACATGGCTAAGTTTGACATCATCGCCGCGACCGGTTGCCCGACCGGCATTGCGCACACCTTCATGGCGAAGGAGGCGCTGGAGAAGGCTGCTGCCGAGCGAGGTCTGACCATTAAGGTCGAGACTCATGGCCAGGTCGGTGTCGAGAACGAGCTCACCAAGAGCGAGATCGCTGGTGCCAAGGCCGTCGTCGTCGCGGCCGATAAGGATGTCCAGGCGGAGCGTTTCGCCGGCAAGCGCATGGTTTCCGTTGGTGTTTCCAAAGCCCTGTCCGTCGAGGCCGCCGGTAAGCTGATCGACCGCGCGCTCGCCGCCAAGGGTGACGACTCGGTTGCGGCTGCTGTCGATGTCGAGGATGAGGTCGAGGAGAAGGAGTCCATCGGCCACATCATCTACAAGCACCTCATGAACGGCGTCAGCCACATGCTGGTCTTCGTCGTCGCTGGTGGTGTCCTGACCGCCGTCTCGTTCCTGTGGGGCATCACGTCCTTCGATTCGACGGCGTCTGACTACAACAGCTTTGCCGCTATGCTCAAGATCATCGGCGGCATCGCCATGAACCTCATGGTTCCCGTGCTTTCCGCCTACATCGCCGAGTCCATCGGCAAGCGCCCGGCGCTCGTCCCCGGTTTTGTTGCCGGTATGATCGCCATCCAGGGCCTGCCCGTTAACGCCGAGACCGGCATGATCGACGCCGGCGGCGCCGGCGTGGGCTTCGGCTTCCTGGGCGGCATCGTCGGCGGTTTCCTCGCTGGCTATGTCATCTTGCTGCTCGAGAAGGTCTTCTCCAAGCTGCCCAAGAATCTGGACGGCCTCAAGGCTATCTTTCTGTACCCGCTGTTCTCGACTGCTATCGTCGGCCTGGTCATGCTCGGCATCTCCGGCCCCATGGCTGCCATCAACACCGCCATGATGGACTTCCTCAAGGGTCTGTCTGCCTCTGGCGCCATTGTTCTGGGCCTTGCCATCGGCTGCATGTGCGCCGTTGACATGGGCGGCCCGGTCAACAAGGCTGCTTACGTCACCGGTACCGCTATGCTCACCGAGGCCCTGGCCGCCGGTGTCGGCACCGACACCTACAACTTCGGCACCAACTTCATGGCTGCCGTCTCCGCAGCTTGCATCGTTCCGCCGCTGATCACCACCTTCGCCGTCGTTGTCGGCAAGAAGTACTTCAGCCAGGAGGATCACGACGCCGGTATCGTCAACCTCATCCTTGGTTGCACCCACATCACCGAGGGCGCCATTCCGTTCATGACCAAGAACATCTGGCCCGTCATGCCCATCATGATGCTCGGTTCCTCTATCGCCTCGATCCTGACCATTATGTTCAACGTTCACGATCCGGCGCCTCATGGTGGCTTCCTGGTCCTGCCCGTTGTCGAGAATGGTCCGCTGTGGGTCCTCGCGATCCTCATCGGCGCTGTGGTCGGTGGCATCCTGTTCGTGGCCTTTAAGAAGTACGACTTTGAGAAGAACCAGAAGGCCGCTCCTGCAACCAAGCCGGTTGAGGCCCCCAAGGCCGCTGCCGTCGAGGCCCCCAAGGCCGAGGCTGCCGACTTCGTGAAGGTCGAGAACGTCTTTGTCGCCGAGGACTTCGCTTCTCGTGACGAGGCTCTGAGCTTTGTCTCCAACCAGGCCGTCAAGGCCGGTGTCGCGAGCGACGCCGATGCCGTGATGAACGCCTTCCTGGCCCGCGAGGCCGAGGGCACGACGGGCATGATGGAGGGCTTCGCCATCCCGCATGCCAAGTCCGACGCCATTACCGAGGCTGCCGTCATCGTCGTTAAGGACGAGTCCGGCGTGACCGGTTGGGATACCATGGACGGCGCTCCTGTCAACGTGGCCATCGCTCTGCTCATCCCTGGTGCACAGGCTGGTACCACGCACCTCAAGATCCTGTCCAAGGTCGCCGAGGCGCTCATGGACGAGGACTTCCGTGCCACCGTCAAGGGTTCCACCGACGCCGCCGAGATCGCCAAGACGATCAACGCCCGCCTGGTCTAATCCCCCAGCCCGCGAATAACATCGCCCCCTGTATATAAGGCGGAGTCCCTCCCCAGGGTCTCCGTCTTTTTCATCCCCAAATAAGTTGCGGTGAAATAGGGACTGTTTAAACGATTCAACCCCAAATTCAGTCCCTATTTCACCGCAACTTATAAAAGGGCATAGAGAGGGCTGCCTATCGAGTCTTTGTCGCGAACAGGTCATTAGCCAGAATTCCGTTCGCACGATATTACTCTAGACCGACCGAGTTTCCGCAGCTTGCTCGCCCACAGAGAGCCGGGCACGGCCTGTGAGATTTATCGCGAGTTCCGCACGAGCCGAAGAGCACTTAATGTGCTC